>JAZBOT010000057.1:0-3036 GCA_036351295.1 Gammaproteobacteria bacterium | reverse complement strand
GGCGCGGCCGCCGCCGCCAAGGCGCTCCTGCGCGGTTATATCTGCGAAGCCGGCCTGCTGGCCGTCGAGCACAAGCAGGGCGACCCGGACAAGTACCGGCGGCACCTGCTGTATGCGGCACCCGACGGCAGCATGAGCATTCTGGCGTTGGTCTGGCTGCCGGGCCAGGTGACGCCCATTCATGGCCATACCGCCTGGGGTGCGCTGGGTGTTTTCGAGGGCCGACCGTTTTGCGAAAACTTCGCTACCTGGGAAAACGAACAGGCCGCTATCGGCCTGCGCAGCACGGCCAAGCTGTGCCTGCGACCGGGCGAGCTGGGCAGCGTGCGCCCGGGCATCGATGACCTGCATCGCATCGGCAACGATACCCTGCAGCGCGCCATCACGATTCACGTATACGGACGCGACCTGCTGGCCGAGCCCAACACACTGAATATCGTCTTTAACCAGTAGTCGCCCGTCAGGGCACGCCGCAGCCGGCGCACGCTAAAAGCGCCAGAGCAGCTCCACTTTACCCACATCGACATCCGAGTTGCCGCCGCGGTCGAGGTCTACGCGCAAGCGCGATACCCCGCCGCGCAGGCCGATATCCGGCGTGATGTCCCAGCGCATGCCGACGCCTGCACTGTAGGAAAAACTGGTGTCGCTGTAGGTGTCGAAGAAGCTGCCGCAAATGAAGCCCCAGAAGGGATCAAACCAGCAGCCAACAATCGGCGGCTGATCGGTCACGTTGGAATCGATATAGGTCCAACCGAGACCACCCTCGACATACGGTGTCACGGGCCCCTCCAGCAGGTGATACGTACCCCGGAACTGCCCCGTGAAAATGTCGGCGCGGGCACGCAGGTTGAAGGGCTCGTCGTTCTCATCAATCAGCGTGGCGTCGTAGCTCGGCGTCGTAAAGTTGAAGTCGCCGCCTACCGAAAAGTGGTTGTTGATGTGATAGGTCAGCCCGAAACCGAAGCCAAAGTCGTCGTCAAATTCGGCGTTGGCGCCGCGCGGACCGGTGAGCGTCTCGCCGCTTTGATAAACCAGCTGAAAACTGCTCTCCCAGGTCTTGGCCCGGTCTATTTTTTTCGGAATCCATGAACCCTGCGCAGCCGCCGTCTGGGCAACCACCGCCAGTAAAATCAGTACGAATGCACGCATGTCCAGACCTCTTGAGAATGTGCATTGTTATCGACAACTTTGCAGGGAATTAGTTTAACCCGGCCCGCACCTGCCGCGGGGCCACCAACAAAAAAGCCCCGCGCTGGCGGGGCTTTTGATATTGGGCGACAAAGACCGCCTCAGGCGTTCTGCTCGATGCTCACGAACATGCGGTTCTTGGGGCCCTTGCGCTGAAACTTGACCCGGCCCTCTGCTGTCGCAAACAGCGTGTGATCGCGGCCGATGCCGACGCCCTCACCGGCGTTATAGCGGGTGCCGCGCTGGCGCACGAGAATGTTGCCCGGAACCACGGCCTGTCCACCAAAGCGCTTGACGCCGAGGCGTTTGCTCTCGGAATCGCGTCCGTTGCGGGTACTACCGGCTGCCTTTTTATGTGCCATGGCTGTTTCCTCTAACTGATATCGGTAATTTCCACCAGCGTAAACGGCTGGCGGTGTCCGTGGGTGCGGCGGTAATTCTGGCGCCGGCGAAACTTGATCACCTCGATCTTCTTGTGACGCGCCTGGGCGACCACCTTGCCGGCGACCTTGCTACCCGTCAATACCGGGGTACCAACCTTCACGTCATCACCCTCACCGACCAGCAGAACCTCGTCGAACTCCACGCTGTCGCCTTCGGCAGCATCGAGTTTCTCGATCTTCAACTTATCGCCTTTAGCGGCGCGGTACTGTTTACCGCCCGTCTTGAATACGGCGTACATGCTTTTCTCCGCAGCTGATCCCGACGCGCATGCGCCGAAAAAGAGCGGGAATTCTAATGATTTAGCCCGGCGTACGCAACGGTTACCGTGCGCCGGGCAGAAGCAACCCGGCTAGGGTACCGCACTGGCGCAGAACAGCTTGTCCAGCAAGGCGGCCAGCCGCACGCCTGCCTGCAGGATACGCAAATCAATGATTTCTTTAGCTTTAATGCCATAAGCGTCGTCCAGCACGACACGCTGCCCGGAAGTTGCCGGGGCAAAAGCGTAGACTGCGGCGCGGTAAGCCTGTGACTCCGCGGCCCACTCCACTGGCCCCCCGGCACGCCAGCGCCGCAACTCGCCGGGCGTTGCGCCCGCCACCAACCGCTGCGCATAACGCTGTGTCGGGCGCAATTGGCTGCCCAGGACCGCGCCGTCCCAGTAGCGATGCAGGTTCATCCGGGCCCCGCCCCGGGCCACGACCTTAACGCGGTTACCGCCCAGGTCGCTCTGCCGCCCCACGTGCAGCGGCTGATGCACATCAGCCACGAAATGCACGACAAAGCGGTAGGCTTGGAGCCGCTCGGTGGGGCTCGCGGCCGTATCCGCCAGAACCCGCGAAAAGCGCTCAATCGCCCACACGACATTGCGCGCCTCAGGCTGCGCTTGCATCAGTTCCGCGACCGTTCGCGTGTCGGGGACATTAATGAAGTGCCATGGACGCGCCCGGTCCCACTCGTCGAGCCCGCGAATCTCGTCCGCCCAGGTACCTGCCGCTGCCAGATCACGCTCGGGGTCAAGCGCCCGCAACGTATCCAGAGTGGTGGCGCAAACCTGAGTGGCGGCAACATGCCCGACCACGCGATGCGCATCGGCATTAAATGCACGGGCCGCCGGGGCAGCCGCAGCGCACACCAGCAACGACCAACCGAGACGTTTTACAGAACGCAGCATGACGGGCATTATTAAGCCCATAATGGAACTCGTAAAGCCTTCTTCTACGTTGTTTAACCTCGAGGCCGCGCGCGCGCAGCTGGGTGACGACTGGCCCGGCGTCAACCGCGAAATCGTTGCGAACCTCAGCAGCGACGTCGCGCTGGTGAACAGCGTATCGCACTACATCGTGAACAGCGGTGGCAAACGCCTGCGCCCGCTGCTGGTGCTGATGGCGGCGCGGGCCTGTGGCT
>JAZBOT010000056.1:0-7990 GCA_036351295.1 Gammaproteobacteria bacterium | reverse complement strand
CATCAGTGCGATTGATGGCCGTTTGGTGCTGATAGCCGGTGGTGACGCAAAAAATGCAGAGCTAAAGGATCTGGCTCGGTGTTTAGAGGACAAGGATGTCCTCGCTATTGTTGCGCTCGGCAAAGATCGGGCGGTGCTGGCCGCGGCACTGGCTGAGGTGGGCCTAGAAGTCAAAATGGCCGCGGATATGCCGATGGCGGTGCGCATTGCAGCCGAGTATGCGGCACCGGGTGATACGGTGTTGCTCGCGCCCGCCTGCAGCAGTCTCGACATGTACGCCAACTTTGAGGCTCGCGGTGACGCGTTTGCGGCTGCGGTTGCGGAGCTGCACACATGAGCGCGCGGGCCGCAGCGACGGAGCGGGCGGCGCTCGACTGGAGCCTGCTGGTGCTGGTGCTGGCTCTGCTGGGCGTGGGCCTGGTCATGCTGACCTCGGCCTCGATATCAATGGCTGACAATGCCATGGAATCGCCGTTTTTCTACCTCGTGCAGCAACTGGTCGCGGTGCTGGCCGGGCTGTTCGTCGGCTTGCTGATGCTGAGCACCCCCACCGATTACTGGGAACGGCTGGCGCCGCTATTGTTACTCATCGCGCTGTTTCTGCTGGCGGTCGTGCTGGTGCCCGGCGTCGGTCGTGAGGTGAATGGCGCGCAGCGCTGGATCGGGATAGCGGGCATCAACCTGCAGGTTTCTGAGCCCGCCCGGCTGCTGCTGTTGATGTATATCGCGCATTATGCGGTGCGCCATCGCGACACGTTAAACCGCAGTCTGATGGACGTGCTCAAACCGATGTTCATTGTTGCCTGCGTGTGCGGGCTGCTGCTTGCGGAGCCTGATTTCGGGGCTGCGGTGGTCATGCTGGCCATCGTGCTTGGCGTGCTGTTCGTAGCCGGCGCACCGGCGCGCTATTTCGGCATATTGTGTGTGACTGTTGCCCTGGTGCTGGCGGCGCTGGCCCTGTCGTCGGAGTACCGTTTGGCACGCCTGACCGGCTTCACCAACCCGTGGGCCGACCCTTACGGGTCCGGCTTCCAGTTGACGCAGTCGCTGATTGCCATTGGCAGCGGCGAATGGTTTGGTGTGGGCTTGGGTAACAGTGTCCAGAAGCTTTTTTACCTGCCCGAAGCGCATACGGATTTTGTCTTTGCGGTGTTTGCCGAAGAATTCGGTCTGGTTGGCATTTGCGTTCTGCTCAGCCTGTTCGGGATGCTGATCTGGCGGGCGATTGCGATCGCCGGCGTGGCCGCCGACAAGCGCCGCGAGTATCAGGCTTATCTCGCTTTCGGTATCGCGGTGTGGCTCGGCGCCCAGGTGTTTATTAACCTCGGCGTCAACATGGGCATTTTGCCGACGAAGGGTCTGACTCTGCCGCTGGTCAGCTACGGACGCAGCAGCCTGATCGTCACCCTGGCGGCGCTGGCACTGTTGTTGCGCATTGACATGGAAAACCGCCACGCGTCCCCGCGCCGCGCGGCGCGGGGTAAACGGCGATGAGCCACAGCCCGATTCTGATCATGGCCGGCGGCACCGGCGGGCACGTGTTTCCCGCGCTGGCGGTGGCGCGCGAGCTGGTGGCCGCAGGCCGCGAGGTGGTGTGGTTGGGCAGCATCAAGGGCATCGAGAACCGTCTCGTCCCCGCGGCAGGACTGCGGCTTGAGCGTGTCCGCGTCGCCGGCCTGCGCGGTAAAGGCCTGCTCAGCTGGTTACTCGCGCCGCTAAAACTCTCGGTGGCGCTGTGGGATGCGTTGCGTCTGGTGCGGCGCTGCAAACCGGCTGCCGTGCTCGGCATGGGTGGGTTTGCAGCGGGCCCCGGCGGTCTGGCCGCCTGGCTGCTCCGCTATCCGCTGGTGGTTCACGAGCAGAATGCCACCGCCGGCCTCACCAACCGCGTGCTCGCCCTGTGGGCGCGGGAAGTGCTGGCGGCATTCCCGGGCCGGTTTGCGGACCGTTACGCCGCCCGCATTATTGGCAACCCGGTGCGCCGGGAAATCATCGCTTTGCCTGCCCCTGCCGCACGACTGGCGGGGCGGCAGGGGCCCCTGCGCGTGCTGGTGCTGGGCGGCAGCCAGGGCGCGCTGGCCCTGAACCAGAGCTTGCCAGCCGGTCTGAGTCGGGTTGCCGCAACCCATCCTGTCGACGTCTGGCACCAGGCGGGTGAAGCCACTCTGGCAGCCGCGCAGCAGGGCTACAGCGCGGAGGGTGTCGCAGCGCGGGTCGACGCTTTTATCGATGACATGGCCGCCGCGTATGCCTGGGCCGACATCGTCGTCTGCCGGTCAGGCGCGCTGACGGTGGCCGAGCTTGCCGCGGCTGGTCTTGGTGCACTGCTGGTGCCGTTTCCCGCGGCCGTCGATGATCATCAAACACTGAACGCGCGCTACCTGGTTGATGCCGACGCGGCCGTGCTGATTCCTCAGCCCGAGCTCACGCCGGCGCGGCTGGCGAGCGAGTTGGGCCGGTTCGCCGCTGATCGCAGTCTGGTCATGCAATACGCTGAGCGCGCGCGCGCGCTTGCGCATCCCGACGCTACGCATGATCTGGCCGCTGCCTGTTTACGTGTGGCGAAAGCGCATGATTGATCGCATGCGCAAAATTACCTGTGTGCACCTGGTCGGTATCGGTGGCGTTGGCATGGGTGGTATCGCTGAAGTGCTGCTTAATCTCGGCTACCGGGTGCAGGGTTCTGATCTGCGGGTGTCAGCCACTACCCGGCGGCTGGCCGCACAGGGTGCCACCATTTTTTCCGGTCATGAGGCCGGCCATATAGCCGGCGCCGATGTGGTGGTGGTGTCGAGCGCCATCGACACCGGCAATCCCGAGGCCGATGCGGCGCGGGAGCAGCGCATACCCGTCGTACGGCGCGCCGAAATGCTGGCCGAGCTGATGCGTTTCCGGCACGGCATTGCCGTCGCGGGGACCCACGGCAAGACTACGACCACCAGCCTGGTGGCCAGCGTGCTTGCGGAAGCCGGCGAAGATCCGACCTTTGTGATTGGCGGACGACTGGTCAGCGCCGATGCCAACGCGCGGCTCGGCGCTGGGAGGTACCTCGTTGCCGAGGCCGATGAGAGTGACGCCTCGTTCACGCACCTGCAGCCGATGATCGCGATTGTCACCAATATCGATTTTGATCACATGGGGACTTACGGCGGCGATCCGGAGCGTTTGTACGACACGTTTGTTGAGTTTCTCCACAACCTGCCGTTTTATGGCCTCGCGATTGTCTGCATTGACGACCCGGGGGTGCGCCGCATTCTGCCCCGCGTTAATCGCGCGCTGCTGACATACGGGGTCCATGAGGATGCCGATATCCGGGGCATCGAAATCAACCGCACCGGCACGCGCACCCGACTGCAGGTCAGCCGTCCGGGACAGGCGGCTGCTCTCGAACTAACCCTGAGTATGCCCGGTCATCACAACGTCCTGAATGCGCTCGCCGCCATCGCCGTGGCGCATGAGCTGGAACTCGACGACGCCGCCACCCGAGCTGCGCTGGCAAATTTCGCGGGGATCGACCGGCGGCTGCAGATACTGGGCGAAGCTGCCACGCCGGCGGGTCCCGTGCTGTGCGTTGATGACTACGCGCACCACCCGACCGAGATCGCGGCGACACTGGATGCGGTCCGCCAGGGCTGGCCGGACCGGCGGCTGGTGACGGTCTTTCAGCCGCATCGTTATTCCCGCACCCGCGACCTGATGGATGATTTTGTCGAGGTGCTTGCGGCAGTTGATAGGCTGTTTATTACCGAAGTATATGCCGCAGGCGAGGCGCCGGTTGCGGGCGCCGATGGCCGCGCGCTCTGTCGTGCCGTGCGTTCCCGTGGCCAGGTCGAACCAGTATTTGTGGCCGATGTGAACGAGCTGGCGGAGCATCTCTCGCCGATCCTGCAGGCGGGTGATCTGGTGCTGACGCTTGGCGCCGGCAGTATCGGTGCGGTTGCGCAGCGACTCCCGGCAGCCCTGGGTGGTCTCCGGGTGGTGCGCCAGTGATGGCCGCTCAGCGCGACACCGGTCACGACAGGTATGGCAATCGCTTGCGGCGAAATGAGCCGATGAGCAAACACACTTCATGGCGTGTCGGCGGGCCTGCTGATATCTGGTTCCGACCGCAGGATCGTGCCGAGCTGATCGATTTTCTCCGCGACTGCGATCCGCAGCTGCCGCTGCACTGCGTTGGCCTTGGCAGCAATTTGCTGGTGCGCGACGGTGGAGTGCGGGGCGCTGTTGTCTCGCTGCAGGATGCGGCGGCTGAGCTTGAGTTTCTCGGTGGCGGCAAGCTGCGCGCCGGCGCCGGGGTGCCCTGCGCCATCGTGGCGCGACGGTGCGTCAGCGCCGGTGCAGGGCCGGCCGAGTTTTTTGCCGGCATTCCGGGAACCGTGGGCGGGGCGCTGCGAATGAACGCCGGGGCCTTTGGCGGCGAGACCTGGACGCATGTCGAGTCGGTCGAGGTGATCGACCGCCGCGGCGTGGTGCAGGTGCGCTCGCCCGCCGAGTACACCATTGGCTACCGCGAGGTCACCGGGCCTGCCGACGAATGGTTTCTCGGTGCCGTGTTTCGATTCCCTGAACATGCCCGCACCAGCGCCGCTGCTGTGCGCGATTTGCTCGCCGAGCGGCGGCTGAAGCAGCCGTTGGGTTTGCCGAGCTGCGGGTCCGTGTTTCGTAATCCGGACGGCGATCATGCGGCACGCCTGATCGAAACGGCCGGGCTTAAGGGTTTTGCGATAGGCGGTGCGGAAGTGTCCGCCAAGCACGCAAATTTCATTATCAACACGGGGGCCGCTACGGCAGCCGACATCGAAGCGCTGATCAGTCACGTCCAGGAGACGGTGCGCACCCGTCATGGTGTAACGCTGCAGCCCGAAGTGCAGATCATCGGGGAGGCGCAGGCGTCATGCTGAAAGCGCAGGATAATCGCGTGCGGCGGGCGACAGATGCCGGCGCGTTTGGTCGTGTGGCAGTGCTGGCGGGCGGCGCGTCCGCGGAGCGCGAAATCTCCTTGCTGACCGGCGCGGCCGTGCTGGCCGCGCTGTTGGAACGTGGCGTGGATGCGCATCCGCTCGACCCCCAGTCCGACACGCTGGACAGTTTGAGCCGGGAGCACTTTGACCGGGTCTGGATCGCGCTGCACGGGCGTGGGGGCGAAGACGGCGCTATTCAGGGGTACCTGCAAACGGTCGGCCTGCCGTATACCGGCAGCGGTGTGGCTGGCTCGGCGCTGGCGATGGACAAGCACCGTACCAAGCAGGTCCTGTCTGCCGCGGGCTTGCCCACGCCGCGCTGGCGCGCGGTAGCGGACGCAGCCGAGTGCGCCGAGGCAGCGCTGCAGCTGGGCATGCCAGTGGTGGTGAAGCCGGCGCTGGAGGGTTCGAGTATCGGCATGAGCAAGGTTACCGACCCGGAGGACCTGGCGGCTGCCTGGCGCCACGCTGCTGCTCAGTGCGCGATCGTGATTGTCGAGACGTGGGTGGAGGGCGCAGAGTATTCGGCGGCCATTCTGCACCGTGAGGTATTGCCGCTGATTCGTATCCAGCCTGCTAACGAGTTCTATGACTACGATGCGAAGTATCTGAGCGACGCCACCCGCTACAGCTGCCCCGCCGGCTTGCAGCCTGCGGCTGAGCAAGCGCTGGCAGAAATGTCGCTGGCCGCCTTTGATGCTGTAGGCGCCTCCGGCTGGGGGCGCGTTGACTTTATGCTCGCTGCCGATGGTTCGCCGGCGATCCTCGAAATTAACACAGTGCCGGGCATGACCAGCCACAGCCTGGTGCCGATGGCGGCCCGGCAGGCCGGTATCGACTTTGCTGAATTGTGCTGGCGGATTCTGGAGACGAGCCTGCGCGATAGCAGCACGGCGGCCGCTGCGATGCCGGCGGCGGGGTCCCGGTCATGCTGAGTCGTCGCAACAAACGCAGAAAGTCGAAAAAGAAGCCAATTAATGCCGCTCCGCTATTGCGTATGCCGCAAATCAAGTGGATGATATTACTTAATATTTGTGCGTTGTTGGGTGTATCAGGGCTGGCCTATACCGGGGTGCTATGGGTGTTGGCCCAGCCTGTTGAATCGGTGCGGGTGGAAGGCACTTTTGAGCGGGTTTCGGCGGTACAGGTCGAAGCCGCGTTGTCGCCGTATCTGGAACAGGGTTTTCTGAGTCTGGATCTGGCGGATGTGCAGGCGGCTGTCACGGCGTTGCCGTGGGTCGCTCATGCTTCCGTGCGCCGCAGCTGGCCGGCCGCTCTCAGCGTCACTTTGGTGGAACAACGCGCGGCTGCGCGCTGGGGCAAGGATGGCCTGTTGAACGTTTACGGTGAGTTGTTCGTGGCAAATGCATCGCATATCCCGGCCGAACTGCCGTTGCTGGACGGCCCCCCGGGTACGGAATTGCGGGTTGCGCAGCACTATTTTGATCTCGACGCCCAGCTCCAGCAACGGGGCCTGAGTGCCGCGGCGCTGGAGCTGGACGCACGCGGCTCCTGGGAGCTCACCCTGAGCAACGGCATCGTCGTCCGGTTGGGTACCGAAAACATTGATGCCCGGGCCGCACGTTTCTTTACGGCGCTCGACCGCGTGCTGCAGCCATTGGCCGAGCAGATCAATTACGTTGATATGCGTTACACGAACGGGTTTGCGGTGGGCTGGAAAGCGGAGGCGAATGTCGCCACGTCAGGAGCCGAGGTTACAGCACCCAATGCCTAGCAAGTCCGACAAAGAGCTGGTGGTCGCACTGGATATCGGCACCTCCAAAATCGTCGCGATTGTCGGCGAGGTGCAGGAAGACGGCGAGCTCGAAGTCATTGGCTTTGGTTCGCATCCGTCGCGCGGCCTCAAGAAAGGCGTGGTGAACAACATTGAAGCCACTGTGAGTTCCATTCAGCGTGCTGTCGAAGAAGCCGAACTCATGGCGGGTTGCGATATCCGCTCGGTTTACACCGGTATCGCCGGCAGCCACATACGCAGCCTGAATTCGCACGGTATTGTGGGTATTCGCGACCGGGAGGTCGGCCCGGGTGACGTGGAGCGCGTTATTGATGCCGCCCGGGCTGTCCCGATACCCGCGGATCAGCGCATTCTGCACGTGTTGCCGCAGGAGTTCATCATCGACGGGCAGGATGGCATTCGCGACCCGATCGGCATGAGCGGTGTGCGCCTCGAGGCACGGGTGCACATGGTAACCGGCGCCGCTTCGGCCGCCCAGAATATCGTGAAGTGTGTGCAGCGCTGCGGTTTGGAGGTGGAGGATATTGTCCTCGAGCAGCTGGCGTCCAGCTACGCGGTGCTGACGGAAGATGAGAAAGAGCTTGGCGCCTGTCTGGTCGACATTGGCGGTGGCACGACTGACATCGCCGTGTTCCACGACGGTGCGATCAAACACACCGCCGTGATCCCCATCGCGGGTGACCAGGTGACCAACGATATTGCAATCTCGCTGCGGACGCCGACACAGTATGCGGAAGACATCAAAATTAAGTACGCATGCGCTTTGTCGCAGCTGGCGAATCGCGACGAAACCATCGAAGTCCCCAGTGTGGGTGACCGGCCGCCGCGCCGACTGGCGAGGCACACGCTGGCCGAAGTCGTCGAACCCCGCTACGAAGAGTTGTTTCAGCTGATTGCTGCAGAACTGCGGCGCAGCAACTATCAAGATGTCATCGCCGCCGGCATCGTTTTAACGGGCGGCAGTTCGAAGATGGAAGGCGCAGTGGAACTGGCCGAAGAGGTGTTCCATATGCCGGTGCGGCTGGGTTTGCCGCAGTACGTGAAGGGTTTGGGTGAAGTGGTCCGTAATCCGATTCATGCCACCGGGGTTGGCATTCTCCTCTACGCCAGGAACAAGGGCGAGCAGGGGGCTGACACCATAACGCGCGGTGGGTTACGGGAAATTTGGGCGCGAATGAAATCCTGGTTTCAGGGGAATAATAGTTAGTCCTTTCTTAAGGATGAGGAGTGAAGGCAATGTTTGAACTCATGGATGCATACAGCCAGAGTGCTG
>JAZBOT010000055.1:0-7107 GCA_036351295.1 Gammaproteobacteria bacterium | reverse complement strand
GCTGGGCAACAGCGCCATCGCCGGGTTTACGGTCAACACCGCCAAGCTTACCGAGGCCCTCGACAAGAACCCGATTCTGGTGACGGCACTCAACGGCATTATTGGTTATGAAAAAGGCGCTGCCATCGCCAAGCAGGCCTATAAAGAAGGCCGGCCCATTCGCGATGTGGCCAAGGAACAGACCGACCTGAGTGACGCCGAGCTGGACCGGCTGCTGGATGCCGCGGCGCTAACCCAGGGCGGCATCAAGGGCTGAGGCTGCACCGGCGTGCGTGAGGCGATTGTGCAGCGACTCCGCGCGACCCGTATGCCGGCCGACCTGGTCGGCGCCGCGACCCGGGCGATCCCGCCGGGCACGGCTGAAGCGTGGTTCCGCCTGCCGCTGACACCCGCCGCCGTGCTGCTCCCGCTGGTTCAGCGCCGGGGAGAATGGCATCTGGTGCTCACCCAGCGGCAGGCGAACCTGCCCGAGCACCCGGGGCAGGTGGCCCTGCCGGGCGGCCGCGTCAGCAACGAGGATACGGACCTCATTGCCACCGCGCTGCGCGAATCCGCGGAAGAGATCGGCTTGCAGCCGCAGGCGGTTACGGTCGCAGGGTTTGTAAAGCCCCAGCCTATCATCAGCGGCTATGCCGTCTTGCCGGTGGTGGGCTTCGTCGCCGACGGTTTTACGCCCCAGCCGGACCACCGTGAAGTGGCAGCCGTGTTCGAAGTGCCGCTGCAGTTTTTGCTGCAGCCCGGCAACTGCCGCGCGAGCATGCGCGAGCGGGCAGGCGTCGCGCTGCGCGTCTGGGAGTATCAGCATTCAGGCTTTCGCATCTGGGGGGCCACCGCCAAGATCATTCGCGAGTTCACACAACTGCTGGCAGCAGGCGACAGCCTCGCGCCGGCAGCGGCGCCCCCGGCCGGTTCCGCGGGTGAAGGTCATGGATAGCCTGCAGCGACTGCTCGACATCATGCGCCGGCTGCGTGACCCGCAGCACGGCTGCCCGTGGGATGTCGCTCAGGACTTTGCCAGCATCGCCCCCTACACCGTCGAAGAGGCCTATGAAGTCGCGGATGCCATTGAGCGACAGGATATGGAGGACTTGCGCGGGGAGCTGGGCGATCTGCTGCTGCAGGTGGTGTTCCATGCGCAGATGGCCAGCGAACGGGGGCTGTTTGATTTTGCGGAGGTGGCGGCGGAGATCGCCGACAAGATGGTGCGGCGTCACCCGCATGTGTTTGGCGACGCTGAGTTCACGAGCGCCGGCGAGCAGCGGGCGGCCTGGGAAGATCAGAAAGCCGCCGAACGCGCCGCCCGCTCGGCGGCTGCCGGAGCGCTGGACGGGGTGAGCCCCAACCTGCCGGCTCTTACCTGGGCGACGAAGACCGGCAAACGGGCGGCCCGGGTTGGCTTCGACTGGCCGGATGCGGGCGGCGCGCAGGCCAAGGTTGCTGAGGAGCTGGACGAACTCAGCAGCGCCTGTGCGGCGGGGGCGCGGGCCGAGCAGGAAGAGGAGCTGGGCGATCTGCTGCTGGCAATTACCAGCCTCGCGCGGCATCTGCGTATTGACCCTGAACAGGCGTTGCGGCGGGCCAACCGCAAGTTTGAACGGCGCTTCCGCGCCGTCGAAGCGCGCGTACGGGCCCTCGATAAAGACTGGAACGACTGCACGCTTGCGGAACTCGAAGCGCTCTGGGACGCCGTCAAGCGAACTGAAAGCTAAGGGTCGCAGGCTTAGCGCATGCTATGGTTCGGGCAGTCGCGGCCGCACGATCACCACGGGAACCAACAGGCAATGATCAACCTACAACGAACAGTCATGCTGGCCGGCCTGCTGGCCACAGCAAGCGCAGGCGCGCAAATCGAAATTCCCGAGCAGGCGTCCGTGCAGCAGGTGGCGCCGGGACTGCACGTGATCAGGGGGGTCGGGGGCAACATTGCGCTGTCGACTGGCCCGGACGGGGTCCTGATCGTCGACGACGACATGCCGCCGCTGTCCGGGAAAATTGCGGCGGCCATTGCCACCGTGACCCCAGACCCGGTCAGCCTGGTGTTCAATACCCACTGGCATTTTGATCATGCGGGCGGCAACCGGTATTTTGGCGAGCGCGGAGCCCTGATAGTTGCTCAAGATAATGTTCATAAACGTCTGAGCGAAAAACAGTTTTCCAAGCTGACCGGAACGACCACCCCGCCGGCCCCAGCGGCAGCGCTGCCGGTGATCACCTTCGACCGGCAGCTGACTTTTCACCTTAACGGGCTGACCATCCGTGCTGAGCATGTGCCGCAGCCCGCTCATACCGACGGCGATGCGATCATTTTTTTCGAGGAAATTAATGTCGTGCACATGGGCGACACGTTCTTCAACGGGCTCTACCCGGTCATCGATATCAGCTCCGGCGGCACGGCAGACGGCATACTGGCGGCCATTGATGCCGTAATGCCGCGGCTGAATGCCACCACGGTAGTGATTCCGGGTCACGGCCCGGTCAGTGACCGGGACGGCCTGCGCGGGTTTCGCGAGATGCTCAGCTCGGTGAACGAGCGCGTAAAAGAGCTGGTGGCCGCCGGCAAATCAGCGGATGAGGTCGTGGCGCTGCGGCCCACCCGGCGGTACGACGAACAATGGGCGTGGAATTTTATGCCGCCGGAACGCTGGACGCGGCTGATGTACGACAGCGCGGTGGCGTCAGCGGCGACCCGTCGCTGAGACAAATGGCTTGCTAATATCTATACTAAACAAACACTAAATAAAGTAATGTTAACTAATGCCTGAGCAACAGACATGGCGCCCGGACAGCTGGCAGCAGCGGACCATTACGCAGATACCGGCGTACGGGGACAGCGCCCGGCTGCACGGCGTCCTCGAGTCGCTGAGCGCACTGCCGCCGCTGGTGTCGAGCTGGGAAATCGAAGCGCTGCGTGAGCACATCGCGACCGCTCAGGCTGGGCAGGCTTTCGTGCTGCAGGGCGGCGACTGTGCCGAGACCTTCGCGGACTGCCGCTCGGACAAGATCACGCAAAAACTGAAGATCCTGCTGCAGATGAGCCTGGTGTTGCTGTACGGGCTGCAGAAACCGGTGGTGCGCATCGGCCGGCTGGCGGGGCAGTATGCCAAGCCGCGGTCAGCCGATACCGAAACCCAGGACGGGCTCGCGTTGCCGAGCTTCCGCGGCGACCTGGTTAACCGCGGCCCGTTTACGCCGGCTGACCGCGAGCCTGACCCGGACCTCATGCTGCGGGGCTATGAGCGGGCGGCGCTGACGCTGAATTTCGTGCGCTCACTGATCGACGGCGGCTTTGCCGACCTGCATCACCCCGAGAACTGGGATCTCGACTGGGTGCAGCATTCACCGCTGGCCGACGAATACCACGCCATTGCCGGAGAGATCGCGCGGTCGCTGAATTTCTTCGAAGCCGTGGCCAGCAACCAGGTGCAGGCGGCGCGGAGGGTGGAGTTCTATACCTCCCACGAGGGCCTGCATTTGCCCTATGAGCAGGCGCAAACCCGCTTTCTGGAGCATCGCGGCCGCTGGTACGACCTGACAACGCATTTTCCGTGGATCGGCATGCGCACGGCCGCCCTCGACGGCGCCCATGTTGAATACTTCCGTGGCATTGCCAACCCGCTGGGCATCAAGCTCGGTCCCGGCATGACGGCGGACTGGCTGCAGGGCCTGATCGAAAGGCTGAACCCGGACAACGAGCCGGGCCGACTGACCCTGATTCACCGCTTTGGGGCGGGCAACGTGGCGGCAGGGCTGCCCGAACTGCTGGCGACCGTACGACGCTCAGGAGCCCGCGTGCTGTGGATGTGCGACCCGATGCACGGCAACACCGAGACGACCGCATCGGGCCGCAAGACCCGGCGCTTCGACAATATTCTGGGCGAACTGCAGGATTCCTTTCGGGTGCATGAGCAGGAAGGCAGCTGGCTCGGCGGGGTGCATTTTGAAATGACCGGCGAGGACGTCACCGAATGCACCGGGGGCGCGCGCGGGCTGGCAGAGGCCGATCTCGAGCGCGCTTATGAAACCCAGGTCGACCCGCGCCTGAACTACGAGCAGGCCATGGAGATGGCCATGCGGATTGCCGGACTGCGCCAGCAGGACCGGGCCCTCGCCCGTCTCGCGGCTGTCCCCGCACAGCGCTGAAGCGCATGCCGTTCTCGCTTGATTGCCGCCGCTGCGAGCGGCTCGCGCAGTTTCTGGACGAGGTGCGCGCAGCGCATCCCGACTACCATGCGAAGCCGGTGCCGTCTTTCGGCGACCCGGATGCACGACTGCTGATCGTAGGGCTGGCGCCCGGCCTGCACGGGGCCAATGCGACGGGTCGCCCGTTCACCGGCGACCATGCCGGGATCCTGCTGTATGCCACACTGCATCAATTCGGCTTTGCCAATCAGCCCACGGCCGTTGCCGCGGACGACGGGCTGCAGCTCCGGGACGCCCGCATCACCAACGCCGTGCGCTGCCTGCCGCCGCAGAACAAGCCGGTGGGTGCCGAGGTCAATGAATGCAACGCCTACCTGGCCGACGAATTGGCAGGCTTGCCCCGCGGCGCGATGGTCATCGCGCTGGGCGGCATCGCGCATGGCGCCGTGCTCAAGGCGCTGGGGCTGCGGAAGGCTGCGCACCCGTTCGGGCATGCCGCCGAACACAGTCTGCCGGGGCAACGCCGGCTGCTGAGCTCGTATCACTGCAGCCGCTACAATACGCAGACACGGCGCCTGACGCCGGCGATGTTTGCGGCCGTATTTGCCCGGGCGCGCGAGCATCTTGACTCGCAGTAACACTGAGAACCCGCGTGACGCAGGAATTCGACGTTGATACTTTTTTACGCACCCTGACGCATCGGCCGGGGGTGTACCGGATGCTCGACGCCAACGACACGGTAATCTACGTGGGCAAAGCGCGCGATCTCAAGAAACGGGTGTCGAGCTATTTCGGCAGCAAGGCCCATCACCCCAAAACGATGGCGCTGATGAACCAGACCCGGCGCGTGGAATATACGGTAACGGCCTCGGACAAAGAGGCGCTGCTGCTCGAGCTGAACCTGATCAAACAGCACCAGCCGTATTTCAACGTGCTGTTGCGCGACGGCAAAGGCTACCCGTTTATCCATATTACGACCGACCAGGAGTACCCGCGGCTGCGGTTTCATCGCGGGGCGCGCACCGGCAAGGGCCGCTACCTCGGCCCGTACCCCAACAGCAGCGCTGTGCGGCAGACACTGCAGCACGCGCAGAAACTGTTTCGGGTACGCCAGTGCGAGGACGCGTTTTTTGAAAACCGCACACGCCCGTGCCTGCAGCATCAAATCAAACGCTGTTCCGCGCCCTGCGTCGGGCTGGTCAGCCCTGAGGACTACGCGCGCGATGTGAACAACACGTTGCTGTTCCTCGAAGGGCGCGACGATCGCGTGGTGCAGGCGCTCGCCGCGCAGATGGATGCCGCGGCGGCCGCACAGCAATACGAGCAGGCCGCGGCGCTGCGCGACCAGATTGCCGGCATCAAGAGCCTGCATGCCCAGCAGTCCATCACCGATGAAAAGCAGGTGGACACCGACGCGCTGGCCGTCTGGGAGCAGCAGGGCAGCTGGGCGGTGGTGGCCGTGATGATCAAGCGGGGACGGGTGCTCGGCAGCCGCAGCTTTTTCCCGCGGACCCGCTCCGAGCACGGTCCGGCAGAGGTTATGGCGGCCTTTATCGGCCAGCACTACGCGACGGTGACCGCACCGGCCGACATTGTCGTCAACGTGTTGCCGGAGGACGCCGGGCTGCTGGAGGAATCGCTCAGCAGTCGGCGCGGCAGCAAAGTGCGGATTCGCGCCAACGTGCGCGGCCGGCGGCGCGGCTGGGTCGACATGGCAACCGCCAACGCCCGCGAGGCGCTCGCCATGCATCTGGCCGGCAAAGCCACGGCGGAAAACCAGCTGGCGGCCCTCGGGGCGGCGCTTGACATGGCCGAGACCCCGACCCGTATCGAATGCTTCGATATCAGCCACACCAGCGGGGAACAGACGGTGGCCTCGTGCGTCGTGTTCGGCACCCAGGGGCTCATCAAAGCCGATTACCGGCGCTTCAATATCAAAAATGTGCAGGCCGGCGATGATTACGCCGCGATCGCGCAGGTAATTCAGCGGCGCTACACGCGGGTCAAGAGCGGGGAAGCACCGCTGCCGGATCTGATCCTCGTGGATGGCGGCAAGGGCCAGCTCGGCGCCGCACAAGCGGCGCTGGATGCCATCGACTTCAGCGGGCCGCTGCTGGCCGCGGTGGCCAAGGGCCCGGGGCGCCGCGCGGGCAAAGAGGTCATTCACCGGCAGGGCAGCGCCTACCCGCTGCGCTTGCCGGCCGATTCGCCGGCGCTGCACGTGATCCAGCAGGTGCGCGATGAAGCCCACCGGTTTGCGATTACGGCCATGCGCACGCGCCGGGGCAAACAGCGCAAGCAGTCGACGCTGGAGGGCATCGCCGGGGTAGGCCCAAAGAAACGTCGCGAGCTGCTGCGTCATTTTGGCGGCCTGCAGGGGGTGCGCGAGGCCACCGTGCCTGACCTTGAAAAAGTCCCGGGTATCAGCGCGCGCCTTGCCGCGGATATTTACGACCGCTTTCACGACGGCTCCGCTGTCAAAGGTGCGCAATAACTGTAACCCGACGCCGCCCACGCGCTACAATTGCAGTCTCTGGCTGCCAAGGCGGCATACCGCCGCGACCGCGGCCTCTGAGGGCACCGTGCGCTTTAACCTGCCACTAGCATTGACCTGGATGCGTATTGCCGCGATTCCGCTCGTGGTCATCGTATTTTTGCTGCCGGGCGTCTGGCCAAAAACCCTGGCCGGCCTGCTGTTTACCATTGCAGGCCTTACCGACTGGCTGGATGGCTACCTGGCCCGCAAAATGAACCTCACCTCCAAATTCGGGGCGTTTCTGGACCCGGTCGCCGACAAGCTGATGGTGGCTACCGCGCTGGTGCTGATCCTGTGGGCCGCACCGCAGCACGACCTGCCGTACTTCCCGCGCCACGACATCGCACTGGCGATCTGCGCGGCCATCATCATCGGCCGGGAAATCGTCATCTCCGCACTGCGCGAGTGGATGGCCGAAATCGGCGAGCGCG
>JAZBOT010000054.1:0-2171 GCA_036351295.1 Gammaproteobacteria bacterium | reverse complement strand
CTACCAGGTGCCGGCACTCCTGAGTGAGGGCACCGCGCTGGTGGTCTCGCCGCTGATTGCCCTGATGCAGGACCAGGTGAGCGCGCTGCGCGAGCTCGGCGTCAACGCCGCATTTCTGAATTCCTCGCTGAGTGCCGAACAATACAGCGAGGTCATGCGCGAACTGCGCGGCGGGCGACTGAAGCTGCTCTATGTCGCGCCGGAGCGACTGGTGCAGCCGGGCACACGCGAGCTGCTCGGTCAGCTGCAGCTGTCGCTTATTGCCGTCGACGAGGCCCACTGTGTGTCGCAATGGGGGCACGACTTTCGCCGCGACTACCTGGCGCTGGGCGCACTGGCACAGTGGTTCCCCGGCGTGCCGCGCATCGCCCTGACGGCGACGGCCACCGAGCTGACCCGCACGGAGATTATCGAGCGGCTGGAACTGCGCGATGCGGCGACGCTGGTCAGCGGCTTCGACCGGCCGAATATCCGCTACAGCGTGCAGCCCAAAAGTAACGCGCGCCAGCAGCTGGAGCGTTTCGTCAAAGCCCATCGCGGCGAAGCGGGTATCGTCTACTGCCTGTCGCGTAAGAAAACCGAAGCGATGGCAGAGTTTCTCAACACTCAGGGCTTTACCGCGCTGCCCTATCACGCCGGGCTCCCGGCGGAGACGCGGGCACGGCATCAGCAGCGCTTCCTGATGGAAGACGGCGTCATCATTGTGGCGACGATTGCGTTTGGCATGGGCATCGACAAACCCGATGTGCGCTTCGTGGCGCACCTCGACCTGCCGAAAAGCATGGAAGCCTACTACCAGGAAACCGGGCGTGCCGGCCGCGACGGTCTGCCCGCCGAGGCCTGGATGATTTACGGCCTCCAGGACGTGGTAAGGCTGCGGCAAATGGCGGATGAATCGGATGCCGCCGAGGACTACAAGCGTCACGAACGCCAGAAGCTCGACACCCTGCTCGGCTGGTGCGAAGTCACCCGCTGCCGGCGGCGACCGCTGCTGGCCTATTTCGGTGAAACGCTGGACGCCGACTGCGGCAATTGCGACAACTGCCGCCAGCCGCCGGCAACGCGCGACGGCACCGAGGATGCGCAGAAAATCATGTCGGCGGTGTTTCGCACCGGCCAGACCTTTGGCGCCGCCCATATCGTCGACGTGGTGCTGGGTAAAAACACCCCTAAAGTACGCCAGCACGGACACGACCAGCTGACAGTCTTCGGTGTCGGCACCGAACGCTCCGCTAACGAATGGCGGTCAATCATTCGGCAGCTGGTGGTGCAGAGTTTTTTGCGGGCGGACCCGCAGCGGTTTGGTGCGCTGGTACTCACACCCGAGAGTCGCGCCGTGCTGCAAGGCAAAGTCGCGCTACTGCTGCGCATTGACCCGGTGCAGCCCCGCTCCCGCAGCCGCCAGTCCAGAGCGGCCGCGCCCGAGTTGCGCGGCGCAGACCATGACCTGTGGGAGGCACTGCGCGAGTGCCGGCAGCGGCTGGCGACGGCGCACAACGTGCCGCCGTATGTGATTTTTCATGACAGCACACTGCGCGAGATGCTCGACAAAAAACCCGCAGATTTCGACGCGCTGCTGACAATCAGCGGCGTTGGCCAGGCCAAGCTCGAAAAGTACGGCGATGACTTTCTAGCCGTGCTGCGGGCTGCCGCTGACTAGCGGTCAACTTGACCGCTCAGGCGTGCGGCACTTGAGTTTACGAGCGGCGTTTGTATTAGTATTTCGACAGCAACTTGTCATATCCGCGATTTTTGAGAGGACGCAGCATGAACAGCAACTGGATGAACAAACCGCGTACGCGCCGCGACGCACTGCACTCAGCACTCGGCATTGGCGGCGTCACAGCCGGCGGCCTGCTGCTCAGTGGCTGCGGCCCGGCGGGTGAAGCACCGGCGCCGGCCCCGGCACTGCCCAAGCGCGTACCGGTCGACCTGACCGACCCGGCGCAAAGCCTTGCAACCTTCATCAAACTGACGGGCGACCTGGACCCCACGGTGGAGACACCCTCGTGGTTCGGCGGCATGATCTTCGGCGACACGCGCCGCGACCGGCCGCTCAAGCCATTGATCGGCGTGCAGGGCTTCGGCGTGGTGCGCACCGAGCGCCAGGATGACGGCTCGTTTCGGGTCTTCAACCGCGAGTGCGCGTTTTACACGGACGCTAAGACCGG
>JAZBOT010000053.1:0-2792 GCA_036351295.1 Gammaproteobacteria bacterium | reverse complement strand
TGGCAAAGATCCGGCGGTGGTGCTGGCCGGCGCCGACGTGGCGCTGGCTGCGCGCACGATCACCTTCTGCTCGGTGCAAAGCACCGGACAGGCCTGCCAGTCACTCGAGCGCGCGTATGTCGCCCGCGAACTGTATGACGAGTTTGTTGCCCATGCCGTCGCCACCGCCGAGTCGCTGGAGATTAATTACCCCGACATCAACACCGGCGTCATCGGCCCGTTTATTTTTGCCGAGCAGGCCCGCAAGGTGAAGGCGCAGATTGACGATGCGCTTGCCAAAGGGGCCACGCTGCATTGCGGCGGCGAGCTGCTTGACCACGGCGGCCTGTGGATGCGGCCTACCGTGCTGACTGATGTCACCCATGACATGCTGCTCCTGCAGGAAGAGACTTTTGGCCCGGTCGTACCGATCATGGCGTTCGATTCTGAAGCCGAGGCGGTCAGGCTGGCCAATGACAGCCAGTACGGCCTGTCGGCTTCGGTGTTCGCCAGCACCGTTGCCGCGGGCGAACAGCTGGCCCGGCAGTTGCGGGCCGGCGCGGTCAGTGTCAACGATGCAGCGCTCACCGCCATGCTGCATGATTTTGAGCACGATTCCTTCGGTTTTTCGGGGCTGGGCCGCAGTCGGGCGGGTTTGTCGGCCTTTACGCGCTTCACGCGCGAGCAGTCGGTAATGAGTAACATGGAGTCGCAACCGCTCCTCCTCAGTCAACTCGGTTAGGTTTGCCGATGAATATCGATATCGTTCTGGACTCGATGCTGAGCTCCCAGGAGCTGACGGATCTGGGTCTGCTGGCCGAAAAATACGGTATCGGCACCGTCTGGAATGCCAGTTACCTGATTGGCCGGGATCCGTTTACCAATATGGCGCAGCTGGCCCGCGAATCGAGCACCATCAAGGTGGCACCGATGGCGCTGAACGGCTATGAGATGCATCCGTTCCGCATTACGATGGCGCTGCTCACGCTTAACGAGCTGGCGCCCGGTCGCGTGGAGACCATGATCGGGGGCGGCGGCGAAGTGGTCATGAGCCTCAAGATACCGTTTAACAAGCGCGTCCGGTACGTGCGCGAGGTATTGGAATTCGTCAAGGGCGCCACTACTCAGCGCCCGTTCAGCTACGATGGCGAATTGTTCAAAATCGATAACTACGACCCCCAGTGGCCCAGCGGGGAGGCGCCGTTTCTGTACGCCGGGGCCAATAAACCCCAGATGCTCAAAATGGCCGCCAAGACTGCCGACGGCATCTTCATGAGTGACCTCTCGGTGAATCTGGCGCGCCGCTGTATCGATGACGCGCTGCGCTACCGGGCGGACGCCGGCCTCAGCAGTGACGGCTATCGATTCAATAACTTCATGGCTTGGTACGTCTACGACGATCCGGCTGAAGCGCGTTTCGAAGCCCGGCGCTGGATCGGCTTCAGGGCGTTGTTTCGCGACTACATGATGAAAGAATTCGTCAGCGACGCCGAGTTCGAGCTGCTGCTCAGGCACATGCCCGCGATCTACGACATGGCGCCCCGCAACACCGACCGGGTTGACGGTGTCCCGGATGAGCTGCTCGACCGCTGCGTCGACAAGCTGACCCTCACCGGTGGCCCGGATGATCTGGATCGTATTATTGAGCACCTGCTTGAATTCAAGGCGCTCGGTGTCACCGATATGTGCTTTGAGTTGAAAAATCATCAGGCCCATGGCATCAAATTGCTGGGCGAACGGGTCATTCCGGCTCTCGCATGAAACCTGAATGCTGCCGGTGCCTGCCGGGGGTTGGGCCTGCTTGACGCCTGAGATGTGGCTGACGGCTGCTATTGTCCTGGCCACACTGCTGATACTGGCTTTCGGACGCGCCGCGCCGGATACCGTGCTGATGGGCGCAGTGACCGTGCTGCTGCTCACGGGCATCCTGTCACCGGCGACGGCGTTCGCGGGGTTCGGCAACCCGGGGCTGGTCACCGTGGCCGCTCTGTTTATCGTTTCAGCCGGCCTGGTCGATACCGGAGCGGTGCATGCGATCGGCGCCCGCTTGCTGGGCAAGCCGGTCAGCCTGATGCGCGCCCAGCTGCGCATGATGCTGCCGGTGACTTTGGTCAGCTCATTCCTGAACAACACGCCGGTTGTGGCCATGATGGTGCCCACGGTGGCCGAGTGGAGCCGGCGCTGTGGCTGGCCGGTGTCGAAGCTTATGCTGCCGCTGAGCTACGCGGCGATACTCGGTGGTACCTGCACGCTGATCGGTACGAGCACTAACCTGATCGTTGCCGGACTGGTCTTGTCCAGCCCTGCCCTTGATCGTCCTCTGGGGTTTTTTGAAATAGCGGCGATCGGCGTTCCCGTGGCGGTGAGTGGTATCGCATTTATCCTGGCGACATCGCGCTGGCTGCTGCCCGACCGCACGCCGCCGCTCAGTGATAAAGCGGCGGTCCGCGAATACGCGATTGAAATGCTGGTTGATGCCGGCAGCCCCATCTGCGGGCAGACGATCGAACAAGCGGGTTTACGCAATCTTCCCGGCGCCTACCTTGCGGAAATAACCCGGGCCGAGACGGTGATTCCGGCCGTCACGCCCAACGAGGTCATTCAGGCGGGTGACCGAATGCTGTTCGTCGGTAATGTGATCACACTGACGGATTTACTGCGGATGCGGGGGCTGTTGCCTGCGGATGATCAATTGTTCCAGCTGGACACGCCGCGTGCCGAGCGCAGCCTGGTCGAGGCCGTGCTGTCTGAACAGTCCCCGGCCGCGGGCAAAACCATTCGAGGCTCAGAGTTTCGCCGTTGCTACGATGCGG
>JAZBOT010000052.1:0-7236 GCA_036351295.1 Gammaproteobacteria bacterium | reverse complement strand
TTACGATGAAGGCGGCGACAACCTGAAGAAGATCTCGGACCAGATCCACATTGGCGCCATGGTGTTTTTGCGTCGCGAGTATTCGATGCTCGCCGTATTCGCGGCGGTTCTGCTGGCCATCATCTATTTCAGCGCGCTCGGCGCCATGACAGCCATTGCCTTCTTAGTGGGCGCCGTCTCCTCGGCAGCGGCAGGCTGGTTCGGTATGTACACCGCAACCAAGGCCAACGTCCGCACCACGCAGGCCGCACACACTCAGGGTCAGGCAGCAGCGCTGTCCGTAGCCTTTTTCGGCGGCTCGATTATGGGGCTGGCGGTGGCATCGCTCGGGCTGCTGGGCCTCGGAATCATTTACTACTTCTTTGGCGGCAACCCGGAGTCGGCACACCATATTCATGGCTTCGGCATGGGCGCATCAGTGGTGGCTTTGTTCTCCCGCGTTGGGGGTGGCATTTTCACCAAGAGCGCTGACGTGGGAGCTGATCTCGTCGGCAAGCTCGAGCAGGGCATCCCTGAAGACGACCCGCGCAACCCGGGCGTCATCGCTGACAATGTCGGTGACAACGTCGGCGACGTTGCGGGCATGGGCTCGGATATTTTCGAATCCTACTGCGGCGCCATGATTGCGACGATTGCGATTGCCTCCACGCTGGCGCTGGTGTCAGTAAATGAACTAGCGCCCGGCATGACAGACGTCGATGGGCGCGCGGCCCTCATGTTTCTGCCACTGGCGCTCGCATCGACCGGGCTGGTGGCTTCAATCATCGGCATCGGCGTGGTGCGCAGTTTCTCGGGTGCAAACCCTGCGGTGGCCCTGCGCATCGGCATGATCGGCAGCCCGATCCTGTTTATTGCCGCAGCCTACTTCGTGATGGGCGCGCTGGGGGTCTCGGTGAATATCTGGTGGTCGGTGCTGTTCGGCGCAGCTGGCGGCGTCGTAATCGGCCTGATTACGGAGTACTACACATCGTCAACGCCGATCGTCCGCATCGCCGAGTCCGGCAAAACCGGCCCGGCCACGGTCATCATCACCGGTCTGGCGGTTGGCATGCAATCGGTGGTGATTCCCATCCTCACGATATGCGCCATCATTTATATCTCGACCATGCTGGCCGGGCTTTACGGGGTCGGGGTCGCGGCCGTTGGCCTGCTGGCCACGGTCGGCATGACCATGGCGGTAGATGCCTACGGTCCCGTGGCCGACAACGCGGGCGGCATTGCCGAGATGGCCGGCCTCGGCAAGGAAACCCGCGCGATTACCGACTCGCTCGATGAGCTCGGCAACACCACTGCGGCCATGGGCAAGGGCTTTGCGATCGGGGCGGCGGCACTGGCAGCGCTGGCCATTATTGCGGCCTATGTCGAGACGATTACCGCGGCGCGTGGCGGTGAATTCGTGCTGCATATCGGCAACCCGATGGTGCTGATCGGCCTGTTTATCGGCGGCCTGGTACCGTTCCTGATCGCCAGCATCACGATGACAGCGGTCGGCGAAGCGGCGATGGACATGATCGAAGAAATTCGTCGCCAGTTTCGCGAAATACCCGGACTTATGGAGGGCACAGCGGAACCGGACAACGCCAAGTGCGTCGATATCGCCACGACCGCCGCGCTGCGGCGCATGCTGTTGCCGGGCCTGATTGCCGTCGCGGTGCCGCCGGGCGTGGGTTTCGGCCTCGGCGCAGAAGCGCTGGGCGGCATGCTGGGCGGCGCGCTCCTCGGCTGTGTGTTACTGGCACTGACCATGGCCAACGCGGGCGGCGCCTGGGACAACGCCAAGAAGTACGTTGAGAAAGGTAATCTCGGTGGCAAAGGTTCAGCGGTGCATGCTGCGGCTGTCGTCGGCGATACCGTCGGTGACCCGTTTAAGGACACCTCGGGGCCGAGCATGAACATCCTGATTAACGTGATGGCGATCGTGAGCCTGGTGATCGCGCCGCTGCTGGCCTGAAGCCCATCGCGGCTGGCTACCTACTGTAGCGCCAGCGCGATGACTGCGGAACCCGGCGCCACGCGCGCGTGATCTTCGAGCCCCAGCACGTAACCCGGGGCTTCAGCACGCAACGTTTCTTCACGCGCACCAAAGGCGCTGAACACCCGCGCCAGCACCTGGCGCTTGGTGACGGTCTCACCGGGTCCGACAGCAAAGCGGATAAGGCCACTGCTGTTGCACAACGGGCTGCTTGAATAGCGCAGCAGTGGCTGGGCATGGGTGCTGTCAGCATGACCGGTGGGTGCCGTCAGACCCAGCTTTTCGAGCGTCGCGAGTACGGCCGAGGCGCCCGCGCTGACGTTGGCTTCGACGATCCGCCCGGCACCGCCCGCCTCGACAGTCAGAGCCGGGACGCCCACTGTCGCCAGCGCACCCGCCAGCGTGTTACGCAGCGGGCTGAGGACATCGGTATCTTCGACGAGCAGCAAGCGGGTGGCGCGGGCCGCCTCTAACGCGCGCCCGTACGCATCGGGGTTAGCGAAAATGCCGGGTGGGTCGAGCAAAATGTAGGGCACCGAGTGCACCCAGTCGTTGTGCACGTCGATGACGAGGTCGGGTTGAACCTGCAATATGGCATCAAACAACCGTCGCGCGACTCTCTGCCCCATGCTGCCATCGCGGGTACCCGGGAAGCAGCGATTGAGGTCCTCGCGATCAGCGTTGATAAAGCGCGAGACATTTTCAAAGCCCACCGAGTTGATCAGCGGCATGCCATGCACAGCGCCGCGAATCAAACCCTGTCGCCGCAGCGCCTGAAACACATCGTGCACGATCGCAGTTCCGCCCACCTCGTCGCCGTGTATGCACGCGGTTAACCAGACGACCGGGCCGTCAATGCCACTGTCAACGGTCAGCACCGGCACGCGCATCTGCACGGTGTCGCTGCTGCCGGTAATTTTTATAGCGCGCCGCCTGATCACGGCACCGGCGGCGTGCAGGGTCACGCGACGGATCGGCGGCGCGCGTTCAGGCGGCGCGCCTGCAGGCGCTCATCGCAGGCGCGGACGATATCGCCCAGCATCTCTGCGTAACTCATACCGGCCAGCTCCGCCATGCGGGCCAGATGACCGTCCCAGCACCAGCCCGGATTGGGGTTCGCCTCCAGCAGCCGCGGCGTGTTGTTCGCATCCAGACGCCAGTCGAAACGCGCATAGTCACGACATCCCAGCCGCTCAAACAACTTGATGCAGCTGGCAGCCAGAAACTGTTCCGTGGCCGCAGGCAGCTCCGCCGGCACGGACTTTACGGTCTGGAAATACACTGAGTCCGGATCCCATTTGGCCTCATAGCCGCAAATTTTCGGCAGCCCCTCGGGCAAGCCGGAGTAGTCCTCGGCAATAATCGGCAATACCGTATAGGCATCCGGCGGATTACCGATAATTCCCACGCTGATGTCTTTGCCTGTCAGGTACTGCTCAACGAGCACCGGCTTGTCATAGCCGACCAGATCACGAACCCGTGAAATGGCGTCACCCAGTTGCTGCAGGTCATAGCAAACGCTCGCTTGCGTAATGCCAACACTGGAATCCCCGAAGTTAGGTTTGACGATCACCGGGAAATCCAGCGGCAGCGAAATAAACCCTACTTCTTCCGGCCCGACCGAGAACGCGTTGGGCACCGGAATATCCATCTCCGCCGCGACACCGCGCACCAGCGACTTGTCGTAGCAGTAGGCCAGACACTGCGGGTCACCACCGGAATAGCCCACGTCCAGCATCTCCAGCAGTGCCGGGATATGCAGCTCCTTGCGCGGATCGTTGTTGAAGCCCTCGTCACACAGGTTAAACACGAAATCAGTTGTGCCGCTGAGCTCAGCGGCTGCGCGCAGCAATTGCTCGTGGTTGTCGAGATAGCTGAACTCGAAGCCGGCCACGCGAGCCAGCGCCTTTTTCAACTCGTTGACGGTATGAAAATCATCCGCGTCAAAGGCGCCGCTCGGCTTAACCGCATCCGGGCGCCGATGATCACCCATTAGCACGGTAACTTTACGGGTTTTGGCCCGCACCTCGGCGGGGCGTGACTCGGCTTTAGTCGAGCGCGCTACCAGGACGATGCGCTGCGCCATCATGCCAAGGTCCTGGTTACGCTTGGAGATGGTCGACATCGGCTGAACCTTGCCGACCTCGAAACCGTTGGTTTCCAGCAAGGTCGTGATCTCGCCCTGGTTGTAGAGTCGCTCGGCGTAAAACTGGTCAGCCACGACGCCTTTGCGGGTATGCGTAATGACTTCCCGCGAAATCAGCCGGTCGGCGGCTTTTGCAATGGACCGCTCGCGACACACAAAATAGTTTTTGTCGATCCATTCCCAGCTACGCGGCTCGTAGTTGCTGCGCACATAGTCACCGTCTGTGAAATCGAGCAGCAGCTGACCGCCCGGCTTAAGCAGGCGGCGGATTTCCTTCAGCACCAGCGCATCGTCTTCGACCGACTCGAAATAGCCGAAACTATTGCCCGCGAGATAGATTACGTCGAAAAAGTTATCGGCAAACCGCAACTTGCGGGCGTCACCCTCGCGAAACACGATGTTCGCGTCAGCCGCACGGGCGGTGGTTTTAGCTCGCGAAATCAGGTAGTGCGAGCGGTCGACGCCATACAGATGACTGAAACCACGCCGCGCCAACTCCATGACGTGGCGACCCTGGCCACAACACAAGTCGAGAATGGCGCTGCCGGGCGTGACGTCAAGCAAGGCCAGGAACGCGTCGATCTCGTCCGCCGTAATCTCCGGGTCTTCGACGACGTCGCCATCGGTGCGCAAATAGTTGGCGTTAAAAATATTCCGCCACCAGTCCGCCTTCACGTAGCTCTCGAGATCCTCGACCGGCCCGATGGACTCGAGCACGCTCGTCTTCGCGCGGGAACGCTGCGGGCGCCGTTTTTTGGCGCTCTCGCGCTTCTCGCTGCTATCCGCGCTGCCGCTTGCCGGGCGAGCGGTGTCGGGAGTATCGTCAGAACTGGTCATGGCACTGGTTCCGGGGGCAAAAACGCGGATTTGGCTCCCGACTGCCAAGAGTGTCAAGCACAATTTAGCCTGCTCAGCCCGGCCGGGCCGTGACTGCCTTGCCGCTAGTTCGGCAGCCACGCCCCATGATCGTAACGCTCAGCGACGCCCTCGTCGAGGCGATACAGGTAGAGCCACTGATTGTCGAGCAGCGTCTTGACGAGCTCGTGGTTGCCAATGACTGTCTCTATCATTTCCCGCGGCGCCTCAATAAACACGGACAACCTGAGCGGATGGTGCATCCAGCGCTGACCGTCGTGGACTGACTGCAGCGGCAGCCCGATGCGCAGATCACCACCGTTGCCCTCAAACACACCGATACGGCCACCCACGACGTTGTGCAGAATCTTGTTGCCGCTGCCGAAACGCGAGTTGTCGACGGTGGATGCGTAGTACTGCATGTTGATCCAGTGCGTGACAATCATCGGTGCCGTCATGATCAGCTCAAGCACAGCCCCGCTGGTGTCGTCCTGCCAGTTATAGTCGTGCAGAAACGAGCGCCCGCCGAGATCGATACCCGCCGACCGCGGCCGGGGCGCGACGACAAAGGCCGCGCAATTGGCCAGCCCCCATTCCGGACGGGTCTGGGCCCAGTTGTTCGACCGTGCCTTGATCGCCGACCGCAAAGCTCCGGCGCGACCCGCCGCGTCGCCCAAGCCCAGGTCCGGGGCCCGCTCTTCGCGCGCCAGCACACCGGCATCTTCGAAAGCACTGCGCAGCGCCGCCAGGTCTTCGGCATGCGAATCCGGAAACTGTCCGTACAACGTAATCTCGTCGGTGGTGGTGTTGTGCAGGCCGGCAACAAACAGCGTCGAGTCCGGCACGACGATGCCCGCTTCGGCCAGCCCGGCGCGCACCTCAGGATCGTTGAGCAAGGCGGCCAGAGCCCGCGAGTTGACCTCCCCCGTCTGGCCGCAGCAGGCGCCGCAGTCCAGACCCGCCGCATGCGGATTATTGGCGCTTTGACTGCCGTGGCCCAGCAACGCCACAACACGGGCGAAGCCGGTGCTCAGACTCATGGCGCCCAACACACCCTTGGCCAGCGCGATGCGATCGGCCAGCGCCGTCGCGCCCGCCAGCGTAAGTTGCGGGTTCAGGCGCGCTGCTTCGGCCGCTGTCAGCCCGCCGTGGTCAATATCAGTCACATCGCGCTGTGAAGGCAGGGTGCGGCGGAGCAGTTTGCCGAAGTAGCTCAAGCCCAGCGATTCGATCAGGGTGAAGGCTGAACCCGGCAACCGCTCGAAAGGCTGCCAGTCGGCCGTTGCTTCCAGTCGCGCCAGCCGCGTGCGCGCCAGCTGCTGGTCAACCGTCTCAGCACCGCTCGTCTCCGTGACATCCATGGCCGGTGCCAGCAGACCCGGCAGCTGCGGCCGCGTCGCCGCCGTACCCAACGGGGTGTACTGTATGGGCAGACCGAAGAAGCCGGCAAAGCCCATGGTTTGCACATTGGGCATTGACCGCTCGAGAGCACGACGAAAAACCTCTGAGCGCACATCTATACAGAAGGCCACTTGTGCGGCAGGCGCGGGGCCGCCGGCGGCGCTGCTGCTAGCCGCCAGCTGAGTCGCCAGCGACTGCTGATAGGCCACCTCCTCCGCACGCTGCCAGATGGCCTCGAGCGGCGCTGCAGGGTCGGCAGCGGCTTTGTTCACCCGCAGCCAGTTGGCCCGCCATTGCGCGTAAACCGAGTGATCATCGCGCTGACCGTCATCCAGAAGCAGCTCCCAGGCCACGCGAATAGCCAGCAGTTCGATGATCTGATTGTCATCCCCACCCGCCAGCCGCGCCTGCCACCGCAGATAGGCCCCCCAGGCAGCCCAGCCGTTGATGCGCAGCAAGGCCACCTGCAAAAACTCGGCAAACTCCGCCGGCTCCAGGGCCAGCTGCGCGGCGGCGGTGTCCAGCAGGGACGCCGCGTCCGCGGGCAGCTGCCGCGCCCGATGCAGCGTATCGGGAGAGCCCATCAGCAAGACGGTGCTCTGATCCTGCTGAATCGCGCGGTGCCAAGTCGCATACAGACCGCCATCGCTGACCGGTCGCCAGTCCGCCTGATCATCGTCAAAATAAGCCGCACAGAACTGGGTTACCTGCTGCAACAACGTATTGCTCCACGCCGGCCTGTGCACGAGGTCGCGCCGCGAATCGATAATGTCGGACAACAGCGGCAGCGCCGCGACCGGCTCGGGCGTATCGTTCAGCGCCGCTACCAGCTCATCAGGTGTGCGGGTGACATTCAATTCCT
>JAZBOT010000051.1:0-2763 GCA_036351295.1 Gammaproteobacteria bacterium | reverse complement strand
GCCACGGGCGGGCCCGAAGGACGCGGAGTCAGCCGCACTGACGGCCATGATCGCGGAGCTGCGCGCCCTGCGCCAAGCCAACGGCGCGCCCTACCGGCTGCTGCCGCTGCCGGCACCCGCGCGCCTGCACGATCCCGACGGCGCCCCACTGCCGGCGGGCTATGCAAACTTCCTCATCATCAACGGCGCTGTGCTGCTGCCGACCTATGGCGACCCGGCGGATGCAGTGGCGGTGGAGCGCCTGGCCGCCGCCTTTCCGGGCCGCGACATCGAGCCGATCGACTGCCGCGCATTGATCCGCCAAGGCGGCAGCCTGCATTGCGTCACCATGCAGCTCCCGGCGGCCTTGGTCCAGCAGAGGTAGCCCTGACCTGTTCGGCTATGGCCGCCGTCGGAACGGCCTCCGCCGGGATGGAGAGCGTCGTGCCCGCAGTGCCGCTGCGCCCGGCCGGCGCGACGTGCTCCGCAACCACATGATCAGCCGAGGCGAGCAAGACGCTCAGCCCGCCGGCGATGAGGGTCGGCAACATGAAGGGATGCCTCGAAGTCGTTTAGCCAGCCATAATATTAGCGATAACTTATGAATAGTCTGTGTCCGCAGCCCGCCGAGTTGCAACAAGACGTTTCATCATTGCAACCCGATGTCACAACGGCGGCCCGCAGCCATGGACACGGATGAGCCGATTGCACCCGCGGACCATGCCGGCGCGGCGGCGCCCCTGCACCGAGCCACCGCCCCGGCCGTCCAGCGCCGGCAATGGACCCGGCTCGCGCTGGCACTGATTGCACTGCTGACGCTGGCGGTACTCGGCTGGCCGCAGGCAACGACCCAGCTGATCGGCGCCATGACCGCGGCGGTGATCGCGCGCATCGGCTGGCTGGTGCTGCTGTTCGCCACGCTGCTGCTGATCCTGGCCATCGGCATCGCCCTGAGCCCACTGGGCCGGCTGCGCCTCGGCGCCGCAGACGAGCGGCCGGAGTTCGGGCTGGGGTCATGGATCGCCATGCTGTTCGCTGCGGGCATGGGCTCGGGCCTGGTGTTCTGGGGCGTTGCCGAACCGCTGACGCATACGCAAACGCTGCTGGACCAGGGCACGGCCCGCGCTGCGGCCGAGGCCACCGGTATGGCCGTGACTTGGTTCCACTGGGGGCTGCACGCCTGGGCCATTTACGCCATGTCGGCGCTGGCCATTGCCTGGTTCCACACCAGGCGGGCGATGCCCGAGACGCCGTCGGCGAGTATTGCCGGCGGCTGGCGCGGCTGGTTGCCGACACCCCTGTGCATCGGTCTCGGCCGCGCCGCGGACCTGGTGGGGGTGTCCGCCGTCGTCTTCGGTGTTGCCGGTGCACTGGCCAACAGCATCATCCTATTGCGGGTGGGCATCGGCTCCGCGACCGGCTGGACGCCGCCCGCGGTGACCATGCAGCTCGGCATGCTGCTGCTGCTGGCGCTGACCTTCATGACCTCGGCCGCCACCGGCATCGGCCGCGGCATTCGCTGGCTCAGCAACCTCAACCTTGCGGTCGCGACGGCACTGATGGTCGCGTTGCTGGTGCTCGGCGCACCGGCCGCCGCCGGGTCGCTGGGGCTCGACGCGCTGGGCCGCTGGCTCACGGCACTGCCCGACTGGTCGTTGCGGCCCATCGACCTGGACGGCGCCAGCGGCGGCGGCAACTGGTCCCGCGCCTGGACCATGACATCGCTCGTCTGGTGGATCGGTTGGACGCCCTTCGTCGGCCTGTTCATCGCCCGCATCAGCCGCGGGCGTCGGCTGCGTGTGTTTCTGTTCGGCGTGCTGTTGGTGCCGACCTTGTTCTCACTGCTCTGGTTCGCGGTGCTCGGCGGCGGCGCACTCGCGCACGACCAGGCGACCGGCGGCGCCTTGCGCGCAGCGCTGGACGAGCACTATACGCGGCCGTTGTTCCTGTGGCTGGAGGCGGTGCCGCTGGGTACGCTGCTCGCGCTGCTGGTGTGTGCGTTGCTGTTTGTCTTTATGGTGACCAGTGCGGACTCCGCCTGCTTCGTGCTCGGCATGCTGTCGAGTGGCCGCACCGAGCCCAGCCTTGGGTCCAAGCTCGGCTGGGGCGTCTTGCTGACCGCACTGACCGCCGGACTGCTGCTGCGCAACGACGTCGACGTAAACAGGGCGGTCGCCATCGCCGGCGCCCTGCCCTTTACCCTCTTCCTACTGTTGCAGGTCATCGCACTGGTGCGGTCACTGAGCCAGCAATGGCGCAGCGGCTGGGTACCACGCGCTTAAACCTAGAAAGAGCAGTTGACCGCTTCGGCGTTCATGCAACTTCCTGAATGGCCCGGCGTTTGGCAGATATTTGGCCGTCACCCGCTGGGTGGACCCCGCTACGGTCGCCATGGCACGCCCCGCGAGGCGCCCAGCTGCGGTACAACTCCTTGGAATAGAATCACTATTCCGCGTCGTCGTGCCTTGCTGGACACCCCGCGGGACGCACCCTGACGACCGTCCAACTGCTCTTTCTGGGTTAAAGCAAACGCGGTGCCGCGCGCTGCCGCTCCGCCCTGGCGCAACCGGGCGCAGCCGCTAGGGCAGAATCTCGATCGGCGTGCCGTCCAGCACGAAGTGCCAGATCTCGTCCACCGCGAGGTTCGACACGGCGATGCAGCCCTGGGTCCAGTCCTCTTCGCGCACGGCATCGCGCAGATGCGCAAAGCGTGTATTGCGGGGCTCGCCATGGATCATGATGGCCCCACCCGGATCCCACCCATTGCGCCGCGCGTGCAGCCGG
>JAZBOT010000050.1:0-12848 GCA_036351295.1 Gammaproteobacteria bacterium | reverse complement strand
TTTCACCATCCTGGTGTTCTTCCTGCTGGTGAACTCGCAGGATGTCGAGACGCTGCCCAACGCCAAGGATCTGCAGCTGCCCGAGTCCTATGCCGAAGAAAAAGCCCGCGAGAACGTGGTGATCGTGATCACCGACGAGCACATCGTGGTGCAGGGCAAGGTGGTCGCCGACATGGCTGACGTGCGGGCCCAGCAGGGTGTGGTGATCGCAGGGCTCGAAAACGAGCTGCGCCGCCAGACGGAAAGCCTGTATCGGCAGGATAACGACGCGACCATCGAGGACCGCGAGGTCACCATCATGGGTGATCGTGAGCTGCCCTACAGCCTGCTCAAGAAAATCATGGCGAGCTGCACGGCAGCGGACTACGGGCGCATCTCGCTGGCGGTGATGCAGGCCGCGCCGGATGCACCGGATCAGCTCCTCGCGCGGGTGAACGCACGCTAGCGGGGGCCTGCCAGCCACCGCCAACGAACAACTATGGAAGGTAGAGCACAGTGATAGCCACGTATCGCACCTATCAGTTGCCCTGGGAGTTGGGCCAGGAGCAGGAGGATCGCTTTCGGCGTCTGGTCAAACAGTTTTTGCTGGCCGTGGTCGCTTTTGGCCTGGTCATGCCGTTTATGCCGGTCCCGGAACCCGATCCCGCGGAAGTCGAAGAACTGCCGCCGCGCTTCGCGCGGCTGCTGCTGGAGAAGCCGGCGCCCCCGCCGCCGCCGCCGGTCGTGCAGCCGAAGCCGGAGGAGGTCGTGCAGCCCAAGGCGGAAACCGCAAAACCGGTTGAGAAGGTCCAGCCCAAACCGGAACCCGTGGTGCAGCCGAAGGCAAAAGCCCGGGAAAAAGCCGCGCAGGCCGGCTTGCTGCCCTTCGCCGAGCAACTGGCCGATCTGCGCGATACCAGCGCCATCAGTAACGTGATGGGTGATTCAAATCTGAACCAAGCCGCGGGCGCGTCGGCCCGCGTCGAACGCTCGGTGATTGCTGCCAAGGCGGGCCGGGGCAGCGGCGGCATCAATACGGCGAGTATGAGTCGTGACACCGGCGGTGGTGGCCTGGCCGGTCGTGACACGACCCGCGTTGCCAGTCCCGTGGCCGGACTGGCGGCGGAGGGGCCGCAGGTTGTCAAAGGTGGCAGTGCGCCGTCGCGCAGTCGTGAAGAGATCGAGCTCGTGTTCGAAAAGAACAAGGGTGCTATTTTTGCGCTCTACAACCGCGCCTTGCGGCAGAATCCCGGCCTGCAGGGCAAGCTGGTGCTCGAGCTTACGATTGCCGCGAACGGTGAGGTGACCGACTGCGCCATTCAGTCCAGTGAACTGAACGATCCTGAGCTGGAGCGCAAGCTCATCGCCCGGGTGAAAATGTTCCGGTTCCAGGACAAGGACGTCGCCACGGTCACGACCACGAAGCCGATCGACTTCTTCCCGGCATAGCCGGCGCTAGCCGCGCTCGCTGCACGACGAGCCGTAGGCGAAACAGCTGTAGCAGCGGTGGTGCGCCAGCATCACGCGCTGCGTCAGTGCGCTGCGCAGGTTGCTGCCCTGATCGTAGCGCTCGTCGTCATCGACGAGCGTGCAGGCGTAGACCCGCATGCGGCCGTCTTTCTTGATGACCATCTTGCTGAAAGCGCACATGAACGCCTGCCGTGACGTCTCGTCCTGATACCGCGTCATGCAGTCTTCGGTGACGTCCGGCACCGTGCGCTGTTCGCCGGGCGTGGCGAAGTCGGGGAAGGCGACGATACGAATTTCGCCCTGGTAGCCGGCTTTCTGCACCAGCGCCTGAAACGCCGCGTCGACCGCCCCGGTGTCTTCGTCGGGCTCCATCTGCCGCGCCAGCGAGACGCCGAAGCCGAGTTTTTGCAGTTCGACCATGGCTTGCAGTGACTTCGCAAAGCTGCCGGCGCCGCGGCCGGCGTCGTGGCGCTCGGCATCCGGCCAGTCGATGCTGATGCGAAAGTTGATCGGCTGTGCGGTGTCGCTGAGCGTGGCGATCTGGTGCAGCCGCTTCAGCACCGGGTCGGTGCCGTTGGTCAGTACGAGGCATGGCTTGAGGCTTGCCGCAAAGCGCAGGATGTTGACGAAGTCCCGGACAATGAACGGTTCGCCACCGGTAAACGAAAATTGCTCGACGCCGAGTTCGTCCGCCTCGCGCATCAGCCCTTCGACATCGGCGAGCGTGATGCGGTCGAGGCGCGTGTCGCCGGGCTTCGAGCCCTCCAGACAAAACGGGCACTCAAGATTGCAGGCTGTGCCGGTGTGAAACCACAGTTCGCTCAGCGTGTGCGGGTCGATATAACCACGCGGGTCACCGGCCGGGGTGCGCCACCAGTCATGGTTTTGCGGGGCAGGCATGTCCATCAGCCGGCTGCGGAGGGCCGCGACGTGGAGCGCGGCTCGGGGCGCGGTTGATACATCCGCGCCAGCCGCTCCGGGGCGATGCCGAGCGCATGGCCGAGCGCCAGCAGCCGGTTGTGCAGTGTGCGGCGCAGCCAGCCGTCGCGCTCCCAGCGCCGCGGCGAGACACCCATGCTGGCCTCGAGGGCCGCGAAGCGCCCCTGGGTGCGCAGTGCCTTGACCAGCGGTACTTCTTCAAACAGGGGCGTCGGGGCAAACCCGCCGGCCGCGCGGTAAGCCGCCCGGGTCATGAACAGCCCCTGGTCGCCGTAGGGGACACCGAAGCGCGCGCGCGTATTGATGGCACCCGCCAGCAACCGCTTCAGCCAGCTGCGCTTGCCGCTGAACCTGAAGCGGAAATAGCCGCCTGCATGATGGGCTGCAATATGCTCGCGAATCAGTTCCACGGCGTTGCGCGGCGGCGTGCTGTCGGCGTGCAGAAACCAGAGGAGCTCGGTCGTGGCCAGCTGTGCGCCCGCATCCAGCTGGCTCCCGCGGCACGGGCGCGCCTCGGCATAGCGCACGCCAAAATGCGCGCACAGCTGGTGGCAGTCAGCCTGCCCGGCACCGTCGACGACAATCACCTCGGTGACAGCGGGTTGCGATTCCGCCAGCAGCGTCAGCAGGCGGCGGAGTGCGGGCAGGTCGTTGTAGACCGGGATAATCGCGGCGATGCTCTGCTGTTTGTCAATCCAGGCGGCCAGCGCCTGGCGCCCCGGCCTTGCGTCCTGGCGCAGCACCGGCAGCGCATTGCGCAAGTCCTGCCAGGTGTCGATGTCGCGGCCCTGGCCCAGGTTGCAGACTTCCCAGCCGACTCGCCTGCAACACTGCTCGAGGGCCGCGCCCAGTTCGTTCGTTTCCCATGGCAAGGTGCTGAGCGCCGGCCATGCGCGCGCGCTGCCCAGCAGCGTCACGCCGCCATCTTCGGCCGGCACGAGCACGCTGTCGTGGCTGTGCAGGGCATCTGCTGCGGCTGCCAGCAGCCCGGCGTTGAGGTCCGGTGCATCGATGCCGATGTAAAGGATACGCCGCGCACCGGCCGCCCGCAGCGCAGAGTCGACGTGGTTGATGCGCTGGCCCAGGTTGCCCGTACCCTGCGGCACGGCCGCTGCGCCCGGCAGCAGCTGCTGTGCCCAGTCGGTGTCCCCGGCGGCCGCCGGGGCGATCACCACCCGGCCGTGCCATTCCGCGAGATCCTCCAGCGCCGTGGCCAGCAACAGCTCACTCACGGCCAGCGCCCGCTCGGCGCCCAGCTGCCGGGCGATGCGTTGCTTGCCGACACCGAGCCTCGGCCGCTTGCAAAAAAGCACCAGCACCGGAACATCGTCTGCGAATATCATAGGCTTCATATTGACTGTATCTGGCCGAGGACTCAAAGCTTGGAAAGCCAAACCCACCGCGAAGTTCAACGTTACTATGGCGAGACGCTGGAGTCTTCGGACGACCTGAAGACCACCGCATGCTGCACGGCGGCTGCCCCGCCCGACTTTGCTCGCGATATTCTCGCCAGTATCCATCCAGAAGTGCTCAGCCGCTACTACGGCTGTGGCCTGGTGCTGCCCGAGGCGCTGGAGGGGTTGCGCGTGCTTGACCTCGGCTGCGGCGCCGGCCGCGACGTCTACCTGATTGCCAGCCTCGTGGGCGCGGATGGTTTTGTGGTCGGTGTCGACATGACGCCGGCACAGCTCGCCGTGGCGCGGACCCATGCTGACTATCATGCCGCTCAGTTCGGGTACGCGCGGTCCAATGTGGATTTCCTTGACGGCAACATTGAGCAGCTTGATGCCCTGCCGCTGGCTGCCGGCAGCTTTGATCTGCTCGTGTCGAATTGTGTCTTGAACCTGGCCGTGGATAAACCGGCCGTGCTGCGCGCGGCCTACCGGCTGCTAAAGCCGGGTGGCGAAATGTATTTTTCCGATATCTATGCTGACCGCCGTCTGCCCGCGGAACTGGCGGCGGACCCGGTGCTGTACGGCGAGTGCCTGGCAGGCGCGCTCTATTATCGCGATTTCAAGGGGCTGGCCACCGCCGCGGGGTTTGCGACGCCGCGTCTGGCCGAAGCCGAACCGGTGTCGGTCACCGACCCGGAGCTGGCAACGCGGCTGGGCCGGGTAAAGTTTTGCTCAGCCACCTACCGTTTGTTCAAAGTCGCCGAGCCTGATGCGGGCGCCGAGGATTTCGGTCAGCGCGCGATTTATCACGGCACCATTCCGCGTCACGCTGAGCACTGGCAGCTGGATGCGGAGACCGGTTTCGCGGCCGGCGCCGAGACGCCGGTGAGTCGCAACACCGCCGCGCTGCTGCGGCAATCAAGGTTTGCACCGCATTTTGACCTTTTAGGCGATGATGGCTCTCATTTAGGCGCGTTTGGCGACAATTTAACCGAACTTCCGTTTTCCGTCCGGGCCCGTTCCGGCTGCTGCTGAGACCCTGGCTCCGCGGTGTTTATGGCTGTAACCGTTTGTTATAAAAGTAAATTTTCCGAAAATCTGGCGATCAGGCCACAACTTCGCGGAAATCCGCGAACACAGTTTCGCGCGCATCGTCTATAATCCCGTCTCGGCAGGCGCTTACGAAAAACACAGCGATTCAGTGGCTTCAGGGCTTAATGCAGATTAGGTCGCAACCACTGGAAGGCTTGCACAAAGCAGCCTGATTAGCCGGCAGGATCGACCGGTTCGTGAATGCCCGCGGAAATTCGCAAACGAATTTCACTAACAATGTCCGGCGCCTCGTATGCAGCCATTGCGATCTCCTTGTCGGGAACCCGATCGTAACAGCTGATTTTTTGCGGGGGGCCGGGCACCCTACAGAAAGCCGCGGGTCTCAGGCCCGCGGCTTTTTTTTGCGGGCCGCTGCAGGCAGGCAGCGTTACGCTTGAATGCGCGACAATGCAGGCATGAACAGTCACTTTGCAGTCGTGAGCGACCTCCGCCCCGGTGCGGCGGTCGCTATTCACCCCGGCATACACCGTGTGGTCGCCCCTAACGCCGGGATGATGACGGGCCCCGGCACCAACACCTATTTGCTCGGCGCAGCCCGCGACGTGGTGCTGGACCCGGGACCGGCGGACAATGCGCACGTCGCGGCGCTACTGGCAGCGACTGACGGCCGCGTCAAATTCATACTGGTCACGCACACACACCGCGACCATTCGCCCGCCGCACGCCTGCTGGCTGCAGCGACCGGCGCGCGGCTCATCGGTCTCGCGCCGCCGGCCGACCCCAATCACGATTCGACCTTCCGGCCTGACCTCGAGCCCGCCGATCGCCAGCCGCTCGAGCTGGGTGATGTTGTCATGCAGGCCATCCATACCCCGGGCCATGCATCCAACCATGTGTGCTGGCTGCACCCGGAGACGGGCGTGCTGTTTACCGGTGACCACGTGATGCAGGGGAGCACGGTGGTGATCCCGCCACCGGACGGCAATATGACCGCGTACCTGCAGTCCCTGGAGGCCATTCAGCAGCTTGCACCGCAGGCGCTGGCGCCCGGTCACGGGCTGCTCATTCCGGACAGCGAGCGCGCTATCCGCCGCCTGATTCGGCATCGGCTGCAGCGCGAGGCCCGCGTGCTTGATCGCTTACGGCAGCTGGGCACGGCCACCCTCGATGAGCTGCTGCCGCGCGTTTACAGCGATGTGCCGGAGGCGCTGCACCCGGTCGCCCGCTACTCGCTGCACGCGCATGTACTGAAGCTGGCCGCTGAGGGGCGCGTGCTGACAACAGCGGCTGGCTGGCGGCTGACGGGCTCGACCTGACGCGGGCCGCAGATGTCGCGGTCGCTACCCGCGCCGCGCCGCGGGCAGCGCCCGTTCCCCGATCACATACTCGGCCACCGGCACCCCGCCGATCAGGTGTTCCTGGATAATCCGCTCCAGCACCTCGGGGGTGCAGTTGCGATACCAGATGCCGTCCGGGTAGACCACGGCGACCGGACCACCTACGCAGACTTGCAGGCAGTTTGCCTTGGTGCGGTAGACCCCGCCATGGCCCGTCAGGTTGAGTTCTTTCAGGCGGCGCTTCAGATAGTTCCAGGATGCCAGGCTGGCGTCGCGGTCGCAGCACTTGGGTTTGGTCTGGTCGGCACAGAGCAGCAGGTGCCGCTGAATGTCGTGCAGTCCAAGGCGGCTGAGAGCCAGCGCCGCGGCGTCGTGATCAGTGGGTTTGGACATGAGGTAGATGATAGCCGTGAGCGCTGTGCAGCGTCATCCCTCCGGAGCTCGCATGGTGGTTCGCCGCCGGGCGTTATAGAATGCCGCACCCACAGACTGTCGCTAACATTCGGGACCGACCCGCGGAGATATCACGCTATGAGCCAGACTGCAGCTGAGAAACGCACTGAAACCAAAACCATCATGGAGTTTCTGTCCGAGAGTCCTGACGTAGACGTCTCGAAAGCCTGGGAGCGCTGCTGGGGAATCCATACGAAGATCGTTGATCGCGTGCGGGCACGCTTTCCGGTTGAACGTCATCATTCCACGGTGGGCGAGGACTACTTCACCTCGCCTGATCAGCAGATGGAAGGCTCCTTTGCGGGCTACACCAGCCCGGAAGTGGACTGGCTGGTGCACTCCTGGATCGGCAACCGCAAGGCCAGCATTCTGGACATGAACGCGACGGTATTCCTGGGTCAGGAAACGCGGGTGCCGCATATGGCCATTATTTTTGGCACGATTCCGAAGCTGTACTTCTACGCAGAGTACACGCCGCGGGTCGACCTGCGGACCAATCACGACTACCTCAAGAAATACTACGAGCCGGCCAATGAAGACTTCCTGAAGTTCCGCAGCGATCCGGACTGGACCCGCTTCGTCAGCCACGGTACCTACCTGCGGGCGCTGATGTCACCGGTGGCCACCAGTTCGACGGCCGAACTCACTGACGAAAATATCGATACGTGCGAGAAGTTTCTCGGCGGATTTGTGGATCGCTGGTTTGGCTGGCTAGATGAGGCCGAGACCGTCCCGGAAGAGGAACGCGCTGCGCAGCAGGAGTATGATTTTACGGTACGTGAGCTGGGTTATCGCACTGATCCGATGAACGTGCTGACCCAACGCATCTTTGGCGACGAGGAGTTCAACCGGCGGCTGGATATGCGCTGTGGAATGACCCAGATGGCGGAGGCGCGTGGCCGTTACAAGTAGTCGGGCCGCAACGCCTGTTCCGGCGCACAAAAAAAGCGGTACACGCGAGTGTTCCGGTTTTTTTTCTGCCGTTACAAGCCCAGCAGGACGGGCAGGACGGCCAGCGGCGTGACGAATGCGATGATCATCAGGATGAGTTCTTCGCGGCCGTCAAAGCTCGTGTTTGGCTTCTTGTCGTTCATGATCGTATTCCTGAATTAAGTGGCTGACTAAACTGTTTCTGCAATGGGGCTATCTTAGGGGCGCCAGGAAATACGATCCTTTCACGCGGGTAACAGCCTGTAACGTTTTGTAACGCCTGGAGTTCCGGGTAGTGAAAGGTTTTACAATGAAGTCCGCGCCAACAGACAGCTGTATTGCGCGCGTATTAGAATGGTTCGCGCGTTCAGAAACTGTGACCTATGCCTAAAATTTTGCTCATCGATGACGACGAAAAGCTCGGCGAGCTGCTGCACAGCTTCTTCCAGCGCTTTGACCTCGATCTGCGGGTGGCTCACAACCCGGAGTCCGGTTTGCAGGCGCTGGCGGCCGAGCCGCCCGATCTGGTGATACTCGATGTGATGCTGCCCGGGCAAGACGGCTTTGAGGTCTGCCGCAGTATCCGCAAGACCAGCAGCGTGCCGATTATTATGTTGACAGCCCGTGGCGAAGTGACCGACCGCATTGTCGGCCTCGAGCTGGGCGCTGATGACTACATGCCGAAGCCGTTCGAGCCGCGCGAGCTGGTGGCGCGTATCCAGAATGTGCTGCGGCGTTCCGCCACCAAGGCCAAGAAAACCAGCCGGCTTGAGTATGCAGGCCTGAGCGTCGACCTGGATCGGCGCAGCGCTGAGCTGGACGGTGCGCCGCTGGACCTGACCACGATGGAGTATCAGTTGCTGGCCCTGTTCGCTTCCAACCCCGGGCAGACCTACACGCGGGATGAAATACTCAATGAGTTGCGGGGCATCGACGCGCAGCTGTTTTCCCGGTCGGTCGATATCCTGGTGAGCCGGCTGCGGCAGAAGCTGGGCGACACGTCGAAGCAGGCGCGGTTTATCAAGACCATCTGGGGAACCGGCTACGCCTTTATTGGCGAGGAGAAGGCCGAGTGAGCACGCTGGCGGGCATGGCCCGAACGATTGGCCACTCCATGTCCGCCCGCCTGGTGCTGATCTTCTTCGTGGCCTCGTTAGCCTACGGGTACGCAGCGCGCTATGCGTTTACATTGTTTCAGGACACCGACTACCTGCGGCGTATCGTGGGTGCGCATACCGCGCTGCACAGCGAGTACATTCTCAACGACATCGGCTCGCCGCCGGATATCGACCGGGCGCAGGCCATTGTCGACAAGATTCCGGTGGACATCGCGATTGTCGGTCCCGACCTCAACTGGAGCAGCAGCCCTGACTTCTGGCCGCTCGATGAAGTGCCGTTTGGCAAGTTCGGCCTGCTCGAAACCGGCGAGGCCGGCCGTGCCGAGGTGGAAGACTGGGTCAAACAGGCCAAGAATGTCGAATTCGCGCGCTATAAAGACCATGCGCTCGTCAAGCTGGAAAAAGACGGTTACAACATTGTGTTCGCGTCGCCACGCGTCAGCGACAGCCCCAACCCCGATTACACGACACTGATCATCTCGCTGGTGGGTATCGTGGTGCTGGGTTTCTGTTATCTGGCCGTGCGCTGGGTGATAAAGCCCATCAGCTGGATGCAGGTGGGTGCGGCCCGCATCGGCGGGGGCGACCTTGACTACCGCATCCCGACACCGCGTAACGATGAGCTGGGCGACCTTAGCCGCGAATTCAACAAGATGGCGGACGACGTCAAGGGCATGCTGGAGGCCAAGCGTCAGTTGATGCTTGCTATCAGTCACGAGCTGCGGTCGCCGCTGACGCGCAGCAAAGTGGCCGCTGAGTTCATTGAAGACGCCGCCGTGCGCCGCAATATCCTCGACGACGTTGAAGAAATGGAACGCCTGATTGCCGATCTGCTGGAGAGCGAGGCGCTGAACACGCGCCACGCAATCCTGCGGCGGGAGCCGTTGCAGCTGGATGAGCTGCTCGAGCAGCTGATCGAGACCGACTTCGCGCACGAGCGGGAACGCCTGCAATTGCGGGTGAGCGGCGACATCCCTGCGGCGGATCTTGACGCGACGCGCATGCGCCTGTTGTTTCGTAACCTGATCGACAACGCGTTGCGTTTCAATCCGGCCGATGCCGGGCCGGTCGAGGTCGCGATCGGCCGTGCGGAAGGCTCCCTGCTGGCAACGGTGACCGACCATGGGCCGGGGATTGCGGCCGAGCATATTGACCATGTTACCGAGCCGTTTTACCGCGCTGACCCCGCCCGCAGCCGCGCGACGGGGGGCTTCGGTCTGGGCTTGTACCTGTGTCGACGTATCGTCGAAGCGCACGGTGGCGACCTGAGTATCGGCAGCGCCGGCGCGCAGGGCACGCAGGCGGCCGTGAGGCTGCCGCTCAACGGAACAGAGTGAAGCGCCTGGTTCACTACTGGATGACGGCCTCGGCGGCCCTGCTGTCGCTGCCCGCGCTGGCGGCCGAAGACTGGCAGCCGCGGTTGGAGGTCACCCCGTTTGCCGCCTACAAGTTCGGCGGTGAGTTCAACGACAGTGGCAACAGTGACAGCTACAGCCTCGACGCCAGCCCTGCCTTCGGACTGGTCGTGGGCGTTCCGTGGACGGCTGAAAGCACCCTGGAGGTGTACTACAGCCGGCAGAGCACCGAGGTGGACATTGCCGGTTTCCAGAGCAGCGGAGCGCCGGTTGATCTCGACCTCGATTTTTTGCATATCGGTGGCACTTACTACATCGATCGCGAACGCGCCGCCATGCCGTACTTTGTCGCGACAGCCGGCGGCACCCGCATCAGTCCGCAAGGGCCCGGTACCCGCGCCGATACCTTTTTCTCGTTTGGCGTCGGCGGCGGCTGGAGCTTTTATCCCCGCGAGCGGATTGGCTTGCGGCTGGAGGGCCGGGCGCTGGGCACGCTGGTGGATAGTGACAGTCGCTTGTTTTGTGGCGTGAACAACGGTGCGGGGGGCTGCCTTATCCAGACATCGGGTGACGTACTCTGGCAGTTCGAGGTACAGGCCGGCGTGGTCTTTCGGTTTTAGACGGCGCCCGCAGAAAAATCTCGGCCGGCAACTGTAAAGTTGCTAACCGGGCGCAAAATCGCGGTGCTATGATTCGGCTTTCCAACCGGGCTCAGCAAGAAAACGATCCCGGGGGAGCCGCACAGGGGAGTATTTATGTCAGGGTCGCTGGACGAAATTTTTGCCGATCTGCCCGATGAGCAGATGACGTACGATCAGGTCGCTGAGACTGTCGTGGAGCTGGGCAACCGCTTGCTCGATGCCGACGAGTCCGCTGACGTCTGGGAAGTGGCCTCCGGCATCCTGGCCGGTGCGGTGCAGTTCTGGCTGTTTTCGCGCCAGCCGTGCGATGACCCCTTTTGCCAGGCCTGTGCTGACATCAGCAATTCGCAGCGCCGCGTGGCCGCACTCCTCAAGGAAACCCAGAACCTCGCTGAAGAAAGCGACTACTACAGCACTCATCGTGACGTCATGACCGGCACCGCCTGAGGCCCGGTTTAACCCTCCCATCATTGTGGTATAGTGCGGCGCCTTTCGCCGGAGCCGCCGCAGCGCCTTTGGCCTAACCCAGCCTGAGCAGCGGGCCCCTGTGCCTGCTGCCCCAACGGAGAAGCAGCAGTCATGGGCAAGATTGTAGTAACGGATCGCGCCGGAGCGCGCCATGAAATTGAAGTGCAGCCAGGCACCAGCCTGATGGAGCCGCTGCGCGAGCTCGACAACGGCATCGAAGCTTTATGCGGCGGCATGTGCTCCTGCGCCACCTGTCATATTTTCGTCGAACCCGAGTGGTTCGCCAAGCTCGACAGTGCACAGGATGACGAGCTCGAGCTGCTGGAAGAAACCGAAACCTACCGTGCCGATGCCTCGCGGCTGTCCTGCCAGGTGGTGTTTCAGCCCGAGCTGGAGGGCATGACCTTCGAGATCGCGCCCGAAGAATAGTCCTGCAGGTCGGCCGCAGGTCATCTGCCGGTGACCGGGCCGCTGCTCCCGCAGTCTGTAGCGCGTGACGAGTAGCAGCGCCGGTTGTAGACTAGGCCCAGATATGGGGCTGTAGCTCAGTTGGGAGAGCGCGTCGTTCGCAATGACGAGGTCGTCGGTTCGATCCCGATCAGCTCCACCATTTTTGCCGCTGGGTTTGTTTCTCATTAGCGGTAGGCGCTAGACGTAGGCAAGGTCGTGTTGATGGAGCCGCTGAAGACGTGCCGCGAAAGTCCGGTCACAAACGTTGTGACCGCACTAATTTTTGGGCTAGCCAGTGTGGCCGAGGGCTGCATCCCCAGCGTCAGTCGGTCGGCGAGTAAGCGCCAACAAGCTCGGCGGGCTGGCCGCGCTGATGCAATTCAGTTGCACCGTCAATGAGTTCTGAGCATACGCCGGGCCAAAGCGGTTTCCGGGCCAGGTTCATAGAAGAAATACGTTCTTATGCGGCGATCAGTATTTATCTGTGGGTCTGTTTCGGCGCCTTGTGGGCATACGAAACCGCGATTTTGCGTGGCGATAACTTGCAGTATTTGCCTGTCGGTACGGCGGCTATTAAGGCGCTAATTTTCGGTAAATTTATTTTGCTGGGTAAGGCGGCGATTAAGGCTGGGGGCCGAATAGAGCCGAAAGTGCTGGTTTACAGAATCATTTGGCGGTCAGTGGCAATGCTGCTGTTATTGCTGGTGTTTACGACGCTTGAAGAACTGGTTCTGGGCGTGCTGCATGGACATGCTTTGGCCGCAACTATCGAAGATCTTACGGCGCGGCCGCTACTGGAAAAAGTAGCGCCGAGTCTTGTGATGCTGCTCATCTTGATTCCAATGATTTCTCTCGATGAAATCGACCGCGCGTTGGGCCAGGGCACTATCAAGCGCACGCTCTTCAGTCGTTCAGGCGGAACCCGCTAGATTACGAGTTGCTCGCGGTGCAGGGCCAGTGGTATTAGGAATATCAGGTTCTCTGCATTGCCTGATCTAAGGTTCATGCCACGGCCCCCGCGGCCGGATGAGCTGGCGCAGCCCGGGCGGCCTGAATGCACAGCGAATCTTTGTTGCCAAAATGACAGGCAATCATGCCGCTGTTCTGGCCGGCCCGTGAACCCTGGTTGGCTTGACGGTGGTGGCGGTGTGGCCCGGAACTCACACGTAAGCACTGTCAGGGCTCACAATCAAAAAAGCACCGCGCCGGCAGTAGTTCCAGTTCACCGTCGACGATGGCCGGGTTCGTGCGCGCCACAAAG
>JAZBOT010000049.1:0-28223 GCA_036351295.1 Gammaproteobacteria bacterium | reverse complement strand
GGCGTAGATTTCATTGCGCACGCGCAGCTCGCCATTCGGCGCCACCACCACCAGCCCCGCCACGACAAGCTCCTGCTCGGCAGCTGAGCGCGGCTCCGCACGCACCCTGATGCCTTTACTGATTCTGCCGTAGAGGTTGAGGCGTGCCGTACGGGTCGGGGTGTCACGGAGTATCTCGGCCGCAATGGCCGCGAGATGCGGCTCGTCGTGCAGCGCTTGCGATGTCAGGAACTGCGTCCGCACCAGCTCATCCACCGCGTCCGGCGTCAGCTCGGCGTCCGCGCGCCGCGCGAGGCCGCGAAAGACTTTCTGGCTGAGGTAAGGATGGCCACGGGTCCAGCTCCAGACACGGGCGTTGATTTCTTCCGCGTAGTCAGGCGGTGTGCCCAGCCCCCCCATTAGCCCGGCCATTTCCTGCGGCGTAAAATCGTTCAGTGCCACCGATTCAGCGATTTCGAAGGGTGAGCCCTGCAGACTGCGCACCAGTTCGCGCGGTGCGGCCGCGCTGAACAATGCGAAAGTCAGGCGCGCGAATTCCGGGTTGGTGGCGCGCGCGTCATAGCAGGCCCGGACGCAGGCAAACAGGTCGAGCGCCAGCGGTGCTTCGAGCGTGGCCTCAACCCTATCGAAAAACACAGTGACCGGTCGCTCGGTGCCGTCGAGCACGATTTCCTGGAAAAACTCGCGCAACCGCTGCAGGTTGGTGAGGCCACCCCGCTCCGCCCACCAGGTCTGGAGATCGGCGCGCAGCCGCAGGTCGCGACAGATACGATACGCAATGCTGTAGTACCAGCGACCCGCATTCTCGGTGGGATCCTCAGCACTCGCCTGGGTCAGGTCAACCACGGCCACACCGACTTCCAGCGCGCGCAGCCGCGCCGCCGTGGCAGCGACCAGGCTGCTTTTGCCCATCTGCCGCTGCGCGAGCACATAGCAGTATTCGCCGTCCGCGAGCAGCCGCAACAGCTCCGCATCAGCCGAGCGCGAGATGTAGCAGTCGCGCTCCGGCTGCACCGCCCCGCCCACGACATAGAAGCGCGGGTCCCCGGTGCCTGCTTTGCTCGTGTCCCTGTCCACCGGCGTAGTGTGACCAAATCGGTGCCGTGCTGCTAGCGGCAAAACAGGGGCTCGGTTATGCTTTGAAGTGTGAATATCAGCAACGCACATAATTTGTCCCAGCCGCCGGCACGACCGGCGACCGGAAATTTCGGGGTGCGGGTTACCGTGCCTGACTCCGACCCGTTCTCACGACTGATCGATGCGGACTGGTCGAACACCCACTGGTTCGCGACGCGGCAGGAACGCGATGCGGCGCTCGCCGATATGGCGCGCAAGCACGAGTATTCGCGGGAGGGCGACCTGCCCACCTTAATCTTCACGCCGGTCGAGCGGGACAGCCGCAGCTAGACCTGCAGGCTTGATGCAACCTATTGCGCGCATTGTAGTCGCCGCGTGCGTCCTGCTGCCGGGCGCGGCCGGTGCGGCGGCGGTCCCTCCCGACACGCTGATCGTCACCGCGCGCCGCGCGCCGATACTGAGCATGGACCTGGCGCAAAACGTGGCGCGCGTCGGCGACGACGCCATTGACCTGACAGCGGCAACACACCCGTACGAGATTGCCGTGCGCATTCCGGGTGCCTGGATCAGCCGCGGAAGTGGTCAGGAGCAGCTCACCGCGATTCGGTCACCGGTGCTGACCGGACCGGGCTCGTGCGGCGCGTTCCTGCAGCTTGAAGACGGCATCCCGATTCGCCCGGTCGGGTTCTGCAACGTCAACCAGCTGTTCGAGGTACCGACCGAGTTTGCCCGGGCTATCGAGGTCGTGCGGGGTCCGGCCACTGCGGACTTCGGCTCCAACGGCCTGCACGGCACGATCAACACCCTGCTGCCGGAACCTGATGGCGAGCCGCTGGCCACCGCGATGCTGGAAGCGGGATCTAACGAGTTCTGGCGCGGCCGGTTGCAGCTCGCCACCGGTGCCGGCCGCCACGCTGCAACCGGCGGCGTGCTGGTCGACAGCGACGGCGGCTACCGCGACGCGTCCGGCTATCAGCAGTTCAAGGCCTATGCCAAAACCCGCCACGAGCTGGCGGGCGGTGTGCTGCTGGGCAGCATCACGGTATCCGAGCTTGACCAGGAAACCGCAGGCTTCGTGGTGGGTTTTGATGCCTACAAAGACCCCGCGCTGCGCTATAGCAACCCCAACCCGGAGGCGTATCGGCGCGCCGGCAGCCGGCGGGCCGCATTGCGCTGGTTGCCTGAATCTGCCGGTGCGTGGCAAACCGAACTGCGCCTGTTCGCGCGCAACTCGGATATGAATTTTCTGCAGCATTTCCTGCCCGGACAACCTGTCGAAGAAAACGGCCAGACGAGCGGCGGCATGATGCTGGCCAGCCGGCGGAGCCTGGCCGGGGGCGGCGAAGTCACAGCCGGGGTGGATCTTGAAATCGCCCGGGGCTGGCTGGAAGAGTTTCAGGAGAACCCGACCGAGGGCAGCGCGTTTCTGCAGGCAACGCGGCCGGTGGGTCAGCACTACGATTACGAGGTCGACAGCTACATGGCGGCGACCTTTGCGAATGCCAGGTGGGTGCCGGGCGCGGACTGGGAAGTGCAGGCCGGTTTGCGAGCCGAGTACCTGGTGTACGACTACGACAATCGGATGCTCGATGGCAACACCCGGGACACGGGCGAACCGTGTGGCTTCGGCGGCTGCCTGTTTACGCGACCCGCCGACCGGCGCGATAGTTTTTTTAACCTTGCGCCGAATGTCGGGCTGCTTTATCGACTCAGCCCGCAAACGGTAGGCTTTGCCAACCTGACCCGGGGGTTTCGCGCCCCGCAGGCAACCGAACTCTATCGGCTGCAGTCGGGTCAGCAAACGGCGGATATTCGCGCCGAGCAGCTCGACTCACTGGAAGTGGGCGTGCGCCGCCGGACCGAGCGGCTGAGCATGGAGCTGGTGGCCTACACGATGCGCAAACGCAACTTTATTTTTCGTGACGCTGCCGGCTTCAACGTCAGCGACGGCAAGACCGCCCACCGCGGTATCGAGGCCAACCTGGAGTGGCAGATCAGCCTGCCGGTGTACGCAGGCTTCACCGGGAGCTTTGCCCGGCAGACCTACCGCTTCGACCGCGACGCCGGCCTTGGCGAAGTCATTAACTCGGGCAACCGGATCGACACGACCCCACAGATCCTGGCCAGCGCCCGGCTGGGCTACCGCGGTGCGCGCGGTCACGCTGAGCTGGAGTGGGCTTATAACGACGCGTACTTCCTCGATGCGGCGAACACCGCCCGCTACCCGGGTCACTACCTGCTAAACGCCCGCATGCGCCTGGACATTAACCGGCACTGGTCGCTGGGACTGCGGCTGACCAACCTGACGGACGTCGTCTACGCGGATCGCGCCGATCTGTTTAGCCTCCCGGACCCTGCGGAATTTCGCTACTTTCCCGGCCGGCGGCGCGAAATTTTCGGGAGCATCAGCTGGCGCTACTGAGGATGCCCGGCTCCCGGTCGCTCAGCCGGTTGAATGATCGCGAGTGTGGCGCCTGCCGAGGGGGCGCCGGGAACGACTGTACAGGGAGCTGCCGATCATGGTGGTACCCAGCAACCCGACGCAGCAGATAACCAGGCCGCGCCAGTCGCCCAGTAACGCGAGCCGCACGGCCGCTGCAAACCATGCCAGAGCTGCGAGCAGGAGAAGGACGTAGACAATGCGGACAGCGGTTTTGGGCAGCACGGCGTGCGGCTCCGGATGAACTCTGGTTCACCACACTAGCACCCGCGCCGGTCCCGCCTCATCACTCAAACCGGTGAAAAAGGGCCTGCCAGCTAAACCGGATATAAAAAAAGCGGCTCCGCTGGCGGAACCGCTCGGACAGGAATGCGACTTCCTCCGCATTGCACTGTAAAACTATATATCGGCAAGACACAGGGTAGACCGAAGCTCGCCCCCGTGGCAAGCGGGCGGCTCCCGCTTTACCGTCGCCTGTACTAGGGCCGTGTCTGGCCGTCGCCGTGCACGACGTACTTGTAGCTCGTCAGTTGCTCGGCGCCAACGGGACCGCGGGCATGAATCTTGCCGGTCGCGATGCCGATCTCCGCCCCCATGCCAAACTCACCCCCGTCAGCAAACTGGGTGGAGGCATTGTGCAGCAAGATGGCAGAGTCGAGCTCGCGGAAAAACTGTGCCGCGGCGGCGGTATCTTCGGTCACGATACTCTCGGTATGCCCGGAGCCGTGCTGCACGATATGGTCGATCGCACCGTCGATATCGTCGACCACGCGGGCGGCCAGAATGGCATCGAGGTATTCCGTATCCCAATCCTCCGCCGTAGCAGGCGTCAGGCGCGGATCCAGTCTGCACAGCGTCGCGTCGCCGCGAATTTCGCAGCCGGCGGCCAGCAACGCATCGGCAATGGGCTGCCAGTGTGTCGTCAGGCAGGCGCGATCGATCAGTACGGTCTCGGCAGCGCCGCAGATACCCGTGCGGCGCATTTTGGCGTTCAGCACAATATCGCGGGCCTTGGCAACATCGGCTGCCGCATGGACATAAACATGACAGAGCCCTTCGAGGTGGCCGATGACCGGCACGCGCGCATCGCTCTGTACGCGCGCGATCAGGCTCTTGCCGCCGCGCGGCACGATCACGTCAACGTAGTCAGCCATATCGGCGAGCAAATAGCCCACCGCCGCGCGGTCGACCGTCGGCACCATCTGGATGGCATCGGCCGGCAGGCCCGCGGCAGCAAGACCCGCGACCATGCATTCATAAATCGCGGTGCTCGAAAAAAAGCTCTCGGAGCCGCCCCGCAGAATCACCGCATTGCCCGATTTCAGGCACAGCGCACCCGCATCGGCTGTAACGTTGGGCCGACTCTCGTAGACGATGCCGATTACGCCCAACGGCACACTAATGCGCTGGATACGCAGGCCATTGGGACGCGTCCATTCTTCGCGCACCCGGCCGAGCGGATCAGCCAGCGCCGCGACGCTGCGCACCGCATCGGCGATAGCGGCCACCCGCGCCGCATCCAGCAGCAGCCGGTCGAGCATGGCCGGGGCAAGCCCCTTGGCCGCCGCCGCCTGCATGTCGCGGGCATTCGCAGCCAGTATTGCGTCGCTGCGCGCCACAATGGCATCCGCAGCCTGTAGCAAGGCCGTGTTGCGCTGGGCCTCGGTCGAGCGCGCCAGCGCCCGCGCAGCCGCGCGCGCGCGCACCCCGAGCCCCGTCATCAGCTCGGCAATGGTTTCCTGCTGTTGCGGCGTGTCATTCATGGTGAGCGGAATCCCCTGGCTGCCGGGTCGGCACCGCAGCCGTCAGCAAAATAAGATTGTCGCGGTGAATTATTTCGTTGCGCCCCTGATAACCGATACGGGCCGCGATATCGTTACTGTGCCGACCGGCGATCAGCTGCGCTTCCGCGCTGTCGTAGGCCACGAGGCCACGAGCCACTACCCGGCCTGCATGCGTAACGTCGACCGCATCGCCACGCGCGAAGTCGCCGCTAACCCGGGTCACACCGACCGGCAACAAACTGCTGCCCGCCGCCAGCGCCGCCGCGGCACCGGCATCAATGTCGAGCTGACCGCGGGCCTGCAGGGTGCCCGCAATCCACTGTTTGCGGGCCGCGAGTGGCGTGCTGTGGGGCAGAAACCAGGTGCAGGGCCCACCCTCGAGGATGGCACCCAGCGGCGCCTGCCGCTGGCCACTGGCGATCACGGTACTGCAGCCGGCCGACATGCAAATGCGGGCCGCCGCCAGCTTGGTGGCCATGCCGCCGGAGCCGAAGGCCGTGCGGCTGGCACCGGCGATCTGCGCCAACTCACTGGTGATCTCGCGCACCACCGGGATCAGGCGGGCGTCAGCATGCACCGACGGGTCGGCCTCGTACAGACCGGCGACATCCGACAACAGCACCAGGCAGTCAGCGCTGATCATCTCGGCCACCCGCGCGCCCAGCCGGTCATTGTCACCGTAGCGAATTTCCTGGGTGGCCACGGTGTCGTTTTCATTAATGACCGGCAGGACCCCCAGGTCAAGCAAGGTTTGCAGCGTGCTGCGGGCATTGAGGTAGCGACGCCGGTTTTCTGTGTCTTCCGGTGTTAACAGGATCTGCGCCACCTTGACGCCGTGGGCCGCCATCAGCTCCTGATAGGCGTGGGCCAGGATGATCTGCCCGGCCGCTGCTGCAGCCTGATACTCATCGAGCCGCAGCTGCCCGGCCTCGAGCTCGAGGTAGGCGCGGCCCAGGGCGATTGCCCCGGACGAGACGAGCAGCACCTGCTGACCTGCGCGCTGCATGGCCGCGAGCTCGGCCGCCACAGACTCGAGCCAGGCGCGCTGCAGTTCGCCCGTGGCCGGATCGATCAGCAACGAGGAACCCAGCTTGACAACGACGCGCTGAGCGTCGGCCAGCCGCGGTATGGCGTCTGCGTGCCTGGCTTCAAGAGACATGCTTAAGTCGCGGCGTCAGCCGCGCTCAGAAGTTAGCGCTGAGCACGTTTGAGCCGCGCCCTATCGCCATCGACCCGCTGCGCACGACCGCGAGCGTCTCGCCCTGCGACCCCAGGGTGTGCATAAAATCATCAATCTGCACGCCTTTGCCGGTGAGCTGCACGGTGAAGGTCTCACGAGTCGCATCGAGCACCTGCGCGCCGGCCGAGGACACGATATCGGCAACATTGGCGGCGGGATCGAGCTTCACCTTCATCAACAGCAGTTCGCGCTCGAAGTGTTCGTTCATCGTCATATCGGTGATCCGCACAACATCAACCAGCTTGAACAACTGCTTGTTAATCTGGTCTATCACTTCATTGGAGCCCGATGTCACCATGGTGAGCCGCGACACCTCGGGGTTCTCGGTCGGTGCCACGCTCAGGGATTCAATGTTATAGCCACGCGACGAGAACATGCTCGTCACGCGGGTGAGCGCACCCGCCTCGTTTTGCAACAGAATTGAGATGATATGTCGCATGGCATCAGGATCCGGCCGTCACTTCGGACTGCTTAGAGTTGTGGCTGTGTTGCCGCGACTTGCAGGTCGGCCGGCAAAAGTAGACCGCTGATGTTGAACCAGATTTTCGGCTATTGCAATGCATCGGTCTTTGACTGAAACTTGAAGCTGATTGCCGCACTCAGCCCGGCAGGACTCTAATTAACATCCCGGGCGAGGCGGTTTAATTTTTTGCACGCCCCACTCCGTAGCCATTGCCATGAATCCACTGCCCGAAAACGCGGTCCAAGACGATCACCCGCTGGCGGGAACCGCCATGTCGGGGGCAGAGATCATTGTGCAGGTGCTGGCCGATGAGGGCGTGGACGTCATATTCGGCTACAGCGGCGGCGCGATTCTGCCCACCTACGACGCGGTGTTTCGCTACAACGACCAGCACACCTCGGCGGCAGGCGAGGCCCCGATGCCCCTCGTGGTGCCGGCCAACGAGCAGGGCGCGGGCTTTATGGCAGCGGGTTACGCCAGGGCCAGTGGCCAGGTAGGCGTCGTGATGGTGACGTCCGGACCCGGCGCCACCAATACGGCAACACCGGTGCGGGACTGCATGGCCGACTCCATACCCATCGTGGTTATCTGCGGCCAGGTGCCCACCGAGATGATCGGCACCGACGCGTTTCAGGAAGCGCCCGTGTCAGCCTCGCTCGGGCCGCTGGCCAAGCACATCTTCCTGGTGACCAAGCCCGAGATTCTTGAAGCCACCGTGCGCACCGCGTTCGAGATTGCGCGCACGGGCAGGCCCGGACCGGTGGTTATCGACATACCGAAAGATGTCCAGAACTGGCAGGGCACCTTTCAGGGCGCCGGCTTGCTGCCGATTCCCGGCTATCGGCAGCGCATGCATGCCGTGGTCGAAAACACCCTTAGCGAGTCCGACTGCGCGCGCTTTTTTGATTTGCTGAAGCAGTCATCACGGCCCCTGCTTTACTGCGGCGGCGGCGTAATTAATGGCGAAGCAGCGGCAAGCCTGCGCGCGTTTGCCCGGCATTTCCGGATCCCCGTTACGACCACGCTGATGGGCATCGGCGCTTACGACACCCGCGACGAGTTGTCGCTGCAGATGCTGGGGATGCACGGCACCGCATTCGCCAACTACGCCGTCGAAGACTGCGACTTCCTGATCGCCGTCGGCGCACGATTTGACGACCGGGTGGCCGGCGTGCCGACTAAGTTTGCGCCGCGTGCGCGGGCCATCGCCCAGTTCGATGTCGACCCCTCCGAAATCGGCAAGGTCAAGCCCGTGGATTGGCACCACGTCGGCATCCTCGACCGTGACCTGAAGAAAATGCTGGAGTACGGTCAGGCGCAGGGCATCAGCCTCGAACTCGGCGAGTGGCACGCCGCGCTGGCCGAGCTGAAGCGCACCTACGCGCTCAACTACGACCGCAGCAGTGAACTGATTCAGCCCTACGCGGTGATCGAAGCGATCAACCGGCACACGCAGGGGCATGCGGTCATCACCACCGGGGTGGGCCAGCACCAGATGTGGGCGGCGCAGTATTTCGATTTTGCGGAGCCGCGGCTGTGGCTGACGTCAGGCAGCATGGGAACGATGGGGTTCGGCTTGCCGGCAGCTATCGGCGCGCAGTTTGCCCGTCCCGATACCCTGGTTATCGACGTTGACGGTGATGCCAGCATACGCATGAACCTGGGCGAACTGGAAACCGTCACCACCTACGACCTGCCGGTCAAGGTACTCGTGCTGAATAATTTTGGCGACGGCATGGTCAAGCAATGGCAGAAGCTGTTTTACGCCGGGCGCTTGTCAGCAAGCGACAAGTCGCTGCGCCGCAAAGACTTTATTAAGGCCGCCCAGGCCGACGGCTTTGCCTACGCCGTGCGCCTCGAGCGCAACGAGGACATGGAAGCGGCCATCAGCGACTGGCTGGATTTCCCGGGCCCGGCCTTTCTTGAGGTCATCATCGACCGGGACGCCGGCGTGTATCCCATGGTCGGCCCGGGGCTGGCGTATGACGCCATGATCACCGGCGAGCACATCCCCAGTCGCAACAATACCCCGGGTGAAACCGACGTCGACGGCAGTTCGATGTTCTGAGAACGGCGGCGATGCCGTTACGCGACCAGGCGGTCCACCTTGGCTGCGCAGATAAAATCGTTCTCGGACAAGCCGTCAATCGCATGCGTGCTCCACTTCATCAGGCAGGAGCTGTACGAAACTTCCATATCCGGGTGATGACCTTCCGTATTGGCAATCCAGGCCACCGCATTGACAAACCCCATGGTCCGGTTAAATCCGGAAAAGTCGTAGCGGCGAACTATCCATTTGCCGTCATCGGAGATGGACCAGTCGGGGTGCAGCGCCTGCAGTAACTCGCGCGCTGCCGACGGCTCGAGCGGCGGGACACCGCCCTCGCAGGGCTGGCATTTGCGTTGCTCAAGGTTTGCTTCAGACATCGTGATACCCTCTTATTCCTCAGGCCAGAGACCTTAACCCAGCTGCCGGCAGACCGGTAGCGCTCGCAACAAGGCGACGAGATGAACCTGCAATCCACACCCAACACCGCGGGCGCCAAACTGGGCTACATCTGGCTGCAGCCGGGCGTGACCCGGCTCAACGGCGTCACCCTCCTCTATGTGCTGTTCGTCAGCATCGGGCTGCTGGTTTTCCTGAATTTCCAGCAGCCGTATGTGCTCGAGGTCATGCTGGGTATCCCCGCCGACCGCCACGGACGGGTCGTGGGGCAGATGGCGCTGGTGCATGAGCTGGTGCTGATCGGACTGGTCGGACCGTTTGGCGCGATGGCTGACCGCATCGGCCGCCGCAAAGTGCTGGCCATGGGCTACGTGATACTCGCCGTGGGCTACATGGCCTATCCCTATGCCAGCTCGGTGACGATGCTCACCGCGTATCGCGCCATTTTCGCCTGTGGCGCCGCGGCGATTATCTCCACGTTCACGACGGTGATGACCGATTACCCGCAGGAAATCTCGCGCGGCAAGCTGGTCGCGCTGGGTTCCATCCTGAATGCGCTGGGCCTGACATTGCTCGCCGTTATCGGCGGCCAGGCCACCCGCTGGCTGACGGAAAGCGGTATCAGTCCGGTTGGCGCCGGACGTATCGCCATTGTCGCCATCGGCCTGATCGGGTTCGTGTCCGCCGTGGTGGTGATGCTGGGCCTGCGCGGCGAGAAATTGCGCGTCGAACACCAGCGGATTCCGCTGAAGCAGCTGATAGGCGAAGGCTTTGCCGCGGCCGGCAATCCCCGCATCGCGCTGGCCTACGCATCGGCCTTCGTGGCCCGGGGTGACGTGGTGGTCATCGGCATGTACCTGTCACTGTGGGCACAGCGGGCCGGCGCGGAAGCCGGGCTGGCCCCGGACGTCGCGCAGTCGCAGGGCGGCCTGATGCTCGGCATTGTGTCGGGCGGACCGCTGCTGATTGCCTGGGCCTTCGGTATCCTCAATGACCGTATCGACCGGGTCACGGCGATGGCATGGGCGGGCGGTCTGGCCGGGATCGGCTACCTCGCTTTCGGCAGTCTCTCCGACCCGCTGCTCGGCATCGCCATTCCGGTCGGCGTCCTGCTCGGCTGCGGCCAGGTGGCGACGATTATCGCGGGCCAGACCCTGATCGGTCAGGAAGCCGATCCGCGCATTTCCGGCTCAACGCTCGGCGCGTTCAACGCCTTTGGCGCGCTTGGCACGCTGATCGGCAGCGTGGCGGGCGGTTACCTGTTTGACACCTGGACCTACGGCGGCCCATTCCTGATGATGGGCGCCGCCAGCCTCGCGGTCATGCTCATGGCGATGGTGGTGCGGGTCCGCTACGGCGTCGCGCAGCCCGCCGTCACCGCAGCCACCTGAGGTCAGCAGCCGGGAACGCCAATTTTTGCGGCGATCTGCTAGCATTTGCGACCTTCGCGGCTACTTTGCCGCCGTCGCTACCGGAGAAGAGCATGGCACTGGCTGAGGCACTGGCTAACCTGCAGGCGCAGGTAGGAACCGAAACACACGTGAGCGACTGGCTCGAGGTGACGCAGGCGATGGTCGATGCGTTTGGCGCGGCCACCGGCGACACGCAGTGGATCCACACCGATCCGGAGCGGGCGCGGACGGAATCACCGTATGGCGGCACGATTGCGCACGGCTATTTCACCCTCTCGCTGTATCCGCAGCTGCGCGGTCTGGTCGACGCGAGCAAGCCGGTGTTTCCCGGCGCAAAAAATGTCATCAACTACGGCCTGAACAAGCTGCGCTTTCCGGCACCCGTGCCGGTGGGCAGCCGGATTCGGGCGCGCTGCGAGCTACTGGCGGCCGCAGAGGTGAAGGGCAGCGTTGAACTGATTGAAAAATACCAGGTTGAAGTGGAAGGTCAGGAGCGTCCTGCATGCATCGCTGAGTGCATTATGCGGGTGTACTTCTAATGAGCGACGCCATGCTCAGCGTCGAGCTGCAAAACAAATGCCTCACCGTCACGATCAACCGGCCCGAGAAACGCAATGCGTTGAACCTGGCTTTGCTGGACAGCATCAAGGATGCTTTTGCTGAGCATCGTCACGCCGACATCAACGTCGCCGTGCTGACCAGCGTCGGCGACAAGGCGTTTGCGGCCGGCGGCGACCTGCAGGAGCTCGACAGCCTCCGCAGTTCGGCGCAGGCGCGCTCGATGTCGGAGCAGGTGCACACCGTGCTGGACGAAATCCGTTACTTCCCCGTGCCGGTCATTGGCGCGCTGAACGGCGTCGCGCTGGGCGGCGGCGCGGAGCTGGCGCTGGCCTGTGACCTGCGCATCGCGGCGGCCCATGCGGAGCTCGGGCTGATTCAGGCACAACTCGCCGTGACCACGGCCTGGGGCGGTGGCATCGACCTGATCGATGCCGTGGGCAACAGCACCGCGCTGGCGATTCTGACCGCCGGCAAACGCCTCAGCGCAGCCGAGGCGCTCGCGCTGCGGCTGTATGCGGACGTCTGTCCGGAAGGTGAGGATTTTGGCGCATTTACCCGCGAGTTCGCAGGTCGCTACACCATCATGAGCGGCAACGTGCTGCGAGTTTACAAGGCCACCTCTGCAGCGCGCCGTCGGCAGCTCCACGATGAGCTGTCAGACATTGCGCGGACCGGGTTTGTGGAAACCTGGATTCACGAGGACCACTGGACGGCTGCGGCCGCCGCCTTGAAGAAGCGCTGATCAGCCCCCGGCCTCGGCACGCTGCCGGGCGTCCTGTTCACGCAGCTCGCGGCGCAGCACTTTGCCGACATTTGATTTAGGCAGCTCGGTCAGGAATTCGATCTCGCCCGGCACTTTGTAAGCGGCCATATTGCTCTTACACCACAGGCGTAAATCGGCTTCGGTCAGCGCCGCGCCCGGGCGGCGGACCGCAAACAGCTTCACGCCCTCCCCTGACTCCGCGTCGGGCACCCCGATAACGGCAGCTTCGAGCACATCGGGATGTCCGGTGATGGTGTTCTCCAGCTGGTTGGGGTACACCTTGAGGCCAGAGACAATGATGACGTCTTTTTTGCGGTCGACGATGCGCAAATAGCCCTCTTCATCCATGATGGCCATGTCGCCGGTGAGCAGATAACCGTCGTCAGTCATGACGGCTGCGGTCGCTTCCGGCTGGTTCCAGTAACCTTGCATGACCTGCGGGCCGCGCACTGCCAGCTCGCCGGGTTCACCTACCGGTACTTCGTTGCCGTCTTCATCACGGATAGAGACCTCGGTTTCCGGCAGCGGCAGCCCGATAGTGCCGGTAAATTCGGTAATGTTCAGCGCGTTCGAGGAGACCACCGGCGAGGTCTCGGAGAGACCATACCCCTCGATCACCTGGGTGCCGGTGAGGCGCGACCATTCGCGCGCTGTGGCCTCCTGCATCGCCATGCCGCCGGCCGACACCACCTTAAGCGTCGAAAAATCGACGCTCGCAAAGTCCGGGTGCCGGACCAGGCTCTGAAATAACGTGTTCACACCCGTAATCGCGGTGAACGGCCAGCGCTTGATTTCTTTGATCAGACCCGCGGTATCGCGCGGATCGGTAATCAACACGTTGAGGCCGCCTTTTTCAAAGTAGGCGAAGCAGTTCACCGTGAGCGCATACACATGGTAGAGCGGCAGTGCCGTAATAATGATTTCTTTGCCTGGCGTATCGTTGCCGCCAAACCAGCTGTTAACCTGACTGACGTTGGCGAGAATATTCGCGTGGGTCAGCATCGCGCCTTTGGAAACACCGGTGGTGCCACCCGTGTATTGCAGCACCGCAAGGTCGCTGCCGGTGAGCGACTTGGGCCGCTTGTATGCACCCTGCGCCACATCGAAGATGGCGCGAAACGGCCGGGCCGCCGGCAGGTCGTAAGCGGGCACCAGCCGCTTGACACGGCGGACAACGAAATTGATGAACTGGCGTTTGGGCGCCGGCAGCAAATCGGCGATTTCCGACACCAGGACATGCTCAATGGCCGTGTTTTCAACCACCTGCGCCAGCACATGGGCGCTGCCGGCATAGACCACGATGGCGCGGGCTCCCGAGTCCACCAGCTGATGCTCAAGTTCGGGCGGCGTATAAAGGGGATTAACATTGACGACCACGAGCCCGGCCCGCAGCGCGCCAAACAACGCCACCGGATACTGCAGCGTGTTGGGCAACATAATGGCAATGCGATCGCCCGGCTGCAGGCCTAGTTCGCGCTGCGCGTAGGCCGCAAATCGCTGACTCAATTCATCGATATCGCTGAAATTGAGGGTATGTCCGAGGTTGGCAAAGGCCGGGCGGTCGTGCCATGCCGTGGCCGCAGTCTCAAAGGTATCGACGAGCGTTTCTGCCGGATCGAGGTCCAGATGCCGCGGTACGCCCGGCGGGTAGTTTTTGAGCCAGATACTTTCCATATATCAATCCAGAGCAAGCGCGAGAGCCACATGATTGTGACACCGAGATGGGGGGAATGCACCATCGTGCGGCGCGGCCCACCCCTGCTGGTTTGCAGCCAACCGCTTGAGCAGACACAATTGGGTCAGTCAGGCCGCAAGGATGGAGCCCGGGTGGACCGATCCAGAATTCCGCACTTTTACAAGATGTCAGTCGATGAGCGCGTGCAGGCCGTGCGCGAACGCGGGCTTCTCAGCGACAGCGATTACCGCACCTTACTGACCGGCGAGCACACGCTGAAACTCAGCGCCGCCGACAAAATGATCGAGAACGTCATCGGCGTCATGGGGCTGCCCATAGGGCTCGGCCTCAATTTCCTGATCAATGACACCGACTACGTCGTACCCATGGTGGTTGAAGAACCATCCATCGTGGCGGCCATCAGCTCTGCCGCGAAGATTGCCCGCGGCGCCGGCGGCTTCCATACCGAATCCAGCGCCCCGGTAATGACCGGCCAGATTCAGGTGGTCGAAATACCGGACATGGACGCGGCCATCAACGCCGTCGAGTCGGCGAAACAGAACATCATTGACCTGGCCAACAGTTTTCACCCGCGCATGGTGGCCCGCGGCGGTGGCGCCGTCGACCTCGACTTGCGCACCTATCCGCTGGAGTCATCCGACGGCGAAATGCTGGTCATCCACCTGCACGTCGATACGCGTGATGCGATGGGTGCCAACCTGGTCAATGGCATGTGCGAAGGGGTCGCTTCGCTGATCGAGTCATTGACGGACGGCAAGGTGTTTCTGCGCATTTTGTCCAACCTGACAGATCGCGCCATGGTGCAAGCCCAGGTGTGCATACCCTGCGACAGCCTCGCCGGGCGTGGCTACAGCGGCGAGCAGGTGCGGGACGGCATCGTAATCGCGTCGGACTTCGCCCGCGCCGATCCCTACCGGGCCGCCACCCATAACAAAGGCATCATGAACGGCATTGATGCCATTGCACTGGCGACCGGCAATGACTGGCGCGCTATCGAAGCCGGCGCGCACGCCTGGGCCGGCCGCGGCCAGGGCTATACGGCCCTGTCCCGCTGGTGGCGGGATGACACGGGTAACCTGTGCGGTGAACTGGAGATGCCGCTGAAGGTCGGCACGGTGGGCGGGCCGCTGGAGTCGAACCCGAGCGTGGCGGTAAACCTGCGGCTGCTCGGCGTTCAGACCGCCACCGAGCTGGCAGAAGTGATGGCGGCGGCCGGCCTGGCACAAAACTTCTCGGCACTGCGGGCGCTGGCCACCGACGGCATCCAGCAGGGGCACATGACGCTGCATGCGCGCTCGGTGGTCAAAGCCGCGGGCACACCGCCGCGACTGTATGAGCAGGTTCTCGAGCGGCTGCTGCGCAGTGGCGACATCAAAGTCTGGCGGGCCCGGGAGATTCTGACTGAGCTGCAGGGCTCGGCACCGGGCGCCGCCTCCAGCTTTACTAAAAAGAGCGAAAGCGAGTTGGGCATCGGCTACGGCAAGACCATACTCATCGGCGAGCACGCGGTGGTATACGGGCGCCACGCGATAGCGTGCCCGCTGCCACTGACCATGCGGGCCTTTGTTGAGGACACCCAAAAGGGCGTGCAGCTGCTCATTCCAAGATGGGGCGTCGAATACGAACTGGCCAAGCCACCCGAGCAGCGCCGTTCCTTTGAAAAGGCGGCCGGCACAATCCTCGACGAACTGGGTCTCGGGCACCGCGGCATTCGCATCGAGGTCTTTCCGGATGTGCCCCGCGGCATGGGTCTCGGCGGATCGGCGGCGCTGGCCGTGGCGATCATTCGTGCGCTCAACCTGCACTTTAAGCTGGGGCTGAACGATGATGAGGTCAACCGGCTCGCCTACAAGTCCGAAGAAGTGGCGCACGGGCAGCCCAGCGGCATCGACAACACGCTGGCGACCTTTGGCAAGCCGCTGGTGTTCCGTAAAGGCCACCCGTCGCTGGTCGAGTTGCTGAACATTCCGCAGCCGCTGCCGCTGGTCATAGGCATGACGCACACCCAGGGACTCACGGCCAAAACGGTCGGCAATGTGCGCGCCGCGTGGGAGCGGATGCCGCAGGTCTACGAAAAAATGTTCGATGACATCGATAGCCTCGCGCTGCAGGCGGTTTCCGCCATCCAGGAAAACCGTTTGCGGGATCTGGGCGAATTGATGAACATCAACCAGGGATTACTCAATGCGCTGCAGGTATCGACACCGGAACTCGAGACGCTTATCGGCATTGCCCGCAATGCCGGGGCGCTGGGGGCCAAGTTGACCGGCGGCGGCGGCGGTGGCGCCATGATTGCGCTGTGTGAAGACACCGAAAGCAGCGCTACAGTGAAGTTTGCGCTGGAGAGCAAGGGCTACGAAGCGCATGCCGTCAATATAGGCGGCCCGGCGTGAGTACGGCGCGCAAACCGTCGGTACAGGCCTAACCCGCCGATACGCTGATACTCGTCGATGCAGACGACAATCAGGTGGGCACGCTCGAAAAGGTCGACTGCCACCTCGGTGCCGGACGCCTGCATCGGGCGTTTTCTGTATTTCTGTTCAACCCGGCCGGAGAGCTGCTCATCCAGCAACGCAGCGCTGCAAAGATGCTGTGGGGCGGCTACTGGGCCAACAGCTGCTGCAGCCACCCCCGCGCGGGCGAAGACACGCTGGCGGCAGCGCACCGCCGGCTGCAGGAAGAACTGGGCGTATCAGCAGAGCTGAGTTACCTCTACAAGTTCGTTTACCACGCGCAGTTCGGTGACATCGGCGCCGAATACGAAAACTGCTGGGTGTTCGCCGGTCATTTCGACGGCCAGGTCGCAATCAACCCGGAGGAAATCTCCGACTGGCGCTTCGTGACACCGGCCGCACTGACTGAGTCGATAGCCGCCGACGGCGAGCGCTATACGCCGTGGCTGAAACTGGAATGGGAGCGCATTCGCAAAGACTTTCTGGCCGACCTGCTGTAGCAGGCTTCAGACAGTGGCCAGCGCCGCATCCAGCGCGGCGATCAGATCCTCGGCATCTTCCATACCCACCGACAAGCGCACCAGGCCATCGGATATGCCCACGCGGGCCCGCTCCTCCGGCTCCACGTCGGCGTGGGTCATGGTCACGGGATGCGTGATCAGCGACTCGAGGGAACCGAGGTTCTCAGCCAGGCTCCACAGCTCGATGTTGTCCATCAACGTCTTGCCGGCCGTCAGACCGCCCTGCACCTCGAACCACACCATCGCACCAAAACCGCTCGCCTGCCTGCAGGCCAGCTCGTGCTGCGCAAACGACTTCAGCCCCGGGTAGCAGACCTGGGCAACGCGCGGATGCCCCTCGAGAAACTCGGCGATGCGCTGGGCGTTGGCGCTCTGCTCGGTAATTCGTACCGACAGCGTCTTGACTCCCTGCAGCGTCAGGAACGCCGTCTGCGGCGACATGATGGAACCGGTCGCATTCAGCACAAAGCGCACCTTGGCATCGAGCTCGGCCGTTGCCGCCACTACGGCACCGCCGACCGTCGCGTTGTGGCCGTCAAAGTATTTCGTGGTTGAATGCACACTGAGGTCCGCACCCAGTTCCAGCGGCCGCTGGTAGTAAGGCGTCAGAAAAGTGTTGTCCACCGCATGCGGTATGCCGTGCTCGCGCGCGACCGCGGAGACGGCCGCTATATCCGTGAGTTTCAGGGTCGGGTTTGCCGGCGTTTCGGTCATGATCAGCCGCGTGTTGGGCCGCACGGCCGCGGCAACCTGCGCGGCATCCGACGTGTCGACAAACGAAAACTCGACACCGAAGCGGCGGAATATCTTGGTCGCCAGCCGGTAGGTACCGCCATAGACCACGTCCGACACGATGGCATGGTCGCCGGCATTGAGGAATGCCATAAACACCGCGTTAATGCCGGCCATGCCGGTGCCGAAGCACGTCGTGTCGGCGCCGCCTTCCAGCGCGGTGAGCTTATTTTCCAGCGCCCGCACCGTCGGGTTGGCGGAACGCGAATACGAGTAGCCCTTGGCCAGGTACTCGTCCACTGAATCCTGCACGTAGGTGGTGGTCTGATAGATCGGCGTCAATATCGACCCGGTCACGGGGTCCGGCGTGACGCCGGCGTGTATCTGCTTGGTTTTGAATCCCATGATCTTTGTTTCCTGAGCGGCCCCGCATCATACGCGAATACCGCTGTCTGCGACTTTGGGCCAGCCCCGGGCCGCCCGCAGCGACTAGGCCGTCTCGAACTGCTCCAGCGAGAAATCCAGCAGGGCTTCACTGCCGGCCTTGAGCGACCGGGCATGCGCCAGCGCCAGCGGCAGCGACTGCTCCGCATACACCCGCGCTGTGGTCAGCTTGGCCGCATAAAAATCGCCCTCCGCCGGGTCTTCAGTACGGCGCGCCAGCGCCGCCAGCGCGGCGCGGCCCATCTGCCAGCCGCCGGCGGTGGTGCCGAGCAGCATCAAAAAATGATAGCCGACCGCACCGGCAAAATGCGGGTCCTGCGCAGCCTGCTCCAGCAAACACGCCAAGGCGTCACGGCACGCCGCAACGGCCTCCTGCAAAGCACCCGCAAGGCTCGCCACCTCGGCACCGGCACCCTGCAACTGCCCGACGACACTCTGCATGTCGTCCAGCATACTGGTCAGCGCAGCGCCCTTGTCGCGGAGCACTTTGCGCCCCACCAGGTCGCTCGCCTGAATGCCGGTTGTGCCCTCGTAGATCGTCAGAATGCGGGCATCGCGCAGGTACTGCGCGGCGCCGGTTTCTTCGACGTAGCCCATACCGCCGTGCACCTGCACGCCAATGGACGTGAGCACCTGCGAGCGTTCGGTGCACCAGCCTTTCACAATCGGCGTCAGCAGGTCGACGCGCGCCGCGGCCGCCGCCTGCGCGGCACCTTCCGCATGCTGTTCGCGATCGAGCTCAGCCAGTGCGACATAGGCCAGTGCGCGCATGGCCTCCGTTTCGGCCTTGATCGTCAGCAGCATCCGCCGCACGTCAGCATGTTCGATAATCCGGGCGGTGGCGGTCCCGCCAGGCGCCCGCCCCTGCTGCCGGTCGACCGCATAGGCCAGGGCTGCCTGATAGGCGCGCTCCGAAATGGCCACGCCCTGCAGGCCCACGTTCAGCCGCGCACTGTTCATCATGGTGAACATGCAGGCCAGGCCGTCGCCGATTTCGCCGACCAGGTAGCCGGTTGCGTCCTTGAAGCTCAGCACACAGGTCGGGCTGGAATGAATTCCCAGCTTGTGCTCAATCGATACCACCTCGACGCTGTTCGCCTCACCGATCGTGCCGTCCTGCGCGACCTTGTACTTCGGCACGATAAACAACGACAAGCCCCGCACTCCGGGGGGCGCATCGGGCGTGCGCGCCAGCACCAGGTGAATGACGTTATCCGTCATGTCGTGGTCGCCCCAGGTGATGTAAATCTTCTGCCCGGTAACCGCCCAGGCATCGCCCGCCGGCGTTGCCAGCGAGCGCACCAGCGACAGGTCCGAACCGGCCTGTGGCTCGGTCAGGTTCATCGTCCCCGTCCATTCACCGGCGACCAGCCGATCAAGAAACACGCCTTGCAGCTCGGGTGAACCGTGCGACTCCAGCGCATGAATCGCACCCTGCGTCAGCATGGGGCACAGTGACCAGGCCATGTTCGCCGAATGCATCATCTCGTCGACGGCCACGCCCACCGCGTTCGGCAAGCCCTGACCGCCGTGCTCGGGATTCATCACCATGCCGGGCCAACCGCCTTCCACGTACTGCCGGTAAGCCGCCGCGAACTCCGCCGGCACGTGCACCTGACCGTTCTCCAGCCGCGCGCCCTGCTGGTCGCCCGGCCAGTTGGTGGGCGCCACAACCGTCGTCGCGAGCTGCGCGGCTTCCTGCAACACCGCCTCCACCAGGTCGGGGGTCGCGTCCGCAAAGGCGGGAAATGCGGCCAGCTCGGCCAAACCCGCCAGCTCATTGATTACAAAGCGCATGTCCTTAACGGGTGCGCGATAGTCAGCCATCTGCAGTACTCCTAAACAACGGCACGCGGCGGGAACCTCGGGCGCGCGCCCGGCGCGCTGCGGCCGGCACGCCGCGAGCAGCCCCTCGCTCGAGGGTCGGGCATTTTAGCAGCAAGGCCGCCGTCAGAACCAGAAGGCCAGTCCCGCCACCACCTGCAGCGAATTCGGCGATTCACCGGCGGCGCGCGCCAGGTCCCGCGAGTCGCCCAGCTGCAGGTTCCACTGCAAGCCGACATAAGGCCGCAGATCCTGCCGAATGACGTACGCAAAGCGCAGCCCGAGCTCCAGCGCGGCCAGCCCGTCCTCGCGCTCGTTGACCACATCGGGCTCGCTGAACCAGTCCGTTTCGAGCCGCGGGATCAGCTGCCAGTTCTGCGTCAGGAACCACTCGGCCTGAAACTCGGCACGCGCGGACAACCGGCCCTCGCTGGAGGCCAGTAGCGACAACCGGGACTCGATAAACCCCGGCGCGATGCCCTCAAGCTCGACGGTGGCCCAGTTGCGCCGCGCGCCCGGCTGCCAGTCACCGCGCCAGCCGGCGTTGACGTTCCAGAACGGAGCGAGCGCACGCGAGTACAGCAGCAAGGTCTCGAACTCCTCGGTGGCCACCTCGCCGTCTTCGCCTTCGGTGCGCGCAACCAGCCTGTCGCGCGTCGTGCCCATCCAGGCCGTCACATCCCAGTTGAAGGTCGCCTCGCCCGACTCTTTGCCGAACTCAAACTCGTGCGCGTTGAGTGAGTACAGCACCGGGTCGTCGTCCATCATGGCGTGTGCGGCGGGTGACAGCAGCAGCGGGCCCGCGCACAGTGCCGTGCGCAGTAAGTGTCTGGAGTCGCTCATTCAGCTCACCTCCACGCGCCGGAACATGCCCGACATGTGATACAGCAGGTGGCAGTGATACGCCCACGGGCCCGCCACTTCCGGTGTCACCAGGTAACTGATCTGACTGCCAGGCTGCACGATCACCGTGTGCTTCAGCGGAATGCGCGTCGGCTCATCGGTTTCGAGTTCGCTCCACATGCCGTGCAGGTGGATCGGATGGTTCATCATCGTGTCGTTGACCAGCGTGATTCGCACCCGCTGATTCAAACGCAGTGCCAGCGGTTCGGCGTCGGCAAACGACACGCCGTTCATCGACCAGAGGTAGCGCTCCATGCTGCCGGTCAGATGCAGCTGGATTTCCCGCTCCGGGTCGCGCACCACCGACGTCGGATACAGGTTGAACAAATCGGCGTAGGTCAGCACGCGCCGCCCGTTATTACGCAGCCCGACGCCGGGGTCGTTCAGACGGCGCTGCGGGTCCTCCGCGCGCATATCGACGTTGTAGCCAAACTCGGAGTCATGATGCCGTACCTCCGCCTGACTGCCGAAACCGGCCGGTGCGATCGCGGCGTGGGCGGCGCTCATGCTATGGCCCCGGTGCTCCGCCGCCATGTTGTGGCCGCTGTGGGGGTCTGCCTGCGGCATCGCATGCTGACTATGGTCCATGCCCGCCATCGCCCCCATGCCGCTCATGTCGTGCGCCATGCCCATGTCGGTGTGCGTCAGTATCGGCGACGGGTCCAGCTCCGGCACCGGCGCTGTCAGGCCGGGCGCCTCTGCCAGCGTGCCGCGCGCATAGCCGGAGCGGTCAATCGCCTGCGCAAACACGGTATACGCCCCGGTTTGGGGGGTAACGATCACATCATAGGTTTCGGCCACACCCATGCGGAACTCGTCGACGCTGACCGGCTCGACGTACTGGCCGTCGGCGGCCACCACTGTCATCTGCAAACCGGGAATACGCACGTCGAACAGCGTCATCGCGGCGGCATTGATAAAGCGCAGACGCACGCGCTCGCCGGGACGAAACAGACCCGTCCAGTTGGCATCCGGCGTCTGGCCGTTGGTCAGGAAGGTGTAGGTCATGCCGGTGACATCGGAGATGTCCCGGTCGGTCATGCGCATGCGGTTCCACATACCGCGATCGGCCACCGTCGCGCTGAGCCCCTGCTCGGCAAGGTCGTCGCCGAGATCGAGCAGGGTACGCCGGTTGATGTTGTAGTAATGGCTCTGCTTGCGCAGCGTTGCAAACAGCTTTTCCGGCGGCGTGTCGCTCCAGTCAGACAGCAGCACCACGTGCTCGCGGTCGTAGCTGAAGGGTTCCGGCTCGCGCGGGTCGATGATAATGGCGCCGTACAGCCCGGTCTGCTCCTGGAAACCGGAGTGGCTGTGATACCAGTAGGTGCCGTTCTGCAACACCGGGAAGCGGTACGTGAAGGTCTCGCCGGGACGAATGCCCTTAAAGCTCATGCCGGGCACGCCGTCCATTCCGGGCGGCAAAATCATCCCGTGCCAGTGAATAGAGCTGTCCACGGCCAGGCTGTTGGTCACCCGCAAACTCAGCTCATCACCCTGCCGCCAGCGCAGCGTCGGCCCCGGGAGGCCGCCATTGACCACCGTGGCGGTGCGCGGCGTGCCGGTAAAATTGACGTCGCGGTAACCAATATTCAGATCAAAACGGGACCCCTGCAGCACACCCTGCGGCTGCACGGCGGCATGCGCAGGCACCCCCACGGCAGCGGTGCCCGCGGCCGCGAGCGCGCCGGTAACAAACCGTCGGCGATCCAACTGGCCGCCCTGGCGGCGGCCCGGCACTAATACACTCATTATTGAACTCCTGATAACACCGAACCCGGCTGTGCAGCTCAGGTCAGGCAGTGGCGCCGCCGCGGCGGCACGTGAGTCAGACCGGCGTGCGGGTGGGCACGCGATCAACCTCGGCGCGAACGGAGTCGCGCGGTATCAGGCGGAGATGGGTGGCCGCAGCAAGCGCTCGCCGCGGCGATTGACGAGCCACGCTTCGGCGCGAGGCCGGTAGACCGGTGCGCTACCGGCCAGAGCTGTGGCGGCCGCAGCGGTGGGCAGCGCGCCCAGCACCAGGCACTCAGGGCATTCATCAAGGCAGTCCGCATGCAGCCCGGTACCGGCCGAGGCCTGCGGCGCAGGCGGGTGGTCGCCGGCTTGCATCTGCATCGCCTCGCAATGGTCGCTCACAGGCTGCGCTGCAGCCCAGGCGGGGGCCATGGCGGAGACGCACTGGGCGACGAGGAAGCAAGTCATAATGAAGCGACGCATGCAGGGAGCCTAGCGCGCTGCTGGCCGCACCGCAAGGCAGGCCGTCGCCCTGTCAATGCTTCCGGCGCTTGCCCGGCCACAGCAATGCGGCCACCATGGGCGCCATGAAGACCCGCGTCCCCGCCAGTTTGGAACCCTTGAAAGACCGCGGCCTCGTCGACGCCGCGGCGGCGGCCCGACTGACCGCGGTGGCAGAACGCTACAGTGTCGCCATCACGCCCGCGATGCTTGATCTCATCGACCCCGACGACCCAACCGACCCGATCGCCGCCCAGTTTGTGCCGGACGGGCGCGAACTGATCGATCACCCGCAGGATTTAAGCGACCCCATCGGCGACGCCGCGCATGCGCCCGTGCCCGGCATTGTGCATCGCTATCCCGACCGCGTGCTGCTGATGCCGCTGCGCATCTGCCCCGTCTACTGCCGCTTCTGCTTTCGGCGTGAGACCGTCGGCCATACCGAAGAGGCGCTGCTGAGCCCCGGCGAACTGCAGGCCGCGCTCGATTACATCCGCGCGCAGCCGGCGATCTGGGAGGTCATCCTGTCCGGCGGCGACCCGCTGCTGCTGGCGCCGCGCCGCCTCGGTGCCATACTCGACGCCCTGGCGGACATCGATCATGTGCAGGTGGTCCGCATTCACACCCGGGTGCCGGCCGTCGACCCGGCCCGGGTAACCGCCGACCTCGTTGCGCAGCTCAGGCGCAGGCAGGCCATCTACGTGGTGCTGCACACCAATCACCCCCGCGAACTGACGGCGGCCGCGCTCGCAGCGTGCGCGCGACTGGTCGACAGCGGCATCCCGATGCTGAGCCAGAGCGTGCTGCTGCGTGGCGTGAACGACAACGCCGCGACGCTCGAAACGCTGTTGCGCACGCTGGTCGCCAACCGCATCAAACCCTACTACCTGCACCACGCCGACAACGCGCCCGGCACCGCCCATTTCCGCACCAGCATCGCGGCGGGTCAGGACCTGATGCGCGAACTGCGTGGCCGGGTGTCGGGGCTGTGTCAGCCGGAGTACATTCTGGATATCCCCGGAGGCCACGGTAAAGTACCGGCAGGCCCGGTCTGGGTTACGCCAACGCCCGCCGGTTTTGCGGTTACCGACCCGGCGGGCGTTATCCACACGCTTACGGAATCACGCGACTCAGCCGGATAGCCGGCCCGCGGCGATCGTCGGCGGCACAGCAGAACAGCGCCGGCGTGCATGGCCTCAGCTGCTTTGCAAAGACGCAGCAGAACCGGCACACTCCGCCAAAATCGACTTGAGACTCGGCCATGAGCTGCCTGAACAACTCTTACATACTGACTGTCACCTGCCCGGATACCGTCGGCATTGTCGCGGCCATGGCCACGTACCTGAGCCAGCAGAACTACTTCGTGGAGGAGTCGGCGCACTTCGGCGACCGCGACACACGCATGTTTTTCTCGCGCACGCGTTTCTCCACCAACGGCGGCGAATGGTCGGAAGCGGCGTTCCGCGAAGGCTTTGCCGGGATCAGCGAGAAATTTGCCATGCGCTGGGACGTGCATGACGCCGGCGTGCCGCCGACGGTGGTCATCATGGTGTCAAAACACGATCACTGTCTGAACGACCTGCTGTACCGCTACCGCACCGGCAGCCTGTGCATGACGATTCCGGCCATTGTGTCTAATCACGAGGACCTGCGCGGCCTGGCGGAATGGCACGGCATCCCCTACTACCACGTGCCGGTCGAGTCCGGAAACAAGGCTGCGGCGGAGGCCCGCCTCAAAGAGATTCTGGCGGACACCAACGCCGACCTGCTGGTGCTGGCGCGCTACATGCAGATTTTGTCAGACGACCTGTGCCGCAGCCTGCGCGGCATGGCGATCAATATTCACCACTCGTTTCTGCCGGGTTTCAAAGGCGCGCGCCCGTACCACAAGGCGCACGAACGCGGCGTGAAACTCATCGGCGCAACGGCCCACTACGTGACGCCTGAGCTCGACGAGGGCCCCATCATCGAGCAGATGGTGGAGCGCGTTGACCATACTTATGACGCCAACGACCTCGCGGCGGTGGGTCGCGATGCCGAGGCCATCACGCTGGCGCGGGCCGTGAAGTACCACATTGAGCACCGGGTGTTTCTGAACGGCACCCGGACGATCGTGTTTCGCTAACCTGCCCGGCGCTGCTTCATGATGGGCAGCAGGTGCTCGTGTGCTTCACGCAGGGTCGCAACCGTGGTCTCCCAGTCGATGCAGGCATCGGTGACCGACACGCCGTAAGCCAGCTGAGAGCGATCCTCACCAATCTTCTGGTTGCCCGCATGCAGATGGCTTTCGAGCATCAGGCCGATAATGGAGTGGTTGCCGTTCACCAGCTGATCGATGCAGTCGCGCGCCACCAGCGGCTGCAGGTTGTGGTCCTTGTTGGAATTGGCGTGACTGCAGTCGACGACGATGCGCTCGGGCAAACCGGCGGCGGCCAGCTCGCGCTCGCACAATGCGATGCTGACCGAATCATAGTTGGGCCGCCCGCCCCCGCCCCGCAGCACCACATGACCGTAGGCGTTGCCCCGGGTCTTGAACACAGCCGTGCGGCCTTCCTGATTTATGCCCAGAAAATGATGCGGCTGGCGCGCCGACTTGAGCGCGTTGATGGCCACATCGAGCGAGCCGTCGGTGCCGTTCTTGAAGCCGACCGGGGTGGACAGGCCGCTGGCCATTTCGCGGTGGGTTTGTGACTCGGTGGTGCGCGCGCCGATCGCAGTCCAGGTGATGAGGTCACCCAGGTACTGCGGCATCAGCGGGTCAAGCGCTTCGGTCGCCGTCGGCAAACCCAGCTGCGCAAGGTCCAGCAGCAGCTGCCGCGCCTGGCGGATGCCGCGCTCAACCTGAAACGAGTCATCCATGTCGGGGTCGTTGACCAGGCCCTTCCAGCCCACGGTCGTGCGCGGCTTCTCGAAATACACCCGCATCAGCACGACGATGGTGTCGGCCACTTCGTCGGCCAGCGCCCGCAGCTTGCCGGCATACTCGTGCGCGGCGGCTATGTCGTGAATGGAGCACGGCCCGACCACGACAAACAGTCGCGGATCGACCCCGTCGAGGATGTTCTGCACGACGTGCCGGTGCGCCACAACCGCCTGCTCCAGCTCGGGCGTCAGCGGCAACTCGGCCTTAACTTCCGCCGGGGTCGGCAGGTCGATCTTGTCGACTACGTTTACGTTGTGTATCTGGCTGTCCATCAACATTCCTGGCAGGCAGGCCCGGGGGCCGGGACCCGTTGCAAAAAGGGCCGGAATAATAGCAGTTTTGGCGCCGCAAACCATTGCCGGCGCATTACGTTGGCCCGGCGACTGGGCTAGAATTGTGGTCAATGCGCGCAGCCAGACGCGCCCCGATCAGACCTCAGGACGCCCAGCTGTGCCAACAGCCAAGAAATTCCGCGCCCGCCAGATGCTGGGCAAGTACCGCATGGAGAAGCGCCTTGCCACCGGGCCGCGGGCGGACGTGTACCAGGCCTACGACACCATTCACGGCACCCGCGTGGCGCTGAAGATCGCCAACCCGGAGATCGTCGAGGACGATTTTCTTGACGAATTTCGCCACGAAGCCCGCCTGTCGGAGCGCATGGAGCACCCCAACATTCTGCCGGTACAGAACGCGAGCTTTATCGACGGGTATTTTGTGATCGCCATGCGTCTTGGGCTGGAAACGCTCGGCGACCGGATGACCCGGCGGATGTCGACCGAGCGGGCGCTCGACTTTGCGACGCAAGCGCTGGCCGCCGTCGCCCACGCGCATGCCTGCAACATCATTCACTGTGACGTGAAACCGGAGAACTTTATTATTTTCCCGGACAACCGGCTGCGGCTGACTGACTTTGGCTTTTCCAAGGTGGCGCTGAAGAGCGTCAAGGCCTCGGGTTCCGGCACGCTCGGCTACCTGGCGCCCGAGCAGGCGCTCGGGCGGCCGATGTTTCAGTCTGACGTGTTTGCGCTCGGGCTGGTGATATACCAGCTGTTCAGTAAACGCCTGCCCGAGTATCCCTACAGCTGGCCACCGCCGGGGTATGACCGTATCCGGACCAAACTGCGACGCCGCACCATCGCGTGGCTGCGCAAGTCGCTCGAGTTTCGGCATCAGGACCGGTTTCGCGATGCCGAGGCCATGGAACGCGAGTTCCAAAGCATCAAGCTGCCGCTGAGATGATATGAGCGACGTCACCCCCTTGTCCGCCGAGCGCCGCGGTTTGCTGACACAAGCGCAGCTCTACGGGGGCAGCTTCACCGATGGCGAGGCGCTGTTTTTGCACAGCTTCGATACGCCGGGCGGCCAGGTTGCGCTCGCCCTCAAGCGCGGCCCCGGCAAGACCGGGCCCACCGAAGACGCCGCGGCGCTGCTGCCGCTGCCAAACGGCGGGATCGTGCTCCTGGTGGCCGATGGCGTGGGCGGGCTCCCGACCGGCTGGAAAGCCTCGGGCATGGTGGTCGCCAGCCTCGAGTCGCAGCTCAACGGGGTGGACGATGAAGACAATCACGTGCGCACCGCCATCCTGGACGGCATTGAGAACGCCAACAGCTCATTGCTGCAGCTAGCGACCGGCACCGCGACCACCCTGGTCGTCGCCGAGATCCGTGCCGGCAGTATGCGCACCTTTCACATTGGTGATTCGGCCGCCTGGGTGTGCGGGCAGCGCGGCGTCGTCAAACTGCAAACCACACCGCACTCGCCCGTGGGCTTCGCGCTGGAGGCCGGCCTGATGAATGAAGCCGAGGCGCTCGGGCACGATGAGCTGAACGTTATTTCGAACGTGGTCGGCAGCGCCGACATGCGCATCGAGATCGGACCGCGGCTGCAGCTGGCGGCGCGCGACACGGTGCTGCTGGCCAGTGACGGGCTGTTCGATAACCTGCTGGAAAGCGAAATCATCAACATCATCCGTACCGGCAGTTTGTCGGACAACATCGTGCAGCTGCTGCAGCTGGCCGAGCGGCGCATGGCGGGGGTGGAGGCGGACAAACCCTGCAAGCCCGATGATTTCACCGCTATCCTGTTTCGCCCGTCGCCACCAAGCAGCGGTTAGGCGGGCACTGCGGACGCTCAGGCCTTGTGGCCACACCGTCGCTGAGTAGAATGGCGGCTTACCGAATCCGGAGAATCAGAATGACACAGGAATCCACCATCCAGCCTTTTGCACCCGGCGACATCCTTGCCGGCGCGACTCTGCTGAACAACCCCGATGACGACCATGCCGGCCCGGGGCGCATCATCCAGTT
>JAZBOT010000048.1:0-37255 GCA_036351295.1 Gammaproteobacteria bacterium | reverse complement strand
CATAGAAATACACGACGTTCAGCAGCAGGTACAGGACCGTTACGATACCAGTGCCGGTCAGCAACGCCCGCGGCAGGGTTTGCTGGGGCTCCACGATTTCGCTGGCAACGTAAGCGGCCGCATTCCAGCCCGAATAGCAAAACATGACGAATATCAGGCTGGTTGCCATCGCGGTGAGCACATCACCCCTGGTGCTATCGCTGTATACCGCGGCAACCTCTGTCAGATGCCCCAGATCACCCCGGCCCCAGGCTGCCGCCGCCACGATGATGCCGACGATTCCGCCCACCTTTAATGCCGTCACGGCATCGGTAAAGCGGACGCCGCCATTGCGCCCCCGGAGCTGAATGGCCACCAGCAGCCATACCACCGCGACTGCGGCAACATCAGCAACCGTCAGGCTCCCGAGCAGCAGCTGCTGTCCCGGCAGCGCCGGGAAATAGGCATTGAGGTAACCAATCAGACTCTTGACTGCAGCCGCTATCGGCGCCGAGAAGCCTGCGAGCAGCGACACGAATGCGCTCATATAACCAAACGGCCTGCCGTAGGTTTCCCGCAGATACACGTACTCGGCCCCTGCATGGGGCATAGCCGCACCGAGTTCAGCGAAGCACAGTGCACCGCAGTAGGCCAGCACGCCGCCCAGCAGCCACAGCAGCAAGATGATTCCCGGGTGACCCAGGTCGGCGGCCTGAAAACCGGTTGTCGTAAACACTCCGGCGCCAATGACATTGGCAACCACGAGGGCGGTTGCTGAGCGCATGCCCATATGCCGCATCAGGCCCGCCGACCCTTCAGTCACAATGCTTCAATCCGATTCAGAGAGCCGGTTCAGCAAGGCGACGTAGTTGTCGAGTTTACGCACCGCGCGCGCACGTTGCCGGGTGTCCAGGCTGTCGAGCAGCTCGGCCAGCAACCCGTTGAATATCTGCCGGTTGGCATCGACCCGCGCGCGGTACTCGGGCGCATGGAAATGCCGCGGGTAGACCAGCAGCTGGGTAAGCCCTTCCCTGAAAGTAGCCGGGTCCGGCCGGGACACAATGAGGTCGCGGAACCGCCGTTGCCATTCGCGCTGATTCGCGATCCACTGCTCGCTGGCATCTTCCATCCGCGCCAGGCCCGCACGGATGATCTCGCGCTGCGATTCATCCAGTCGACCGGTCCAGTCTTCCATACCGTCGATTGCTGACTTGTTGCGGTTTTTCTCGCGTTCGGCAGCGGTGCGGCCCGAGTATTCCTCGTACATTTCAGCGTTAACCTCTTCGAGGTTCGCAAAAAACTCCGCCAGCTGCGCTTCACTCAGTCCCGCGAGAAATCGCTGCGCCAAAGGCACAATCCCCAGCATAAACTGATCGTAGACTGCCAGAATCTCCGCGTAGCGCGTATCGATCACAGCCGGTGTCACGGTTCCGCTCTCAATTTCGCGGGCGGTCTTCTCGAGGAGGTAGGCGACTTTGGGGAATTCACCCAGCCGCAGCACATCGAGCCGTTCCTGAATATCGGCCTGTAGCTGGTCGCGCTGCACGTCCGTCAGCGTCACGTAGTCGCCTACTTTCCAGACGATGAGCCAGTCGATGCGATCATAAAAAAACCGCGTGGAGCAGCCGGCGAGCGTCACTGCGACTATCGTAGCAGCTGCCAGCGCCCGCAGCGGTCGGCGAACTGCCGGCACCAACGGTTTTGCGGCGAAACTCACGACACTAGACAAAATAACCCTTCAGGCAAACGGATGACGCAGGATAATATTCTGATCCCGGTCAGGGCCGGTGGACACCAAATCAACCGGCACCTCGAGGATCGCTTCAATGCGCTGCAGATACCGGCGGGCCGCCTCCGGCAACCGTGCAAAATCAGTCACGCCCACGGTGCTGGCCTGCCAGCCCGGCATCTCTTCATACACTGGCTCGCATTCTTCATAGCGGTCCACCCGCACCGGCGGCACCGTCAGTAGTTCACCATCCAGACGATAGCCGGTACAGATTTTGACCGTATCAAGCCCGTCGAGCACATCCAGCTTGGTCACGCACAGCGAGGTGATCCCGCTGTTCAGCACCGCCCGCCGCGTGATGACCGCATCAAACCAGCCGCAACGACGCGGACGCCCGGTCGTTGCACCGAATTCCGCGCCGACCCGGCCCAGGTGTTCACCCATGTCATCAAATAACTCGGTCGGAAACGGCCCGGAACCCACGCGCGTCGTATACGCCTTCACGATACCAACAACAGCATCAATTGACGCCGGCCCGATGCCCGAACCGGTGGCGGCTGCGCCGGCCGTCGTGTTGGAGGAAGTAACGTACGGGTACGTGCCGTGATCAATATCAAGCAGCGTACCCTGAGCACCCTCAAACAACAGGTTTTTGCCGGCTGCCGACATGGCCGCAAGCACCCCGGGGGTATCCGCTACCATCGGCATAATCCGCTCGGCCATACTGAGCCATTCCGCAATGGCGGCTTCGGGGTCAAGCGTTGGCTGCTGGTAATAGTTTGCAAGCATGAAGTTATGAAACTCGAAACTCGCGCGCAGCCGGGTAGCGAAGGTTTCGGCGTCATACAAATCCGAAATGCGCAAGCCGCGACGCGCAACTTTGTCTTCGTAAGCCGGACCAATCCCCCGCCCGGTCGTGCCAATCTTGGTAGCACCACGATGCTGCTCGCGGGCCTGGTCCAGCGCAATATGGGACGGCAGTATCAGCGGACAGGCAGCGCTGATGCGCAGTCGTGATTCCACGTCGACTCCGCGCGCATTAAGCTCATCAATCTCACCTAACAACGACGGCAGGTGCACGACCACCCCATTGGCGATGATGCATTCGACGCCGCGACGCAGAATGCCGGAGGGAATCAGGTGCAGAACCGTTTTCTCGCCCTCGATAATGAGGGTATGTCCGGCGTTGTGGCCGCCCTGAAACCGCACGACACCTGCGACTTTCTCGGTGAGCAGGTCGACAATTTTACCCTTGCCCTCGTCCCCCCACTGAGTGCCTATGACAACTACGTTTTTTCCCACAGTATTTTCCCGTCCGTCCCACAGCCGGCGCGCAGCCATGCCAACCGTCAGTCGCGTACCAAAAACAACAGAATTAAACCCAGAATCATGCTGAACAGGCCTACCCAGCGCACCGTCTGGTCGCTGAGCCGCGCCATTTGCATGACAGCCTGCTTCCAGCCTCGCGGGCTCGCAAACGGCAGCAGTCCCTCAATCACAAGATACAAGGCAAATGCCGCGAGCAAGTCACTCCAGTTCATATTTGCACCAGCCCCGCCGCTGGCGTCGCCCGTCCCGTCGCTACTGCGGCTCAGACTGGTTCAAGTAGCGCAGGAACTCGCTGTCAGGACTCAGCACCAGCAAGTCACCGTCGTTACCCAGCGACTTGCGGTAGGCCTGAATGCTGCGATGAAACGAGTAGAAATCCGGATCCCGGGTGTACGCCTTGGCATACGTCTCGGCTGCCAGGGCATCGCCTTCACCGCGCAGGATTTCCGAATCGCGATAGGCTTCGGCAAGGATAACCGTGCGCTCCCGGTCCGCGTTGGCGCGGATTTCCTCGGCATTCTCAGCACCCTCAGCGCGCAGCTCGGCCGCGAACCGCGAGCGTTCCTCGCGCATCCGCCGGTACACCGATTCGCTCACCTCGTCGGAGAATTCGATGCGCTTGACCCGCACATCAACCACCTCAATACCCAGTTGCTTGGCGTTCTGACGGGCCTTGTCCAGCATGTCATCCATAATCTCGCGACGCTCCGCCGACACCACCTCCGGCACAGTGCGTTTCGCAAACTCGGCGCGAATACCGTCTTTCACAATTTCCAGCACCCGCTGTGCGGCAATCGCCTGCTCGCCCTGGCTGGCACGGTAAAAGGTGCTGACATCAGCGATGCGGTATTTGACGAAGAAATCCACATACAGATTCTTCTTCTCTTCGGTCAGGAACGGTTCCTGCGGCACGTTGATGGTCAGCAGCCGGCGCTCAAATTTGAGAATGGTATTGACGATGGGCCACTTAAAATGCAGACCCGGTTCAAAACTGGAACCGACGATCTCGCCAAACTGGCGCTTGATCGCGACTTCGCGCTCATTGACCTGAAAGAAAAACTGCGAGCCACCGATGATGACCGCGGCCAGCGCAACAACGATATACAGTAGTGAACTTTTCATTAGCGGGGGCTCCTGCTGCGCGAATCTCGGCCGGACAGGTTGGCGGCATCCGAATCGGCCGGGCCGCGCGTGGACCGTTGTTCAGCAGGCGACATCGTCACCTTGCCACTACGCTGCTGCTCTATCAGTTTGTCGATAGGCAGGTACAGCAAATTGCCGCTGCCTTCGGCATCCAGCAAGACCTTGTTGGAATTGGCAAACACGTACTCGATGGCCTCGATATACAGGCGTTCGCGCGTAACCTGCGGGGCCTTCTGATACTCGACCAGCAGGGCCTCAAAGCGCGCCGCTTCACCCTGGGCATCCGCAATCACACGCTGCTTGTAGGCTTCAGCATCCTGAATCTGACGCACCGCCATGCCGCGCGCCCGCGGCAGTATGTCATTAGCGTAGGAATCGGCTTCAAATTTAAGTCGCTCTTTATCCTCGCGCGCCTTGATCGCATCCTGCACAGCGGCTTCAACCTGTGCCGGGAAGTTGACGTCAAGCAGGTTCACCTTGGTCACTTCAATACCGGTGTTGTATTCATTCATCACTTCCTGAATAACTTCCTCGGTTTTTTCGGCGATCGGGGCACGCCCCTCACCCAGGATGAAGTCGAGTTTGTTCTTGCCGATGACCTCGCGGATGGCGCTTTCACTGGCTTCCGCCAGCGTGCCCACCGGATCTGCCACCTGGAACAGGAATGGGAGCGGGTCGCGAACCAGGTATTGCACAGCCATGTCGACAATCACGATGTTTTCATCGGATGTCAGCATGCTGGTGACTTGATTGAACTTTTCGATCGCCGAAATGTTCACGATGTCGACGGTTTCAATCGGGTACGGCAAATGCCACCGCAAGCCGGGCGGCGTGGTCGTGGAATAGGCTCCGAATCGTTGCACGACACCGCGGTTGGCGTCATCGACCAGGTAAAAGCCCGATGCCATCCAGAGACCGGCCAGCAATATCAGCACCAGCGCTGCAACCGATGAGCCCCCGCCAGCGCTGCTGCCGCCGCCGCTATTGATGCCGCCGCCACCGCCACGCGGGCGCTTGCCAAACATACCCGACAGCTTGCGCTGCCAGTCGCGCACAATCTTGTCGAGGTCCGGGGGACCGTCCTGACGCGAGTCGCGGTCCCAGGGATTCTTGCCGTTACCCGATTCATTCCAGGCCATCAGGAGGTGTCCTTTTTATTTAGCATGTATTACCCACATGACTCAGTTTAGTGCGGACGCGCCGGCCACTGTATCGGGCAGGTTGCCCGCCGCCGGAGCCGCCGTGCAGAAGCTTAGCCCTTCACGTGCGCTAAGCCGGTCAAAATCGCGACGGTGCAGCTCGACGTCAAGCTCCCAGCCGCCTGCATCCAGTTCGTGCTCCGCCCAGATACGCCCCGACTCGAACAGCAGTGAGCGCAGTCGAGCCTGCTGCACATTGAGCCTGACAATGCCGCGCACTCGTTCCCTGAATAAAAACCGGGAAATCGCCTGCACCAGCAAATCCAGCCCAGCCCCGGTGCGGGCTGATATCCAGACACGTCGCGGCATACCCGTCTCGGCAAGATCGATGCGCGGCGGGATGCCGAGTATATCAGCCTTGTTGTAAACGTGGATGACTGGCACGCCATCGGCGCCGATCGCCTGCAAAACCTCGTTGACGTGCCCCACATGCTCCTCATGAGCCGGATCAGCGCAATCAATCACATGCAGCAGCAGCCGCGCATCGCGGGTCTCTTCGAGAGTGGACCGAAAGGCCGCAATGAGCTCGGTCGGCAAATCGCGGATAAAGCCGACGGTATCAGCCAGCACAACCTCGCTGTTGTCGGGCAACTGCAGGCGCCGCAACGTGGGGTCAAGCGTGGCAAACAGCTGGTCAGCAGCGGTAACGCCGGCATTGACCAGGCTGTTAAAGAGCGTGGACTTGCCGGCGTTCGTATAGCCCACCAGAGAGACAGTCGGGACCTCGTTCTTATTGCGGGCCTGGCGGCCCTGACCGCGGCGGCGCGCCACCCGCTCGAGCCGAGCGTTGAGGCGCTTGATCGCCTGCCCGATCATGCGCCGGTCGCTCTCAAGCTGCGTTTCGCCCGGCCCGCGCAAGCCGATGCCGCCTTTCTGCCGCTCAAGATGGGTCCAGCCGCGCACCAGCCGCGTTGAAAGATGGCGGAGCTGGGCGAGCTCGACCTGCAGCTTGCCCTCGTGGGTGCGGGCCCGCAGGGCAAAAATGTCCAGAATCAGCCCGGTCCGGTCGACCACCCGGCGGCAGAGGTGTTTTTCAAGGTTTTTTTCCTGGCGCGGACTTAGCGGATGATCGACCAGCACCAGATCGGCCTCGGTCGCGGCGACGAGTTCGGCCAGCTCATCGAGCTTGCCGCCACCGATCAGGTATTTGGGGCTGGCAGCGCTGCGGATAGCCGTAATGTCGCCGACGATCTCGGCGCCAGCCGACAGCGCCAACTCGCGAAACTCCTGCTTATCGTCATCCGAAACCGTCTGGCCGAGACCGAAATGAAGCAAAACGGCGCGCTCGCCGTGCTGAGGTCTTTCAAACAATCAATAACTCCAGCGGGCGAACCGTCTCAGTCATCATCGGTCGCGTCGGTGTCCATGCGCACCGCACGCGACGGCACCACGGTCGATATCGCGTGCTTGTAGACCATCTGGCTGACGCTGTTGTTCAGCAGCACCACAAACTGATCAAACGAATCAATCGTGCCCTGCAGCTTGATGCCGTTTACCAGGTAGATAGATACCGGCACCTTCTCTTTGCGCAGCGTGTTCAGAAAAGGATCCTGCAGGGTCTGCCCTTTGGCCATGGTCGACTCCCTAAGTCGTGTCTTATTCGGTTTTGTTGTTGTGAATTATAGTTTCAAAAGTGCGGGTGAGTGTAATCGTTATTCGCCGCCTGAAACACCGAAACCTGATTCTATAGGCTTATGACAAGCGTTGCACGAACTGAGCTCCGCTGCGCGGTTCGCCTGCCAACCAGTCGCTCACCCGCTGCATCAGCGCGTCACTGCAGCCGGCCTGGCGGGGATCAAAGCGGTGCAGGTCGGGCCAGCTGCGCAACCAGGTCAGCTGGCGTTTGGCCAGGCGGCGCGTCGCGGTCGCGGCATGAGTCACAGCCGATTCGAGGTCTTCGCCGTAAAGCACGTGCGGTATGAGCTGCCGGTACCCGACGGCGCGCAGCGCCGGTGTCGCTGCCGTGACCGCCGGTTGCTGCAGCAAGGCCCGCACTTCGGCGACAAACCCGGCTGCCAGCATCGCCTGCAAGCGCTGGTCGATACGGGCATGCAGGGCAGCACGGTCATTCGGCAGCAGACCGATATTGAGATAATCCGACTCAACAACCGGTGCCGTTGCCGACTGCAGATCGGCCAGTGGCATACCGGTCAGCTTGTACACCTCCAGCGCGCGCTGGATACGCTGCGCATCGGTCGGCCGCAGACGCTCCGCCGTCCGGGGGTCAACCTGCGCCAGCTCGGCGTGCAGGGCCGGCCACCCGAGACGGGCCGCGCGGGCGTCAAGTTCGGCGCGCAGCCCCGCGTCAGCCGACGGCAGCTCGGCCAGTCCGCGCTGTAACGCCAGAAAATACAGCATGGTGCCGCCGGTCAGCAGTGGCAGCACTCCCGCGGCACTCAGACGGGTCAGCAAAGCGGCCGCGTCGGCGACAAACCGGCCCGCCGAATATGTATCGGTAATGGCGCAGATGTCGAGCAGATGGTGCGGTACCTGCCGACGTTCGGCAGCCGATGGCTTGGCCGTACCGATGTCCATGCCGCGGTAAACCTGGGCTGAATCGACGCTGATGATCTCGCAAGGCTGCCCCATCGCCGCAAGACGCGCGGCCAGCGCGAGCGCCAGCGCCGACTTGCCGGCCGCTGTCGGCCCCATCAGGCAGACTGCTCGACAGGCGGCCACTAGCGTCCGCGCAGGAACAGGCGGTCAAGGTCCTGCAGCGTTAGCTGCGTCCAGGTCGGCCGCCCGTGATTGCACTGGTCACTGCGTTCGGTCGCCTCCATCGCCCGCAACAGGGCGTTCATCTCCGGGACGGTCAGCTGGCGATTGGCCCGCACCGAACCGTGGCAGGCCATCGTGGCCAGCAACTCCATGCACGCGTCATCCACGCGCGTGCTGCCGTCGACGGCCCCACCCAAATCGCCGAGCACGTCGCGCACCAGCGCCTCGGCATCGGCTTGCGCCAGCACCACCGGCAGTTCGCGCAGCGTGACCGCTTCCGGGCCACTCCGGTTCAGGTACAAGCCGATCCGTGCCAACTCATCCGCGTGGGTCTCGGCGAGGTCGGCCTCGGCGCGCGAGACCGCCACCTGCAGCGGTATGAGCAGCGGCTGGTGGCCGAGCGCACCCGCCGCAAAATCAGCCTTGAGGCGCTCGTAAGTCACGCGCTCGTGCGCGGCATGCGCATCGACAATAACGAGCCCGGCCTCGTTGCGGGCGAGGATATAGACGCCGTGAAGGTGCGCGATGGCATAGCCCAAAGGCGGCAAATCACCGGGCGACTCGGCGGCGGCAGCGGGCGGCGGCGCGGCAGCCAGGCTGGCGTAGGCTGCCAGTTCGTCGCGCAGTCGCCCGGGCCGCACCGGCGCATCACGAACCGCCCACCCGAGTGGCGGCTGCGTCGGGGCCGGCGCCGCCACGGAGCTGACCGCAGGCTCGCCCGCGCGCGGCGCCGCGCGGCCCGTCGCGCCGTCCGGTCGGGTTTGCGCCAGCGCCGCCTCGGCGGCATGCCTGACAAACTGGTGGACAGCGCTGCCGTCCCGGAACCGCACTTCCCGCTTCGTCGGATGCGCGTTCACGTCGACCCTCGCGGGGTCCAACTCCAGATGCAGCACATAGGCCGGGTGCCGGCCATGGAAGAGCACATCGCGATAGGCCTGGCGCACCGCGCTGACGGTGACTTTGTCGCGAATCGCCCGGCCGTTGATAAAAAAATGCTGGGTATCCGCCTGAGCGCGCGAAAACGTCGGCCGGGCAACCCAGCCACGCAGGCGCATGCCGTTGGCTTCGTGCTCAATAAACAGCGCGTGCCGCATGAATTCAGCGCCCAGCAGCTCGGCTACTCGCTGCTCCTCGCCCGCAACGGAGTCGACCGCGGCGAGGTTGAGCACCGTCCTGCCGTTGTGATTGAGCCGCAGCGCCGCGCCACAACGACTGAGCGCGATTTGGCGCACCACCTTGTCGACATGATTGAATTCGGTACGCGGCGAGCGCAGAAACCGGCGCCGCGCGGGCGTGTTGTAGAACAGGTCGCGAACCTCCACCACGGTGCCTGCGGCTCCCGCGGCGGGCTGCGGCAGCAGCGGGCTGCCGTCTCCCGTGCTGGTGAGCGACCAGGCGCTGTCGATACCAGCGGGCCGCGAGGTCAGCGTAAAGCGGGACACCGAGGCGATACTCGGCAATGCTTCACCCCGAAAGCCGAGCGAGACCACATGGTCAAGGTCTTCGATACTGGCAATTTTGCTGGTCGCATGCCGCTCGAGCGCCAGCGCGAGCTCCGTCGGCGGGATACCGGAGCCGTTGTCACGTACCCGGCACAGTTTGGTGCCGCCCTGTTCAACATCGACTTCCAGGCGGGTCGCGCCGGCATCAAGGCTGTTCTCCAGCAGCTCTTTCAGCACGGACGCGGGACGTTCGACAACCTCACCGGCCGCGATTTGATTGATGAGTTGCGGCGGAAGCTGGGCAATGGGCATCGCGTGATTCTACAAAGAATCGCGCGACGATGAACGCCTGCGTGGCTAAACGCGCCTCAGGCTTGAGGAATCCGCAGCACCTGGCCCACGCGAATACGCGAACTGCTCAGGCTGTTGACGCTGCGCAGGGTTGCGATGCTCACGCGGTAGCGTTGCGCGATGCCGCTCAGCGTATCGCCGCTGCGGATCACGTGCTCACGCACCAAAGCCCGGTCGCGCGCAAGACTGGCCACGCGGGTACCCTGCGGCGGGTTCGCGTAGAAGTAGGCCCGTATGCTGTTGTGCATAGCCTGCGCCAGCCGCTCCTGGTACTGCACGCTCTTGAGATTCGACTCATCCTGCGGGTTAGAGATATACGCCGTCTCCACGAGCAGCGACGGGATATCAGCCGATTTCAGCACTTTGAAGCCGGCTTTCTGCACCGTGGGCTTGCGTACCTTGCCGATTCGGCTCAGCTCCGCAATCAGGAGGCTGCCCACTTCAATGCTCGCATCCAGCGAGGCATTCTGCGACAGATCAACGAGCACTTTGGCAACCGTGTCCTCGGTAGCGGAGATATCCACACCCCCCAGCAGGTCCGCAGCGTTTTCGCGCCGGGCCAGCAGGGCCGCCGCCTCATCGGAGGCGCCCTTCTCCGACAGCGCGTAGACGGAGGCGCCGCGCACACTGCGGTCAGTAAACGCATCAGCATGGATAGAGATAAACAGGTCGGCGCCGGCGCGGCGGGCACGCTCCATGCGTTCGCCCAGATGCAGGAATTCATCGCGGCTGCGGGTGAGGTACGACCGCATCCCCGGCTCGGCGTCGATGCGTTTGGCCAGCCGTCTGCCGATTTGCAGCACCACATCCTTCTCCCGGAGTCCGCTGCGCCCGTGAGCACCCGGGTCTTTGCCACCATGGCCTGCGTCGATCGCAATAATCAGATCGCGCTGCCCCTGCACCGCGGCCGGAGCCTGCTTGACGACCCGGGCCGGCGCATCGGCGGCATACAGATCAATGACCAGCCGGCGACCAAGGTCACCGGACGGCTGCAGAATGAAACTCTGCGGCCGCACCGCGTCCTGCAGATCGAGGACCAGGCGCGCCGTCCCTGACTCGCGGTTGGCGGCACGGATATTGGCCACCGGACCCGCGCCCGCCGGGATACCGGCATTGGCCAGCGCAAACCGGGCGTCGGCCAGGTCAACCACGACACGATTGGGATTGGTCAGTGAGAACAGCTTGTGCCCGCTCTCGCCATCGATCTCCAGCACGATGCGGGTGCGTTCGGCCGACTCCGCGATCCGTACTTCTGTTATGTTGACTGGCTGCGCCGCGACCGGCGAGCCGATCAGCAGGGCACAGAGTCCGGCTGCAATCCTTGAGCCACGCATCCTGAAACACCCCTCGGTTGAGGCCTGAGAATATACCCGATTTGACAAAATAGCCAGATAATTGGCCTACAAATTAAGCAGATACAAACCTTTACTCCAGCCTGCATCAATGGATGGCCTGAAAGCATTGCTATCAGGCGCTTCAGCGTGCAGCGGCGCGCTGACTGACCGCACCCTGCCACGCCTTCAGCAACCGCTGGCCGCGTGCTGTCGAAGCGGATATTTCCAGCTGCCGCGAATCAGGCTTCACCTGCAAAAAAATCTCTAAGTCATTGTTTGGAAGGAAACCTTTGCCGTGCTCAGGCCACTCGACCAGCAGCACGGCACCGGCGCTCCAGGCGCCGTCCAGACCCAAAAACTCAAGCTCCTCGCCGCTGCTGAGCCGATACAGGTCCATGTGCCAGATGTCGCGGCCCGCCACCGTGTAGGGCTCTACGAGCGTATAGGTGGGACTCGGGACGCGCCCGACGTAGCCCAGCGCTCTCAAAAGGCCGCGCGCAAAAGTGGTCTTGCCAGCCCCCAGGTCACCCCGCAAATGGACGCACAGCGGACCGGCCGGCTGCGCTGCCAATACCCGGGCCAGCTCGGCTGCGACAGACTCCGTAGCCGCCGCATCCGGCAAATGCCGCGACCAGCCCGCGGAGCCGGGCGCCGGATTCATGGCGCGGGGTTCACGCAGGACGGCAACCGGTCGCACACGTCGCCCGCGACCAGGCCGCGCTCACCCTGCTCAGCCGCCGCATCCCCGGCCGCCGCATGCACCGCCGCGGCAATGGCCACCACGGTCGCCCGGGGCGCGTCCGGAAACTGCGCCAGCAAACCCGCAATCACGCCGGTCAGGACATCGCCCATGCCGGCCGTCGCCATCCCCGGGTTACCGCCGCGAACCAGCCACGGTAACGGGGCGCCCGACCCCGCCACGAGGGTGCCGTGCCCCTTGAGCAGCACGACACCGCCGAAGCGTTCGGTCAGCTCGCGGAGCGCCGCGAGCCTGTCACTTTGGACAGCCGCACTGCTTGCGCCAAGCATGCGGCCCGCCTCGCCCGGATGCGGGGTCAGTACCCATTCATCGCGGCGCTGCGCGCGCGGGGCCAGCATATTCAGCGCGTCGGCATCCACCACCAGCGGTCGGCCACTGCCGAGCGCGGCGGCGAGCAGGCCGGCTGCCCAATCATCCTGGCCGAGCCCGGGACCGACCGCGATAACGGTCGCGCGCTTGAGCACATCGGTCGCTTCGGCCGCCTCGCTGACTCCCCTGACCATCAGTTCCGGCCGGGCCGCGAGCACTGCGCTGACATGTTCGGGCCGCGTGACGACACTGACCAGACCGGCACCGCTGCGCAGGGCGGCGGTCGCGCTCAGTAACGCCGCCCCACCAAAACCCCGGTTGCCGCCGAGCACCACGACGTGTCCGAAGCGACCTTTATGCGCCCCGCGGGCCCGCGGCCCCAGCAGCGCAGCGATATCCTCAGGACCGGTGCAGCGCAGCTGCGGCGCCACGCGCGCCGTGGCAACCGGAGCGATATCGAGATCACTGAACACCAGCTCACCGCAGTGATCGGGGCCGGCGCCCAGAAACAAACCCTGCTTCCAGCCGACAAACGTGACTGTCAGCGCGGCCTGCACCGCACAACCCAGCACCGCGCCCGTCGCGCCGTGCAGGCCGCTCGGTATGTCGAGTGCCACCACCGGCGCCGCCAGCGCGTTCAACTCGGCGACGGCGGCGGCAAAGGCGCCGCTCAGGGGCCGGTCCAGCCCGGTGCCGAGCAGCGCGTCTACCGCCAGATCAGGCAGCTGCGCGGTGCGGGTGCCGGTGGCCGGCTCGGTCTGGCCGCCCACAGCCAAAAAGTCGCGCCAGGCGCGCTCCGCGTCGCCTTTCAGGCCGGCCGGGTCCACCACGCTCAACACCCGCACCTGCAGCCCGGCCGCCAGGGCGAGGCGCGCCAGCACGTAGCCGTCACCCGCATTGTTGCCGCTGCCGCAATAGACCCAGAAATGCCGCGCGGCAGGGTAGCGGCACACGATAGCTGTCCAGGCCGCTGCTGCGGCCCGGCACATCAGCTCGTAACCCGCGATGCCCTGCTCCTCGATAGCGATCCGGTCGAGCTGCCGCACCTGCTCGGGTGTGTAGACCCAGTTGGACATATCAGACATAGGGTTGATTATACTGCCAGCTCTATGCCTCCTGCCCCATCGTCGCCCGTTGCCCCGGACCCCGCCGAGCTGGTCACTCGGATTCGCGGCTGGGCGCGCGAACTCGGGTTTCAGCAAACCGGCATTACCGGCATCGACCTCGAGGAAGATGGCGCGCGCCTGCAGGCCTGGCTGGATGCCGGGCGCCATGGGACCATGGACTATATGGCCCGTCACGGCAGCCGGCGCTCGCGACCCGCGGAGCTGGTGCCCGGCACCCGCAGCGTCATTTCGGTGCGGATGGATTACCTGCCGGCCCCCGGCACCGCTGCCGCTGTTGCACTGCTGGACGATGCAGAGCGTGCCTATGTATCGCGCTATGCGCTGGGCCGTGATTACCACAAAGTGCTGCGCCGCCGGTTGCAACAACTTGCCGAGCGCATCACCGCGGTGGTCGGCCCGTTCGGCTACCGCGCGTTTACTGACAGTGCCCCGGTGCTGGAGAAGGCGCTTGCTCGCGATGCCGGGCTGGGCTGGATTGGCAAACACACCAACCTGATTAATCGCGACGCCGGCTCATGGTTTTTTCTGGGTGAGCTTTACACCGATTTACCATTGCCGGCCGACACGCCGGCCACCGAACACTGCGGCAGCTGCCGCGAGTGCCTTGACGTATGCCCGACGCAGGCGATTACCGGCCCCTGGGAACTCGACGCGCGCCGCTGCATTTCCTACCTGACCATTGAACTCAAGGGGGCCATTCCCGTCGAGTTCCGCAAACCACTGGGAAATCGCATTTACGGCTGTGACGACTGCCAGCTGTTCTGCCCCTGGAACAAGTTTGCCAGGCCAACGGCGGAGGGCGACTTTGCCCCACGGCACGGGCTGGAGGCGGCGGAACTTGCGACGTTATTTTGCTGGAGCGAATCCGCATGGCTCGAGAACACGGCCGGCAGCGCGATTCGCCGCATTGGTTATGAACGCTGGCTGCGCAATATCGCGGTCGCGCTGGGCAACGCGCCGCACTCGGCAGTTTGCCGCAGAGCTCTGGAGAGCCGCGTCAATGATCCCTCGCCGCTGGTGCGCGAACACGTTGCCTGGGCCCTGCAACAGCATGCGGAGGCCAACTGATGGCCGCGGCGTCAGGGCTGCAGGTCGACCAGCACGTTGTCGATGAGACGCACCTTGCCGCAGCGCGCGGCGGCCAACACCGCCAGCCGCTTGCTGTCGCCACGGGGCGGACGCAGATCACCGGCCCGCCTGATGGCCACGTAGTCAGGGTGGAGGCCCGCGGCCGCGATCTGGGCGGCGGCGGCTGACTCAAGGGCGCCGTAATCGGTCTGACCGGCTTCGAGTGCCACGCGGGTCGCGCGCAGCGCCGCATAAATCGCAGCAGCCTGATCCTGTTCGGCAGCGCTGAGAAAACCGTTGCGGGAGCTCAGCGCAAGACCATTTTCAGCCCGTACTATCGGTCCGGCGATAATCTGCACCGGCATGTGCAGGTCACGCACCATACGGCGCAAGATTACGAGCTGCTGATAATCCTTCTGGCCAAACACCGCCGCAGTGGGCGCGCAGATGTTGAAGAGCCGCGCCACCACGGATGTCACGCCAACAAAGTGCCCGGCCCGATCCGCCCCGCACAACTCGTCCGATAAGCCGGGCACGATCACCTGGCAGGCGGACTCGACGCCGCCGGGATACATCGCCTCGACATCCGGCGCAAACAACACGTCAACCTGGGCCCGCGCCAGGCGGCGGGCATCCATCTCCGGCGTGCGGGGGTACTCGGCAAAGTCTTCCTGCGGTCCGAACTGGGTGGGATTGACGAAGACACTGACGATCACGTGCTCGGCGTGCTGCGCGGCCAGCTCGACGAGACTGATATGCCCCTTGTGGAGGTTGCCCATCGTCGGCACCAGCGCAACGCTGTCACCCGCTTCGCGCCAGCCTTCAACGAGTTCACGTAACTCGCCGACAGTACTTATCTCATGCAACGGCATGCCCCGGTATCCGAACCCACTTCTGCATCACCTGACGCAGTCAGGAAAAGCAGTTCTCCGGCGCAGGATAAACGCGTTGCTTGACCGCCGCGACATATTTTTCGAGCGCTTCGACGATGGAACCGGCCTCGTTCATGTAGTTGTGCACAAAGCGCGGCATGCGCCCCTGCGTAATGCCGAGAATGTCGTAGAGCACCAGAATCTGGCCATCCACGTCGGGGCCTGCGCCGATGCCGATAACCGGCACATCAAGGGCAGCGGTGACCTGCGCGCCCACCTCGTTCGGCACGCATTCAAGCAGGACCAGGTCAGCACCGGCCTGCTGCAGGGCATGGGCGTCTTCGTGCATTTGCCGGGCCTGCCGGTCGTCGCGCCCCTGCACCTTGAAGCCGCCTATCTTGTGCACCGACTGCGGCTTCAGGCCCAGATGCGCGCAGACAGGAATGTCATGCAGCGTCAGGTACTCGACAATCTTGATCTGCCCGGAGCCGCCTTCCAGCTTCACCATCATCGCGCCACCTTCCTGCATCAGGCGTACCGCGTTGTCGAGCGCCTGCTGCGGACTGGTATAGCTCATAAACGGCATGTCGGCGACCAGGAACGCGCGTGATAAGCCGCGGGCAACCATGCGTGTATGGTAAATGATGTCGTCGACGGTCACCGGCACAGTGGTGTCATGCCCCTGCACCACCATGCCCAGCGAGTCGCCGACCAGCACCAGGTCGGTGCCGACATCATCGATAAGCCAGGCAAAGCTGGCGTCGTAGGCAGTCAAACAGGCAATCGGCTCTTTGTTGGCCTTCATGCGCGCCAGCGTCGAAATATTGACCGGGGGCCGGTCCATACCACGCTGTTGAAGTTGCTTATACATAGGCTGCGCCTTTTACTACTTAAGCCAGTGCGGAAACCAGCGGATTGAAGAACTGCCGGCCGCTGCGCGCACTGTCGATTTCTTCGAGCAGCATCTGAAAATGCCGCTCGTTATTGACCGGGTCAATTGTCGAGGCGTTGACAATGAGCAGCGGCGACTCAGTGTACTGATGAAAAAACCGCGAGTAAGCGTCGGCAAGCCGCTCAAGATAGCGGCGCTTGATAATCTGCTCGTAGGCAATTCCGCGCTGGGCGATCCGGTACAGCAGGGTATCCACGGGGGCCTGCAGAAACACCACCAGATCAGGCACGGGCGGCTGCAGGTTCAGCGATGCAAAAATCTGCTGGTACAGCGCGAACTCATCGCGGTCCAGCGTGACTTCGGCAAACAGCCGGTCTTTAGCCATCAGGAAATCGGACACCCGCAGCTCGCTGAACAGGTCGGCCTGCCCCAGCAAGTCCATTTGGCGCGCCCGCTGAAACAGGAAAAACAGCTGCGCCGGAAGCGCCGCACCGCGCGGGTCGTCATAAAAACGCTCGAGGAACGGATTCGCCCCGGCCTCTTCGAGCACCAGCTCGCCGTCGAGCTCGGCGGCCAAGCGCCGCGCGAGGCTGGTCTTGCCAACGCCGATCGGACCTTCAATTGCGATATAGCGGGAGTTCGCCATAGAAACTGCATCTAACCTTATTGTTTATTGTTATCCGCGCCGCTCTCGTTGCCGGCGCGGCGGGCCGCCCACCAGGGCGCCGGTTCAGGTTACCGGGACCAGCGCACTGCCGTCGACGCGACTGATCATGTCCCGTACCGTCCCCTGCCCCGGCACGCTCAGCCCCGGCGCAACGTCGTAGAGCGGGAACAATACAAAATTTCGCTCCGAAATGCCCGGGTGAGGCAAGACCAGACCCGGTTCCACAAGCTCCTGCGCACCGCACGCCAGCAAGTCGAGGTCAATAACGCGCGGCCCCCAGCGATCGCCGGCCACCCGCGTGCGCCCCAGCGCGGTTTCCAGCGCCTGCAGCTCACCGAGCAGCGCCCGCGGGGTCAGCTGCGTCAGTACGCCAGCCACAGCGTTGACATAGTCCGGCTGATCCTGCGGCCCCAGCGGCGGGTTGCGATACAGCGGCGAGTGGCGCACCCCGCGCGTGCCTGGCAATGCGTCCAGTCGCTCCAGCGCACGGCGCACCTGTGCCACCGGATCGGCCAGGTTGCTGCCAACACCGATGTAGGCCGGCACCCAATGCGCAACCGCGTTCATGACAAATCCCGGCTTGGGGGCAAACCGTTTAGCGCATGAATCTCAACACACGCACTAGTCACTGTTCTTGCTCTTTCTGCGGCGCCGGCGACGCTGACCACTGCGGGCTTTGGGCGCACGTTCTTGCACGTCAGCGGCGCCACCGTCCTCCTGCATTTTTGTCCAGGCGTCGACCAGCTCGGGCTCGACTTCGCCCAGCGTAGCCCGCAGCAGCAGCAAATCGTATGCCGCGCGGAAGCGCCGGTGCCCCAGCAACGCGTGTGCCCGCTTACCCTGGCGCTTGAGAAAACGCGGCTGCATTTGCATGATTTCCCTGGCCGGCAGCGTAAAGCGCTTGGGAAAAGCAACGCGGCTGCATTGCTGCCCCACCACTTCCGCGCCGGCAACGACCAGCGCCTGCACCTCCGACATGTCTTCGTGCTCAATCAGGCGACTGGCGGTCTCCCGGACCGGTCCCCACAGCAGCACGGCCAGCAAAAACATCGGGGTAACCGGCTTGTCGACCGCAATCCGCGCGTCCGTTTGCTCCAGGGCAGTCGTGATAAAGCGCGCCCGCCGGCCGTCCGCATCGTTGGCCAACCAATGCGCGGTGGCCGGAAACAAATGACGCACCAGGTCAAATTGCTGCAGCTGCTGCCAGCTTGCTGCCGCATGCCCCGACTGAAACAGCTTGCCGAACTCGTCAAACAGGCGTGCCGGCGGGATATTGTCCAGCAGCCCCGCGAGGCGGCTGATCGGTTCAGCTGACGCCGGGTCGACCGCAAACCCGAGCTTGGCGGCGAACCGTGCGGTGCGCAGCATCCGCACGGGGTCTTCCCGATAGCGCTGTTCCGGGTCGCCCAGCAATCGCAGGCGCCCGGCGCGGATATCCTCGACGCCGCCGACGTAGTCACGAATAGAAAAGTCGCTAATGTCATAGTAGAGCGCGTTGGCGGTCAGATCCCGGCGCCAGACGTCATCCTCGATGGTGCCCCAGACGTTGTCGCGGAGCACGCGGCCGCTGCCTTCAGCCACCGAATGATCGTCCTCATCACTGTTGGCACCCGCACGCAACGTGGCCACTTCGATGATCTCGCGGCCGAAGCGGACATGGGCGATGCGAAACCGCCGCCCGATGAGACGCGCGTTGTTGAACAGCTCAGCGACCTGCTCGGGCGTTGCGTCCGTGGCGACATCAAAGTCCTTAGGGTGCCGGTCAAGCAGCAGGTCGCGCACGCTGCCGCCCACCAAATAGGCCTGAAAACCGCCGTCTTTCAGGCGGTACAGCACTTTTACAGCCGCTTTGGAGATGTTGGCGCGACTGATGTTGTGCTCAGAACGCGGTATAACTCGCAGGGCGGCCGCCGCTTTTTCGGCAGGGTTAGACAAATGAAACTCTTACTTGAGACGTAAGCAAAGCGCCGTATAATACCAGCCCCCGCCGCTCGCGGGCACAGTAATGTCGTACAGGCTCCCTTCGTCTAGCGGTTAGGACGCGGCCCTCTCAAGGCTGAAACACGGGTTCGATTCCCGTAGGGAGCGCCATTTCTCTGTACAACTGCCCTGCTATACCAAACATGCGTTCCGGCACGCTGCCGGAATTCATGCGCGGCAGCTCGCGTCTGCCGCCCAAAAAAAAGCCCCGCGCGAGGCGGGGCCTTGACCGGGCGCGGGTCAGCGCTACCAGCACTTCGGGTCGTTGTTACCTGCCCCCGCGGGTCCGGGGCCGCCGTAGCGCGTGCCGCGCTCATCGATGGCCAGCACCTGTCAGTCGCTGTCTTCCGCCTGTCCGCCCTGGGCGGTAGCCACCACCGTGTAGCCCGCCGCATCGGCGGCGGTCACCTGGATGCCGTAGTGGCCGCTCTCGGTCTGCGGACTCAACCCCAGTCCATTGGGCGGCGGTGCATCGAGCTGCGCGTTGGTCGCGTAGGTGTTGTTCTGCAGGTAAAACCGCTCCTGGTTGGCGGCCGCCTGCAGCAGCGACCAGTGCGCTTCGGCGCGATTCGCCCGCATCGTGTATTGCCGGTAAGACGGCACCGCGACTGACATGAGCACCGCGATGATCACCATAACCACCATCAGCTCCACGAGGGTCACGCCTTTTGAGTACTTGTACATACGAGTTGCCTTTGTCTGGCGCTACTGCGCGCCGTCCTGTGTCCAGTAGGTGCGGGTGATCGGGTCAATCACCGGCACTTCCGTCGGCTCGGTACCGCTGAGGACGATGGTCTTGGCGTCCTCGCCATTGGCGCTGGGCACGTAGACCAGCTCCGGCTGCGGCGCGATACCGCCCTGCTGCAGCTGCACGAACGGCGTATCCAGAATGGTAAAGCCGTTGAACAGTGACACCGCATACAGTCGGTTCTGGCCCGCGACGGCCGTACAGGCGTTGGCACCCGAACCCGGCGCAAACGAAGTGAAGAAGATCGTGCCGTCAAATGTAATGGAGCGACCCAGCACTTTCTCACCCGGCGAGGCGTCCATCGTCATGCGCCAGCCTTTGGCCCCGTAGGCAATACTGACGTCACCGAGGTTGGTAATGTCGATCAGCTCGTCAAAGGTCACCGGCGCCGGATACTGATCCGTCGGGATCACCGTGCTGACATTAAAATCGCGCACCGAGAAGAACACCTCGTCGATGTCCCGGTCGAGCGGATGCGCGCGGTAGCCCGAGCCCACGTTGACCGCCAGGAAGCGCTCGCCGTTGCCGACCACGTTGGCCACGTCAACCTGATTGTAGAAGCGGCGCAGTTTGTCGACGCTCGGATTCGGCGCATTGGCCGCACCACCGAGACTCGCCAGCACGCCACCCTCCGCGAAATCCGCGACCGGGTTGCCGTTGATCAGGTCGATGCGCCAGATGCGCCCGCCCATATCGCCAAAGTACAGGCGGCTGGCGAACCCGTCGCCGTTAAGGCGCGTCACCAGCAAGGGGGCCGGGATCGAGTGCGTCATTTCCGGCAGGTTGAGGTCGTAGCCGTTGCCGTTGCCGGCGCTCCAGAGCAGCTGCCCCGTTTCGGTATCGACCATGTAGACCGCATTACCCACGGTGTCTTCGCGGTAGGTCTCGTTGTCCTGACCGGTGTCGTAACCACCGCCGAAGAACAACACGTCACGCGCCGTGCCACCCAGCTTCACGCGGCTGGCCTGCGGCGTCGACCAGGTCTGGCCAAGGTCCGAGAACCCCGGGGTCGACGAGTCGATTTCCCACAACAGCTGCGGGTCGTTGCGGTCGGTCACATCAATTGCAAACAGCGCATCCCCGCCACGGCGCATGCCGAAGGTGAGGATCGCACGCTCGTTGCCGGTAATGCCGCCCAGGCCGTCATCATTAAGAATGACCGTGGTGATTTCGCCGTCGATGCCATATTGGCGCAGCGGCGAGACCGGGTCTGCATACAGTCCTTGCTGTGCGGGCAGCAGCCGTTCGGGAACAAAGGACCACAACTCGTCGCCCGTATCCGGGTCGACCGCGTGCAGATAGCCGTCATTCGTCGCGATGAAAATCACCATGTCCGGGTTGGTCGCCGTGCCACCGTAAATCACCGGCACCGGCCGCACATGGAGCGGATCGCCCATCGTACGGCGGGTGTCCATGTCGCTGCCGTTGTCATTCTCGTCGAAGATATCCAGCCCGCGCATCCACAGAATCAGGCGTTCGCGATCAGTTAAGTTCATCAGGAACGCGTTCTGCTGGTCGAAATCGTCCGCGAGCGGGCCCTGAATGCCCAGCACCGCATCGGTCAGCCCGGTGTTGCTGGGGACGACCGCATTGGCCGGCGCATTCAGGTCGCCGCCGGCGATGTTGGTGTACAGGTTGCGGTTGCCATACTCCGGCAGGCGCTCGGCCGCACCGCCTGCGGTCACACTGGCGCCGTCCGGCGTAGCCGACCAGAAGCTCTGCGCCTCGTCGCGGAAGAAGCCCGTATCGGGATCAATCGCATTCGCGAGGTTGGCGTCGATGAACTCGCCGCGCAGCAGCTTGTACTTCTTGAGGTTGCCGGGCCAGCGCAGCGTGGATGACGGGTTGAACACCGAGACAAAAATGTCGTCGAGGTTCTGCGTCCGGTTGAACGCGTTCACCGGCACCGACGGGGCCGTAAAGGTCGACGCATCATCCAGGATCGACACCACGATTTTGGTCAGCGCGCTGGTCAGCGTGCTGGTGTTGTCAGCGAGGTAATAACCGCCGCCGCCCTTGCGGGCTGTTTCCGCGAGCAGCGGGAGGTCGATGGTGAAGCCAATGGTATACGTCGTGACTGTCTGGTCGCCGAAGAACTGCGTGGACAGGTCGTGATTGCGCAGGTAGCCCGCCATCTCATCCAGACACTTGCCGTCGTCGTTGTTGGCACCGGGCATACGCTCACACTGGCCGCCGGTGGCGTCCACAAAACCGGGCAGGCCCTCGACGCGCGTTTCGATCGCGCCGCGGTCCTGGGTCGGTTCGCCGTCAGTCAGCAACACGATGTAGTTCTTCTGACAGGCGAAATCAATCGGCGTCTCGTAGACATTGGAGTTCGCATTACCGCCAACCCGCGACTCCGGCACGCTGTCCACCGTAAAGCCGTTGCCGTAGACGACGTTGCGGCCGGCAAAGTACTGGCCCGCCTCATACAGTGTCTCGGAGAGCGGCGTCCAGCCATTGGCGGGCAGGCCATTCACTATCGTCTTCATTTCATTCCGGGCGGTGTCGATGTCTTCCATTTCGTGGAGCACCGGGCCGCCGTCGGCGTTGTTGAAACGCATCAGGCCCACATTCACGTCTTCAAGGTTGTCGAGCAGGTTGTTGGTCACCTCTTTAACGATGTCGATACGCGTGGACACCACCGTGCCGCCGGACTGCAGCCAGTTCAGGTAGTTGCCGTCGAACAACGTATAGCTGGTCGTCCATGCGGGTTCGGCACCGTCATTGCCGGACCACGGCCCCGCCGTGCCGTCCGCCGCCCACAGCTGCCCGGGCGCACTGCCGTGCACGCCGGCATCGGCCACGCACTCGACGTTGCGGTTGCGGCTGTTGCTCAGCGGCACCCAGCGGCTGCGGCTGGCATTGCCGCGCGGTCGCCAGGCGAGCAGGCTGCCGGAATACTCGCCTATGCCTGACAAAAGCTGCTTAGACGACTCACAAAAATTGCGGGTTTTAGGAAACCACCGCCCGCTGCCGCAGCCCGGCTGTTGGGGCGTGGTGCTCCAGTACACCGAGTCAGACCGGTAGCAGCCCGCAAAGGTCACGTTGGGGTTCCACGCCTCCTGAGTCAGCACGGTGCTGCCCATACTGCCCGAGGTATCAATGATGAACATGATATTGGGGCGCGCGTCCGGGTCGACGCCCGAGTTGTCCTCGCCTGCGATAAACAGCTCGGTATCGTCCGCCAGCGCCGTACCACCGCCGATCAGCACATAGCTCATCGCGGCGAGCATCCAGCCCAGTTTTGCGTTAGTCCGTTTCATAGTGGCTTCCTCTTTCCTTCGCGTGCCGCCGTGCGACGCGCGCCCGAAGCTATTCGCTGGCTTCGATAACAATTTCGTTGACCTGCAGGGTGCCGGCGTCATACGCGACATAGATCAGCATGTCGGCAGCGCTGCCGGCCTGCCGCATGGCGCGCTGCAATTCCGGCAGCTTGACCACCCGTGACTCGAATCCGTTGAGCCGGTAACGGGTGTCACCCGAAACCTGCACGGTCTCAACGGGGCAGGTGCTGCACGGCTGCAACTCAATGACATCGGCTTCATGCGCGGGTGCCTTGAACTGCGCCGCTTCCAGCTCCACAACATTGACCTGTGGTACCAGCGCGGCCGCGGCGATGCCGCTTACAGTGAGCGCGAACACCGCGACAAAAAATCCAAGCTTGCTTGCGTTAATCATTGTGTTCTCCTGGTTAGGGCTTGCAAAACGCCCAGCCCTGCGTGTGCTGTGATAAGGCGTTGTCGGCCGACTGGCCATTCGCCTGCACCTGAAAATCAAAACGGGTCACGGTGGCACTGCTGTTAGGGCACAGCGCACCGCTGTTATCAATAAAGGCATTGGTCGTTTGATATGAACCGCCCATTTCCGGCACGTTAGTTTGCGGTATGTCGCACACCGTCGGGTTCTGATCGTTCAGGCACACCGTCTGGTTGTTGCGCATCGTGCGGATGTACTCTTCGTTGCCGGTTTCGGCCAGCTGAAACGCGTTCTCCGAGTACTGCGCGTTGCCGGCCATCGTGACCTCCAGGCTGGCGGTGCTCATCGTCGAGACGGCGAGCAGGGTCAGTACCAGCAGCAGCACCATCGACACGACCAGCGCAGCACCGCGCTGGTTGCGCGGACTACGAATCGCTGTGTTCTTAAGCTTGTTCATGTCTGTATCTAGCCCCTGAAGTTGCGCAAGAAGATGGTCTTCGCCACCTGCATGCGCCGGAAATTGTCACCCGGCTGAATGTCGGCGAGCTGCCGGTCGAGCGGCGTGTAAATTGCGCCGTCGACAAAGCCCCGCTCGGCGTCGGTGGTGCGGACCAGCAGCCACAGGCGCGCGGCGACGACCTCGCTCAGGGCCACCGCCGGATCATCCGGGTCGACGTACTGATCCACATTGCCGTCCGGCGGCACAGTGGTGTCGAGTCCCAGCTGTATCTGCATATTTTCGACACCGGCGATCACTTCTTCGTCCACCATCTGCCCGCCGCGGAGCGTGCGCCGCCGCAGCGACGGCACCGTCGGGTCCGCATTGGAGCCGTTGGCGACATACCAGGAATTAACCAGCATCGTATAAGTGTTGGTCAGCCCCGGCGCCAGGCCGGCGTACCCCGCCGGTACGACACCGTTCTGAAACACTGTCGCCTGCCCCAGGCGGGCCTGCAGCTGGGTCTCGCCCGCGTTCGGCAGCGCGGGCTGGGCCGACGCGCGGCGAATCTCGAGCACATCCGTGTCCACAACAATGCCGCCCTGCGTGGCCGGGCAGCCCGGCGTCACAAAGCCGTTGTTGCCGGCCTGAACATTGTTAATTGCGACCATGCCCGGCGGGCCACCGGCGCCCAGGTTCAGCGCCCAGGCAGTCACATCGTTGCCATCGCAGGTCACCGCGATACCGGGGGCGTCAAGCAGGGCGCTGTCGTTGTGCATGCCCCAGAACCCGGACAGGCGGACGTCCGGTTCCAGCACGTTCACGGCGAAGCGCAGGTTCTCCTGCAGCCGCGCGATGCCCTCGTTGGCGGTGTAGTTCTGCCGCCCCTGGCTGTAGACGGTGACCGCACCGAGCACCAGGAAGATGCCGATGACCATCGACACCATCAGTTCGATCAGCGTCATGCCGTGCTGCGCCGCAAGTCGGTGGTTAAATGCTTTATCCATCTGCTACAGCCTCGCTACCAGCGAATAACTCAGCGGCGCATCGAAGCCCGGCTCCGGCCAGTTAATCGTGATGGTGTAAATATCGACCACGCCGGCGTTAGCCACGGCGACGTTCGCCGCCACGCCGCCCGGCATGCGCGCGGCCACTTCATTGGTCCAGAGCAACACGTCTTCCTGCGCCATCTGCTGGGCCGTGCAGTTGTTACCCGCGTTGACACAGTTGTTCAGCGCACCGCCACCCTGGTAGGCGAACCTTGCCTGCGGGTTGGCGCGAATGCGGTCCATCATGTCCGCCGCCAGGTTGACGGCGGTGGTGCGGTACACGGCCGTGCGGCCGGCCCGCAGGCCTTCGACATAGAGCGCGGCGATGCCCAGCATGCCCACTGACAAAATGACCAGCGATATCAGCGATTCCAGCAGGGTAAAGCCGCCTTGCCGGGCCGCACCTGCGCGATGGTTACGTACAAATTTCATCCTTAAGCTCCGCTCAGTGCTGCTAGCAGCCATTGGTCGGGTTTGCGCCCGACTGCATGTGCGCTACGTCGCGATAAATCTGCGGTCGCCCGGTGGGCGCCAGCTGAATCCAGCGGCCTGCGGCGATGCCGCCGCCGACATCCTCGTTACCGCGGTCGTCGCACAGCTGAAAGTTAAACGCGCCGCGGTTGCCGCCGAGGTTGACCACCGGCACACCGTTGGCGCCAAAGCTGACGAAGCCGCCGTTACCAAGCGGGTTGGCCGCGTCGGCCAGGGTCAACGTGACGTTGTCATTGAGCGGGCCGTGCGCCAGCAGCACATCAGCGGCGCCGTTGTGAGCGAGATCCGGCACCGCGGGAGCCAGCGCGTCGACAAAGACGATCCAGCCGTCGGCAAAGTCGTTGCCGGTGCAGGTCGGGTTATTGGTATCCCAGTTGGCGCTGGGACAGACGGACACCGCGGCGCGGCGTTTGATTGCCTCGGTGCGCGCCAGATGCAGCGTGGTCGCAATATCATTAGACGCGGTGGCAATCCGATTGTTGGCCGTAAAACCGGTGAACGCCGGCACGCCCACGCTAAGGACGATAGCGCCAACAAAGAGCGTCACCATCAGCTCAATTACGTTGAAGCCCTGTTGTCGTTGGTAGTTCGGCATTGCGTGCAGTCCCTGCAGCCCGGAAGACCCGGGTTTCCTTTAACAGGCTGCTGATACTACGGAGCGCACGGGGGCAAAACATTGAACTTAATCACGGCTTGAGACACTGGTGCCCGACTGGCCGCGTCGGGCGCAGCCGGGTTTCAGCGTCACAAAAATGCCCGCGCGGGCGGCCTTAGCCACTGCAGGCCATTGTTATATATGTATTTTTAGGATTCTCGACGCGACGGCCAACGTCGTTCCGGCGGCGCGGATCAAGCTGACATAAGCTCGCCGCGTGTGAGTCGCGTCACAAATTCATCAAATGGTTGACGATTCTGACGAGTGGTTATCCCGGCTGCATGAGCGGCAGGCCGCTGGCGGCCAGACCGCGCGAGTCGCGCAAGCCGTGCCCGGACGCTCGCATCAGAGCAGGTCGATGAGGTGTTCGCGCACCAGCTCTTTGATGACAGAGATCGCCACGATGCCGGTCAGCACCGCGGCCACCGTCGACGGCTCCCAGTCGCTGAGCACAAAACCCAGCGCCACGGCCACGCCCGGCGGATGCTCGGTATCAGTGGTGACCATGATCAGCATCGTAATTCCGACCGCGAGCGCCCCGAGGACGATACGCACCGAGCGTGAGTCGAGGCTCATGAGGCCGCCGGTCGCGGCCACCAGCATTGAGACGCCGCAACCGACCAGCGTCCCCACCAGGTAGCCGCCAATCAGGCAGCGCGGACGCGAGACCCGCATGCTTGGTGCCGCAAAGGCCACAAACGAGCTGGCGCCAAGCGCCGCAATCAGAACCGTCTGGTAGAACGTATCCAGCAGCAGCAGAACGCCGGCCATCGCACCGCTGACAAATGCGCACTGCAGCAGGTAGCGGCGCCGGTTGCGCGCAAAACGCGGGTCAATAAAGTGGCCATCGAACGCAAACCGACGCTTGATTCGGGCCCACGGTGCAAAGCGCAGCATGGCGGATTATCCCTCGCGGCCGAGCAGCCGCCCGGCGCCGAGTATGGCAAAGGTAGACCAGCCGCGCACCCCTGCCCTGTTCAGGCCGCGCTGCGGCGCTATTATGATGCGCTGGCGGCCGGTCGCAGCGCGGACGGGCCCGGCAGCGGTCGGGCCGGTCGGCAAACTGGCCATGAGTTAGCGAATAAGTTGCTGAACATTGAAAGACCCCGAATTACAGGTATTGCCGGCGGCGAGCTTTGCTAAGCGCCTGCTGGCCGGACTCTACGACTGGCTGCTGGTCATCGCGGTGATGATGGTGGCCTCCGTGCCGTTCGTCGCGGGCAGCGGCGAGCCGGTAACCGCCGGCAACAATCTTTATCGCGCGTTTCTGGCGGTGATCATCGCGGCCTATTTCTGCGGTTTCTGGCGCTACGGCGGCCAGACCGTCGGCATGCGCGCTTGGCGGCTGCGGCTGGTGGGCGCAACCTGCGTCCAGGTGTCCCGGTCGCAGGCGCTCACCCGCTTTGCCTGCGCCTGCATCGGCGCATTACCCGCCGGCGCCGGCTACTGGTGCATGCTGTTCGACCCGCAGTCACGGAGCTGGCATGACCGGATGTCCGGCACCCGACTTGTGCAGCTGCCGAAGCCGCGCCACTAGGCGCTGCGCTTTGGCCTAGGCAACCCGGCGCAGCGCCAGATAGGTGCCCAGCGCCAGCAGCACGGTCGGTAGCCACGCCACCACGATGGGACTGAGGTCGAACACGGCGGCGCTGTCGGCCATCGTGCGGCTCATCAGGAAGTAACCGACGCCGATCAGTACACCCACGATCATGCGCGCGCCCGCCCCCGTCGTGCGCAGCGAGCCGAACACAAACGGCAGCGCCAGCACGCACATGACGGCAATCCCGGCGATTTGCGCAAGGCGCCCCCAGAAAGCAATCTCATACCGCTTGGCGTCAAGCCCGTTGCGCTTGAGATAGCGCACGTAATTATAGAGCTCGATGCCCGTCAGGCTGCTGTCCTTGACGGCGGTAATTGCCAGCAAGTCGCCCAGCTGCCCGACACTGCCGGGCACCACAATATCGGTCTGTACAGTCACTCCATCCCGCGACAAGACGGACTCCTGGTAGTTGTCCAGCTGCCACTGGTCGTCCGCAGTCTCGAGCGAATCCGCGCGCCCGATGCTCTGCAGCGAACCCCTGGCCGCCATCCGGTAGACATAGACCCCGCCGTATTCCACGCCATCCACCGAGGGCCGCAGGTTGTATATGGTGTTGCCGTCACGCACCCAGGTGCTGGAACCCGCGAGGTCCGCCTGCCCGCTTTTAGCCACCGCGCGCAACTGGCGAGCATACAGATACATCTCGGGCGCCAGAAATTCGGCGATGAGGCCGCCGACGAGCGCAATGGCTATGCCCGTCAGCGCCACCGAGCCCGCCAGCCTGCGCGCAGACACGCCGGAAGCCTGCATGATGATCAGTTCACTGCCGGCGGCGAGGGCCCCTAGACCGAGCAGGGACCCAAGCAGCACCGAGACGGGCAGCAGCCCCGCGGCAAGATGCGGAATCTTGAGCAGGATGTACTGCACAACGGTGATCAACGTGTAGGTGCCCTGGCCCAGATCGTCCAGCTGGCCCACAAACTCGATAAAAATGCCGAGCGACAGCAGCACGAGCATCACCAGGCCGGTACTCGCCAGAATCGTGCGGCACAGGTAACCGTTAATGATATTCATGGCGGCGCAGCTCCCGTCGAGTCCTGCACCGGCTGCGTGTCGCGGGACCACCAGCGCTGCAGGTAGCGGTTTTGAAACTGCAGCAAGCCAAGCGCCAGCATCAGAAACATCGCGTGCACCCACCAGAGCCCCAGCCAAGCCTCAACCTCGCCTTTCTCCAGCCATACGCGCGCCGCGCCGAGCAGGTTGGCGTAGGTAATGTAGATCAGCACCGCGACCGCGAGATTGGCATAGCGCCCCTGGCGTGGCTGTGAGCGGCTGAGCGGCACGGCGATGAGACAGAGGATAAGCAGCGTCAGCGGCACTGAGGCACGCCACTGCAGCTCGGCCATCGCGGCCGGCGTATCGGCATCCAATAGCTCAATCAGCGTTTGCGCCTCGGGGCCTACATCTCCCGGCCGCGAGGGCTTGGCTTCAAACGGTATGCCGTGCTCGGCGAAACGCATGATTTTGAATTCGCGCGAACCCGGCACCCCTTCGTAGCGCTCGCCGCGATAAAACGTCAGCACCTTGCGCCCGGTCTCCGGGTCACTGCGCTGGCCGGCCTCCTCCGCCACGATAACCGTCACCTCATCGGCATCGCGGAGCTGGACGAAAACGTTCGACAGGTTGCCTTCCGCGCTGACGCGCTCTGCGTAGACGATGGCCTTTTGTTTGCCAAACGAAATAAAGCGGCCCGGTTCAAGCATGGCGAGGTCGGCACTCTTCTTCGCCTCTTCAAAAATCGTCAGCACCTGGCGTTGCGCAGCGGGGCCGGCTTCGAGCGAAAGCCAGCCAACCAGCACCGCGAGAAACAGGGCGAGCAGCAAAATCGGCCGGTAAAAAGCGGTATTACCAATGCCACATGCCATGAGCGCAGCCATCTCGCTGTCTTTATACATCCTCGCCAGGGCCAGGATAATGGACAGGAATATCGCCACGGGTATGAGAATGGTCAGGTACTGGATAGACGACAGGCCCATCACGGCAAAGATGGCATTTTTCGGCAGCTCTGCACCGGCAGCATCGTCGAGCACACGTGCGAACTGATCCGTCAGCAGCACGAGCAGCAGCACGCCGGTTACCGCCAGCCAGGTTTGGGCGGTTTCCCGAAAGACGTAGCGGTTTAGAATGGGGCCCATGTGGCGCAGTGAATCAAGTAGACTATTGTCAAGTCAGTTTAACAGGAGCAGCCCATGCGTTTCGATGTGAGTACAGCCAAGGCCGGCAATCTGGCAACCCCTGTCGCGCTGGTCGCCGTATTTGAAGACGGCCAGAAAGGTGTCGCAGCGACTCAGCTTGCCAAGGCCGGGCTTGACATCGACCCGTTGCTGGAGCACGGCGACATCAGCGGCAAAGCGGGTGAGATGCTGCTGATAACCCATACTGGCGGGCTGCCCTGTGAGCGGGTATTGCTGGTGGGCTGCGGCAAACGCGGCGAGCTTGATCGAACTGCGCTGCGAACCGCGCTGGGTTCGGCCTTCGGCTGGTTGTCGGCGCGACCCTACACGGCGGCCGCGTGCCTGCTTACACTTGAAAAAATAAGCGGCGCGGACAGCTTCCGCAGCGCCCGTATTGTCGCCGAGGTATGGCATCACTCCACCTATCGCTTCACCGAACTGAAGTCGGTCAAGGCAGAACCTGACAGCAAACTCGAGGCCCTGACCATCGTGGTGCGCGACGCCAAAGCCGCGCGTGCCGCGCGGAAAGGGGCGGCCGAAGGTGATGCGCTGGGTCTCGGCATGAGCTTCAGCCGCAGGCTCGCCAATTTGCCGGGCAACGTCTGCACCCCGAGCTATCTGGCCGACACCGCCCGGCAGCTGGCCACCGGCGTTCGCAACCTGAAATGCAAGGTGCTGAGCGAGAGCGAGATGAAAAAGCTGGGTATGGGCTCGCTGCTCTCGGTGAGCGCCGGGTCAGCCCAGCCGGCCAAGCTGATCGTGCTCGAATACACGGGCGCGGCGAAATCGCGCCAGCCCACGGTGCTGGTCGGCAAAGGCGTGACCTTTGACACCGGCGGCATCTCGCTCAAGCCGCCGGCGACCATGGACGAAATGAAATTCGACATGAGTGGTGCCGCATCCGTGCTCGGCACTTTCAGGGCGCTGGCCGAACTGCAGCCCAAACTCAACGCTGTGGGCATTATCCCGACGGTGGAAAACATGCCGGGCGGATCGGCGACCAAGCCGGGCGACATCGTCACCTCGATGTCCGGACAGACGATTGAAATTCTTAATACCGATGCCGAGGGCCGGCTGATCCTCTGCGACGCGCTGACCTATGCCCAACAGAACTATAAGCCGGCGGCACTGATTGACATCGCAACACTGACGGGTGCCTGCGTTATCGCGCTGGGCAGTCACCATGCGGGGCTCATGAGCAATTCAGACACGCTGGCAAAGCGTCTGCTCGCGGCCGGCCAGGCGGCGGATGACCGGGCCTGGCGGCTCCCGCTCGGCGACGACTACGCCAAGCAGCTGAACAGCAATTTTGCGGACATGGCCAATATCGGCGGACGCGAGGCCGGCACCATTACCGCAGGTTGCTTTCTCGGCAAGTTCGTAAAGGACACAGACTGGGCCCATCTCGATATTGCCGGCACCGCTTACCAGGGCGGCACCAATAAGGGCAGCTCGGGGCGCCCGGTGCCGCTGCTGCTTGAATACATCCTGAATGCCTGACCCGGATGACCGATGCTGTGACAGGGGCTGAGCCACGGATCGACTTTTATATTCTTGACCTCACCGGCACCGACAACCGGCTCAATTTTGCGTGCCGGCTGACCGAAAAGGCCTACAAGCTCGGCAGCCGGGTGTATGCGCACACGCTGTCCAAACCGCTCGCTGACCGCTTCGATGACATGCTGTGGAGTTTCCGGCAGGGCAGTTTCGTGCCCCATGAGGTGCTCGGCGCGGGCGTGCCGCGGGCCCCGGTCTGCATTGGCACAGATGCAGCTTTGTTGGAGGCGGGCGAGGTTCTGGTTAATCTGGCGGAGGAGGCCCCGCCGTTTGCGCAGCAGTTTCGACGTATTGCCGAAATCGTCACTGCCGAGCCGGACGCTACTGCGGCCGGGCGGCGCCGCTTCCGGCATTATCGCGAGCTGGGGCTGAGTCCCGAGACGCATCGGATTGGGGCGTAGCGAGCGAAAGGCCGCCATGAGGGACTGACGATGGTTCAAGATGACGATATTCCCGTGCTGACCGATGCGGTGAGCCGCCGGGCCCGGAGTGCGCTGAGCAACGAAGAGGTCGACGAATTGTGCGACGGCATTGCCGCCGAGACCTGGGTGCTGGTGGACGGGCTGGTCAGCGATGCACTGCGCGATATCGAAGAACAGCTGCGCGTAAGAATAAACGATCAGCTGGGCGACCAGCTGCCGGCGCTGATCGAGAAAACCGTGCGCGAGAAACTGGGCGGGTTTCGCTCGGATTAAACGCACCCGGCTATCGGACAACACTCAACTCGAAGGAAAGTTTTACGCTGATGGACAAGAGCTATCAGCCAGCCGCTATTGAACAGCGCTGGTACCAAACCTGGGAAGACGCCGGCTGGTTTGCGCCGCAGGGCGCGGGACAACCCTACTGCATCATGATCCCCCCGCCGAATGTGACCGGTACTCTGCATATGGGGCATGCGTTCCAGCACACCATCATGGATGCCCTCACTCGCTATCACCGGATGCGCGGCGAGCGCACGCTGTGGCAGCCCGGCACCGACCACGCCGGCATCGCGACCCAGATGGTCGTGGAACGGCAGCTTGAGGCAGAAAACCTTAATCGGCATTCGCTCGGACGCGCCGCGTTTATTGACCGCGTGTGGGACTGGAAGGCGCACTCGGGCGGTATCATTTCCCGCCAGATGCGGCGGATGGGCAGCTCCGTGGACTGGTCGCGGGAACGCTTCACGATGGACGCAGGCCTGTCCGCCGCGGTCACCGAAGTGTTTGTGCGGCTGCATCAGGAAGGACTGATCTATCGCGGCAAACGGCTGGTCAACTGGGACCCGGTGCTGCACACGGCGGTGTCCGACCTTGAGGTACTGGCCACCGAGGAACAGGGGCATCTGTGGCACTTTCGTTATCCGCTGAGTAACGGCAGCGGTTATCTCGTGGTCGCGACAACCCGGCCGGAGACCATGCTCGGCGATACGGCAGTTGCCGTGCACCCGGATGACGAACGCTACCGCCACCTGGTGGGAGAGACCATCGATCTGCCGTTTTGCGACCGGGCGATTCCCATTATTGCCGATGACTATGTCGACCCCGAGTTCGGCAGCGGCTGCGTCAAAATTACCCCGGCGCATGATTTCAACGACTACGAGGTGGGCCAGCGCCACAATCTGCCGCTCATCAATGTGTTTACCGCGGACGCGGCGCTCAATGACTCGGTACCCACGGCCTACCGCGGACTGGATCGCTACGCCGCGCGGCAGCGCCTGGTGGAAGATTTTACGGCGGCGGGTTTACTCGAGAAGATTGTCGATCACACGCTGATGGTACCGCGCGGCGACCGCAGCGGCGCGGTCATCGAACCGTACCTGACTGACCAGTGGTACGTGAAGGTCGCACCGCTGGCAGAGCCAGCCATTAAGGCCGTTGAACAGGGCGATATCCGTTTCGTGCCGGAGAACTGGTCGAAGACCTACTTTGAGTGGATGCACAATATTCAGGACTGGTGCATAAGCCGCCAGCTCTGGTGGGGTCACCGGATCCCGGCATGGTATGACGAAGCAGGCAATATTTTCGTGGCGCGCACGGAAGACGAGGCGCGCCGGCTGCACGGCCTCGACGCAGACGTCGCGCTGCGCCAGGACGAGGATGTGCTGGACACCTGGTTCTCCTCGGCGCTATGGCCGTTTTCGACACTCGGATGGCCGGAAGACACGCCCGAACTGCAAACCTTTTACCCTACGCAGGTGCTGGTAACGGGCTTCGACATCATCTTCTTCTGGGTCGCGCGGATGATCATGATGGGGTTGAAGTTTACCGGGCAGGTGCCGTTCACCGAGGTCTACATTACCGGCCTGATTCGCGATCAGGACGGTCAGAAGATGTCCAAATCCAAAGGCAATATTCTCGACCCGCTCGACCTGATCGACGGTATCGAACTGGAGGCACTGGTCAGCAAGCGCACCTCGGGCCTTATGCAGCCACAGATGGCCAAACGGATCGAAACCTCCACGCGCAAACATTTTCCCGCGGGCATCCCGGCCTTTGGCACCGACGCCTTGCGGTTTACCTTTGCAGCGCTGGCCAGTACCGGCAGGGACATTAATTTCGACCTGGGCCGCATCGAGGGCTACCGCAATTTCTGCAACAAAATCTGGAACGCAGCGCGCTTTGTGCTGCTCAATACCGACGGTCAGTCGGTCGCGACGTCTGCGCCGCCCGAGGAACTGAGCCTCCCCGACCGCTGGATTCGCTCCCGCCTGGGCGCGACGATCCGTGAAGTGGACCAGCATTTAGCAGGTTACCGGCTGGATCTCGCTGCGCGGGCGCTGTACGAGTTCACCTGGAACGAGTATTGCGACTGGTACCTGGAGCTAACCAAACCCCTGCTGCAGGCAGGCGCTGCCACGGGCGCGATGCAGGCGGCGGTGCGCGGCACGCTGATAACGGTACTGGAAACCCTGCTGCGCGCGCTGCACCCGATCGTGCCGTTTATCACCGAGGAAATCTGGCAGCGGGTGGCGCCTGTCGCGGGTGTTTCCGGGCCCACGATTATGCTGCAGCCGGCGCCCGCTGCCGCCGCGTTTCCGGCGGATGCCGAGGCAGAGGCTGAGCTCGAGTGGGTTCGCGGGTTCATTCTCGGCGTGCGGCAGATACGCGGTGAAATGGACATTTCCCCGGCGCAGCCCTTAACGGTGTTGCTGCAGGATGCCAGTCCTGCCGATGCGCAGCGGTTGCAAAAGCAGAATGTGTACCTGCGCAGCATTGCGAGGCTCGACACCATTCGTATTCTGCCGGCGGACGAGGCGGCACCCACCAGCGCGATGGCGCTACTGGGAGGCATGCGACTGCTGGTGCCGATGGCCGGGCTGATTGATGTAGAAGCCGAACAGGAACGCCTGGAAAAGCGCGTTGCCAAAGCAACCGCTGAACTGCAGAAGGTCAGCGCCAAGCTGGCGAATGAAAACTTTGTGCAGCGCGCACCGGAAGCCGTGGTTGCGCAGGAGCGCGCACGTGCGGCCACCCTGCAATCGGATATCGCACAGCTGCAAGCGCAGCTGCAGAAGCTGGCTGAACTGGCCTGAAACCAGCCGGTTTCAGAATGTGCGCACCAGCACCAGTGCGTCTTCGCGCCCGCCCGCGGTGCGATAATAGGCCTTGCGCACGCCCAGGCGCACGAAACCGGCTCGCTGGTAAAGGCTGATAGCGGCCTGATTACTCGGGCGCACCTCCAGGAACATCCGGTCGATGTGCGCTTCGCCCGCATAGGCCAGCAAGCCGGCCAGGAGGCGGCCACCGAAGCCGAGCCGCTGATGGGCAGGATCAACGCACAGATTCAGAATATGGGCCTCGCCGGCAGCGGTGGACAAAATGCTGTAGCCGACCGGCCCGGCAGCTTGCTCCAGCACCCGGCAGTGGTAGCCGGCAAGCAGGCAATCCTGAAAGATATTGCGACTCCACGGAAACGCATAGGCACGCTGCTCAATCTCCACCACCGCGTCGAGGTCAGCCGGACGCATGGTGCGCAGGTTTGCAGTGGCAGCGGACAGGTCGGGTCGCGCACTCATGGCGGTTCGGGTGACTCGAGGGCGCCATACTGCGCCTGCGCCAGTAACAGATCGTCCCAGCTGCGACGCTTCTCCAGCGGGCGGCGCAGCAAATAGGCAGGATGGTAAGTGACCACCAGCGGAATTTGCCGGGGGCCAAACTTGTGCACTGTGCCGCGCAGCTTGCCGACCGGGGTCTCCGGATCAACGCCGAGCAAGCTCCGCGCCGCGATGGCGCCGACCGCCAGTATCAGGCGCGGTTGCAGCAACTCGATCTGTTTATCGAGGTGCGGACGACACGCCGCCATTTCGTCTGCCGTCGGGTTGCGGTTTTTCGGCGGACGACATTTCAGCACATTGGCGATAAACACCGCATCGCGCTGCAGACCAAGGGCCAGCAGCATCTGGTCGAGCAGTTGTCCCGCCCGCCCGACGAAAGGCTCGCCGCGCGCATCTTCTTCGGCTCCGGGTGCCTCACCCACGATAAGCCATTCGGCCCGCTCGGCCCCGACACCACAAACCGCCTGCGTGCGCGACTGGTGCAGTGCGCAACGGGTGCACGTACGGATGACATGATTAAGCGTGGACCAGTCGCTAACCGGCCGGGCAGCCGGTTCTCCAGCGGCGACGGCAGCCACCGGCGGCGGCTCAGGCACCTGCCTGCCGGGCGCAACCCCAGCCTCCGATCGCGCAGCTGCGGCCGGCCCGAGAGCCGCAGCGGGGGGCTGCCCGCGCAGCCGCCACTGCTCAATGCCGAGCTCAGCCAGAATCATCGCGCGCCGCTCCGTGGCTGACGAATCCGCCATGCTCAGTATTCTCGGCGACTGCCCTGATCAGACGACGCAGCGCGCCGCTCGATACGCTTGTAGCGTCGCCACAGCCACAGACCCGGACCTGAGAGCGCATAGAGGTAAGCGAGGGCGCACAGCACGAGCGGTGGATTGATGAACACCATGATGAGCATCAGCGGCAGGGTCAGCGCGTAGCTGAACGAAATGCGCTCCGTCATCTTGATCTCTTTGAAGCTGCTGTAGGCAAGTTGCGACACCATCAGCGCGCCCGCCGTTGCGGTGACAACAAAAGCCGCTGTCAGCGCCATGCCGCCGGTCCAGCCGAGGTCGGTTGCCAGCCAGACCAGACCGATAATCAGCGACGCCGCCGGGGGGCTGGGCAGGCCCTCAAAGTAGGCCTTGTCAACCGAGCCATGGTAGGTATTGAAGCGCGCCAGACGCATCGCTGCGGCAACGGCGTAAAAAAACGCGGCCAGCCAGCCGAGCTTGCCCCACATCCAGCCGTAGTCGGCCAGCTTCACGAGACCCCACTGGTAAACGACGATCGCCGGCGCCAGCCCGAATGCCACCATATCCGACAGGCTGTCATATTCTTTGCCAAAATCGCTTTCGGTATGAGTCAGCCGCGCCAGCCGTCCGTCGAGCCCGTCGAAAACCATCGCGACGTAATGCGCCATGCATGCCTTGACGAAGTTGCCGTCGATCGCTGCCACGATCGAGTAAAAGCCTGCAAACAGCGCGGCGGTTGTCATCAGGTTCGGCAACAGGTAAATGCCGCGCTTGCGCATGCGCGCAAGCTGCCCGGTGCCCTTGTCGGTGTCGCTGTCGCTGTCGCTGTCGGTTGCGTTCATGGACTGCCTGTCGGCTTTGAGATACCCAAATAGTGCCACTTCGCCGGAGCGAATTCACTCCAGGCGGGGCCCGGCGACCAAAATAGCCGCCACAGAGGGACTTGAGCGACCGGAGCCGTTAGAATGGCGCCGATTAAGCTCTGTGATGCCCGCTATGCGCCTGTCTACCCTGCCCCTCACCACCCTTAAGGAAGTCCCGGCGGATGCCGAGGTCGCGAGTCACCAGCTCATGCTGCGCGCGGGCCTGATTCGCCGTCTGGCGTCGGGTCTGTTCACCTGGATGCCGCTGGGACTGCGCGTGTTGCGCCGGGTCGAGGCCGTGGTG
>JAZBOT010000047.1:0-4873 GCA_036351295.1 Gammaproteobacteria bacterium | reverse complement strand
TGTAGCGTTCTGGTGATGATGGAAGTTGCGCGGAAAGAGATGTTTCGCCTTATGGGTGAGGAAGAGTAGATGTCGTCACCTGAGCCGTGCAATCAAGTCGCGGACTTCGATCGCTGGACGCGGCACTTCGCGCCGCGCGCCTGCCCAAGGCGTTGGGTGGCGTAATCAACCCCGATGCTCCGCGGCGCCGCATACTTCATGCTGGTTTTTGCCGTGGGCTTTGCCCTCGGCGTTGTGCGCGTACTTTGGCTGGTGCCGCTGGTGGGCGAGCGAGCAGCCGAGCTGGCCGAGATGCCGGTGATGCTGGTCGCCATTTTTTACGCGGCGCGCTTCGTCACCCGGCGTTTTCCGGCCTCGCGTGAACGCGACCTCATCATCTCAGGCGGGCTCGCGCTGGGTGTACTTCTGGCCGTAGAGTTCTCGGTGGTGCTGTGGCTCAGGGGGCTCTCAATCAACCAGTATCTGGCAGAGCGCGACCCCGTCGCGGGCACCGTCTATTACGTGATGCTGCTCGTCTTCGCAGCGATGCCGTGGGCGGTAGGCAGAAAGCATGTCGTCACCTGATTCAATGCACCCCGTGGACGGCAGCGGCATTACCGGAGGTCAATGATGTACCGTTTGAACGCGATGCCATGCACAAGCAGAGTTAAGCTCGGGGCCCAGCCGCTTTACGTGGCCCGCCTGGTCGCCCTCAGCCTGTGCCTGTGCTGGGCCGTGGTCCGGCCGGCCGGTGCAGGCGAACCGTCGCTGGATCGAATCGTTAGCTGGCTGGAGGGCGAGTATTCAAATCAGTCGCAAATAGCGGCCGGGGTGCTGGCCGCCGAGAACGACCTGTTGTTTCCCGTGTTCAAGCGGGTCCACCTGCCCGCGTTTGGCTCGCACGTTGTTTACCTGCAATGGCCCATCGGCGCGCCGGACGGACCCCTGCAGCGGCAGCGGCTCTGGGTCTTTGAGCATGATGACACTGACCCGCCGGCCGGTATCCGGATGAAATTCTTTACGCTCAGGCAACCGGAGCGCTGGCACGATGCTCACATCCGGCCTGACAAAATAGCCGGCATGACCCCGGATGATGCCATCGGCTATCCCGCGGTCTGCCGATTGCCGGTGGTCGTCACCGCGCAGCAAATCACGGCATCCATCCCGGCGGCGTGCGAGATTGTGTCGCAGCGCACCCAGACAGCGATGACGCTGCAGGCGGAAATTGTCATCACGCGCACTCAGGTGACCTACCGGGAGGGCGGCGTGCGGGCGGACGGTACTGATGTGTTTCGGGTGCCGGCGGCCGGCGAGTATGTGTTTGACCGGCTGTCAGACTGACGGCGAAGTCGACTCCATGTGCCGGTGAATCAGCCAGCGCCCCCCTTCCCGCTTAAAGATCGCCGTGTAAATCCGCTCCTCCACAAACTCGGGCACGTCGGCGCCGTCCCGTGGCACACCGGTGAGGGTGCTGCGGCCAATCATGTAGGCGATATCGCCGTGCACCTCAATATCGAGCACCTGCAGATCGGTGGCAAAGCGGTAGCTGGACATACCCGGCGTGAAGGCCGCGCCGATCTCCTCGCGCGAGGCCTTGATCGGGCGCCGCATGGAGATCACCCAGGCGTCTTCTGTGTACGCTGACTTGAAGGCCGCCGGGTCGGCCGCGTTGTAGGCGTCGATCACGCCCTCCAGCTGGGCCTTCATGGCCGCAAAGTCGGGGTTGCGGCTGACGTCAAGCGGTTCGGGCTCGGCGGCGGCCGCGGCAAACCAGACCAAGCTCAGGCAACAGCCCGCCAGTAACCGCTTTTTCAGTGTCATAGTCTCTCTACCCTTGCGTGCTGGTGGGGTGGCAACACGGCGCCACCGGCGTATCATCACGGTAGCGAAGAAGGCTGGCAGCAACAAGCGAGATACCCTCAATGACCGTCACTCCCCGCGATTTCTGGGACCGGATTGCGCCCGGGTACAGCCAGCGCCCCATTGCCGACACGGCCAGCTACGCGCGCAAGCTGGCCAGCACGCAGGCGCTGATGCGGCCCGATATGCAGGTGCTGGAATTTGGCTGCGGCACCGGGTCGACGGCGCTGGAGCATGCGCCGCACGTGGCACACATCGTGGCCACCGACGTGGCGCCGGCCATGCTCGCCATTGGCCGGGACAAGGCGGCCCAGGCGGGTATCGACAACATCAGCTTTCAGGAGGCCGCGGTGGAGGACTTCACGGCGCCCGACGGCAGCTTCGATATGGTGCTGGCACTCAATTTGCTGCACCTCTTGCCGGATCGCGCCGGCGCGCTGTCCAAAATTCATGGGCTGCTGAAGCCGGGCGGGCTCTTTATCTCGAGCACCGTGTGCCTCGCTGACCGGCTGTGGTATCTGCGGCCCGTCATTCCGGTGCTGCAGTGGCTCGGCAAAGCGCCTTACGTGAGTTTCGTCAGCGCCAAAAAAGTGCGGCGCGAGGTCGAAGCGGCGGGCTTTGCGGTACAGGAACACTGGTCGCACGGCCGCGCCAACAGTCTGTTTATGGTCGCAACCCGGGTCGAGCTTGCATAGCGGCCGCACGCTGCAAACATTGTTGTGCTGGCATGTCGGCCCCGACAGACCAGCCACCCGCCCCGGAGGGGCCATTCACCCCGCTTGACGATTCGTTACCATGGCTCCTCTACTGCATACAGGATAGTCATGGTCGGAACTCTTTCACGCGTCACAGCCCTGCTAATCTCGGTCAGTATTCTGCTGACCGGGCATGGCCTGCAGCTCACGCTGCTGCCGGTGCATGCGCAGCTGCTGGGCTGGGGTGATTATGCGATCGGACTGACCGGCTCCCTGTACTTCCTGGGCTTCGTCATTGGCTGCGCGGTCATCCCGTCCGTGGTGGCCGGCGTCGGCCACATCCGTACGTTTATGGTCATGGGGGCCATCGCGACCATCGCGCTGCTTGCAGCGGGGCTCTGGCCACAGCTGGGCGTCTGGCTGGTACTCCGCGGCGCATCCGGCTTCGCGCTGGCGGGACTGTACATGGTCATCGAAAGCTGGCTTAGCGAAGTCAGTCCGCACGAGCAGCGCGGCCGTGTGCTCGCCATCTACACCCTCATCTCGCTGCTCGCCATGGCGCTGGGTCAGGCCTTCATGGGCGTTGGTTCGCCGGCCAGTTTGCAGCTGTTCATGGTGGGCGGCATTCTGCTGTGCCTTGCCATCGTACCGCTTGGCCTCGCGCGCGTGGCCTCGCCGGCCCCGGTTCCCGCACTGCGCTTTACGCCACGCATCCTGCTGCGCGCTTCGCGGGTTTCGGTGGTGTGCGCCTTTTTTGCCGGCCTGGTTGTGGGTTCGTTCTGGGCGCTGGGCCCGGTGGTCGGCAGGGCGTTCGGCCTGGATGGCGGCGCTATCGGTGCCCTGATGAGCGTTGGCATTCTCGGCGGCGCTGTTGCGCAGGTGCCGGTCGGCCGCTGGTCAGACCATACCGACCGCCGACTGGTAATTGGCACGCTCATGCTTGCCGGCGCAGGCACCGCCCTGCTGGGTGCGTTGTTTGCAACCCAGTCGCCCCTGCTGCTCTATCTGGCGATGTTTTGCATCGGCGCAACCACCATGCCGCTGTATGCACTGTGCATTGCCAACGCCAGCGACCACACCGACATACCGCTCGTCGAAGTGGCGAGCGGCATACTGATGATCCACAGCATTGGCGCCATTATCGGCCCGGTTAGCGTCGCAGCGCTGCTCAGCCGGTTTGGTCCGGAAAGCTTTTTTGGCTACACGCTGTTGTGCCTGATCATTCCGGCCGTCTGGGCACTGCACCGCTACCGCAGCGGCACGCCGGAACATGAACATGCCGCGGGGATGGCGAATTTGCCGCGGACCACTCAAGTGGCGGCGACTCTGTCGGCGGCTGACGACGGGTTGGCGGCGGACGAGCCGGCACCCTGAATACGGCGCGGTTGTAGTCAGATGGTATACTGTTGGCTGCAGTTGCGGCAGACTAGTTCACCAGCGAGACGGTGATCTCGCCATTGGGCCCCAGCGGCGACACGTCCAGCTTGACACCCATGATGTCGGCATAGGCCATGTAGCGCGGAATGATGTAGTTCTGGTGCACTTCTTCTTCGGTCAGGTTGTCAAAAATACCCACCTTCTGGCTGGCCTCCATCACCCGGCCGAACGGTGAGGTGTAGGTCAGGCTGGTCGGGCTGTTCCATGTGACCTCGTCCACCAGCTGGAAGAAGCAGGTGGTCTGCTCGAAGATGGCCATCAGCGCAAAATCCTCGCGGCCCGTCACTTTGATGGCGCTGCCAATGCGCTTCATCATGTACTCAGTGGTCTTGATGTCGTTCTCGACCAGTTTGTCGTACATGCCGATATCCTTGGCAAACGACACGGCGGTTAAATGCAGTTTAACCAGCGCATCGTTAAATTCGTGCTGGTACGAGTCGTTGTGGTTCATGGTTTTGACGGCCGTCAGGATATAGCGGCCCAGCTCTGCGTCGCTCGACTTGGACATGTCGATCTCGCCGTCGAGCTCCTTCACCAGCGCAACGATGCCCTGGCCCAGCTGCGCCTCTTTGCCTTCAAGACCCGTCGTATGATCGAGGCGCTGCTCCATGAACGCTTCCATCTTCTTGGGGTCTTTCATGGCCTCTTTCATGGCCTGATTGTGACCGCCCGCAAACGCGGACGAACTCATCAGCACAATCGTCATTGCTGTCACTGCCGGGCGCAGTATTGCCTTCATCATAGCGGTCTCTCCGTTGCCGTTCCGGCCTGCACGCTGGCGGCCGGCAAGGCTGTTTAATGGGTTGAAATACCCCCTAAACCCGAAATTCTGCGGGTTTTCCCTGCGACTGCAAAGCATTTGTGATGCCCAGTCTGCAGGGCGGCCGCTGGACTCTGCACCA
>JAZBOT010000046.1:0-3085 GCA_036351295.1 Gammaproteobacteria bacterium | reverse complement strand
TGAGGCGCGCAAGCCAAAAGACCCGGCCATCATGGCAGAGCACACCGGCACCGTCAGTTTTGGTAAGGAAACTAAGGGCAAGGTGCGGCTGGTTATTACCGACGAGAGCGGTGAAAGCCACGAGACCCTGATCCCGAAATGGCGCCACCTGGGCGTGTTTGAAGGTGAGCAGGTAGCCAAGGGCGAGTTTATCGCCGATGGCGAGCCCTCAGCCCACGACATTCTGCGTCTGCGCGGCGTCGAGGAGCTGGCCGAGTACCTGGTGCGCGAGATTCAGGACGTTTACCGGCTGCAAGGCGTCAAGATCAACGACAAGCACATTGAGGTCATCATTCGCCAGATGCTGCGGAAGGTTGAGGTTACCAGTGTGGGCGATACCAACCTGCTGCGCGGCGAGCAGCTTGATCGGGCGCGGGTCATGGAGGTCAACGAGAAGCTGGATGCGGGCCAGGAACCCGCTCAGTATGAGCCGTTGTTGCTGGGTATTACCAAGGCTTCGCTGGCCACCGAGTCGTTTATTTCTGCGGCTTCCTTCCAGGAAACCACGCGGGTGCTCACCGAGGCAGCGGTCAAGGGTTTGCGCGACGAACTGCGTGGCCTCAAGGAGAACGTCATCGTCGGGCGCCTGATACCGGCCGGCACGGGCTACAGCTTCCATGCCGAGCAGCGGCGTACCCGTGAAGACATGCTCGCTGAAGAGTTGCAGGGTCTGGCCAATGAGCGGGCGACGGCTGACGCTGTGGCCGAGGCGCTGGCTGCCGAAGCACTGGATGCGGCGCCCGAGGCCGACGCCGAAGGCTAGGAAAGTATTGAAATAACAGAAAATTTAGCGGCGGTTCCCGGTGGCCCGTGCTTGACACTGGTTGAGCGCGGGCCATAGAATGCTCGCCCCTTCTGCGGGGCATGGCAACTCCGCCGGAATGCAGCACTTTTTGACAACGAGTTATTGAATGGCAACTGTAAATCAGCTGGTTCGTAACCAGCGCAAGACCAAAGTGGTTAAGACCAACGTGCCGGCGCTGGAAAGCAGTCCGCAGAAGCGCGGAGTATGCACGCGCGTATACACCACTACGCCTAAGAAGCCGAACTCGGCTATGCGCAAAGTGGCTCGTGTCCGCCTGACCAATGGCTATGAAGTGACCAGTTACATTGGTGGTGAGGGCCATAATCTGCAGGAGCACTCTGTTGTGCTGATTCGCGGTGGTCGTGTTAAAGACTTGCCGGGTGTTCGCTACCACACAGTGCGCGGTACGCTGGACTGCTCCGGCGTCAGCGATCGTCGTCAGGGCCGCAGCAAGTACGGTGCCAAGCGGCCGAAGTAGCGTGCGCCATGAGGTTTTCAGCCCCTTGCGGGTAATTTAGTTGACGGCTTCTGCCGTCCGTTTGTAACAGTTATCGAGACACAGCATGTCCAGACGTTCCCAAGCCCCGAAACGCGAGCTTCTGCCGGATCCCAAGCACGGCAGTCAGCGGCTCACCAAGTTCATTAACATGATCATGAAAGACGGCAAGAAGTCAGTTGCCGAAAGCATTGTCTACGATGCGCTCGAGGGCATGGCCAGCAAAACGGGCATCAGCGAAGATCAGGCTGTCGAGGCGCTGGGCAAGGCGCTGGATAACGTCAAACCTGCTGTCGAGGTAAAGTCGCGTCGGGTCGGTGGCGCAACCTATCAGGTGCCCGTCGAGGTTCGGCCGGCACGCCGCGATACTCTGGCCATGCGCTGGATTATCGACGCCGCTCGCCGTCGTGGTGAGAAGTCAATGGCGCAGCGGCTTGCCAATGAGCTGCTGGACGCATCCGAAAATCGTGGGGCCGCCGTCAAGAAACGTGAGGACACGCATCGGATGGCCGAGGCCAACAAAGCCTTCTCGCATTTCCGCTGGTAGTTTGCGTTCGCTCGCAATAGTCGCCCCGTTGCGGGCATGAAACCGTGTCTCGTTCTACCCCAATCGATCACTATCGCAATATAGGCATCATGGCCCATATTGACGCGGGGAAGACGACCACGACTGAACGCATACTGTTCTACACCGGTATCTCCCATAAGATCGGCGAGGTGCATGACGGCGCTGCCGTGATGGACTGGATGGAGCAGGAGCAAGAGCGCGGCATTACCATTACATCGGCTGCCACCACCTGCTTCTGGCGCGGGATGGACCGCCAGCGCGACGAATACCGCATCAACATTATTGACACGCCCGGGCACGTGGATTTCACCATCGAGGTGGAGCGCTCACTGCGCGTGCTGGACGGTGCGGTTACCGTGCTGTGTGCGGTGGGTGGTGTCGAGCCGCAGACCGAAACAGTATGGCGCCAGGCCGACCGGTACAAAGTCCCGCGCATCATCTTTGTCAACAAGATGGACCGGGTCGGTGCCGACTACCAGCGAGTTATCGGGCAGGTGCGTAAGCGCCTCGGCGCCACACCCGTGCCGGTGCAGCTCAATATCGGCGCAGAGGATAGCTTCAGGGGCGTCATCGACCTGATCGCGATGCGCGCGATTTACTGGAGCGAGGAAAACATGGGCACCGAGTTCGAGCTGGCCGAAATACCGGCGGAACTTCGCGACCAGGCGCAGTCCATGCGGGAATCTATCCTCGAAGCCGCCGCCGAAGGGAGCGAACAGCTTCTCGAACGGTACCTGGACACCGGCGACCTCAGTGAGGCCGATATCCGCGCCGGCCTGCGGGCCCGCACGCTGGCCAACGAAATCGTACCGGTGTTGTGCGGCAGCGCTTTCAAGAACAAAGGCGTGCAGACTTTGCTGGATGCGGTTCTCGATTACCTTCCGGCGCCCACCGACGTACCGGCGATTGCGGGCGTCGGGCCGGACGGGGAGACCGAAATCGAGCGTCACGCTGACGACAGCGAGCCGTTCGCGGCGCTCGCGTTCAAGATCGCCAACGACCCCTTCGTGGGGTCGCTGACCTTTTTCCGGGTGTACTCCGGTACCATGAAATCGGGTGATACGGTTTACAACCCCATCAAAGACAAGAAAGAGCGTATTGGTCGCCTGCTGTTGATGCACGCCAACGACCGCGCCGAAATCAAACAGGTTTATGCCGGCGATATTGCGGCGGCGGT
>JAZBOT010000045.1:0-13040 GCA_036351295.1 Gammaproteobacteria bacterium | reverse complement strand
TCTTTGTGCGTCAGCGCGGGCATGTTGATACGCTTGACATCACCATCGACGCGAATCATCGGCGGTACGCCCGCCGACAGATGTAAATCGGATGCGTTGTTCTTAACCGAAAACGCCAGTAACTGTGCAATATCTACAGCCATCTCGAATCCCTGAGCATGAGCTAATAAGGGCTGCCTGTGGTGTCCTTACCATAAGCGGCCGGGCTTAATGCAGTATATGGATTGGCCGGAGAGGTATCGTGACGCGTATCACGAAACATTTAGTTAATTTGCGAGAGCGTATTTCCAGTGCCTGCGCAGCCGCCGGACGGAATGAGAACGAGGTCTCACTTTTGGCGGTCAGCAAGCGGCACAGCGCCGCGGCTGTGACCGAAGCTTTTGCCGCCGGATTGCCGGCGATGGGCGAAAACTACGTGCAGGAAGCGCTGGCCAAGATGCCGCTGTGCCCCGCCGCGGTGGTCTGGCATTTCATTGGCAAACTGCAGTCCAACAAAACCCGGGCCGTGGCGGAACATTTTGACTGGGTGCAGACCGTCACTTCCCTGAAGCTCGCCGAGCGCCTCAATGCACAGCGCCCGGCCGGCCGGGCGCCGCTGAATGTCTGCGTGCAGATTCAGACCGACCGCGAGGGTCTGCACGGTGGCGTGCCGCCGGACAGTGCCGCCGCGCTCTGCGCCGGCATACTGGAGCTGCCGCAGCTGCGGCTGCGGGGCCTGATGACCATTCCCGCCCCGGCGACGTCGCTGGCTGACCAGCGGGCGCCGCTGCGGCTGTGCGCGGAGCTGTATCGCGACCTGCAGCAAACGGGGCTGCCGCTCGATACACTGTCCATGGGCATGAGCGGCGACCTCGAGGCAGCCGTGCTGGAGGGCAGCACCCTTCTGCGCATCGGTACCGCCATTTTCGGACCGCGCACCCCATAGGCTAAGCTCGGCTTGCGGAAGCATTACCCTGAGACCCTGTTTGAGTGATATAAGGCGCACCCCATGCAGCACCAGCAGCACACTATCGGCTTTATCGGCGGCGGCAATATGGCGCAGGCCATCGTCCGCGGGCTGCTTAAAGCAGGCCACCCGGCCAGCCGGATAATGATTGCCGACCCCGCAGCCCGGCAGCGTGAGCTGCTGGGCGCGCTGCACCCGGATCTGCGGGTCAGCGCCGACAACGCGACGCCAGCGGCCAGCGCTGATTTGCTGGTGCTGGCGGTCAAGCCGCAACAGCTCCAGAGCGCTATCCAGGCGCTGGTGGTGGCGGTCGACCGTCCGGCGGGCCAGGTCGTGATGTCCATCGCGGCGGGGATCACGCTGCGGGCCCTGAACGAGTGGTTTGGCGGTGCGGCGACCGTGATACGGGTCATGCCGAATACACCCGCGCTGGTCGGCGCCGGCATGGCCGGCCTGTACGCGGCAGACGGCGTGCCCGGCAGCGCGCGCGACCTCGCCGCTTATGCCATGGGGGCCACCGGGCGCACGCTGTGGCTCGACAATGAAGGGGAGCTGGACCTGGTAACCGCGGTATCCGGTAGCGGGCCCGCCTACTTTTTCCTGGTCATGGAGGCGTTGCAGGAAATTGGCACGGAGCTCGGCCTGAGTCCGGCTGCGGCGCGGCTGCTGGCGACGCAGACCGCACTCGGTGCCGGGCTGCTGGCGGCGGAGTCGGATGACCCTCCCGCCACGCTGCGGGCCCGGGTGACCTCACCCGGCGGCACCACGGCCGCAGCGATTGCCGCCCTCGAGGCCGGCGGTATCCGTGATATCTTCCGCACAGCCTTAATCGCCGCGCGGGACCGCTCCAGAGAACTGGGCGCCTGAGCCGTTAAGCCACCAATGACTCTGACACGACCAAAGGCGCATTCATGCTAAGCGGGCTGCTGTATATCCTCCAATCTCTGCTCGACCTGTACCTGGGCGCCATCGCGCTGCGGCTGGCCATGCAGTGGGTGCGGGCTGACTATCGCAATCCTGTCGTGCAATTCATCGTGAAGATCACTGACCCGCTGGTCAAACCGTTGCAGCGGGTACTCGGGCGGATTTACAAAATCGACACGGCTACGCTGGTGGTATTCCTGGTACTCCAGTGGCTGACCGTGGCCCTGCTGGCGTCATTGGCGTGCATCGGCATGCCGGACCTGCTGAGCTTGTTTGGGGTCGCGATCGTGCGGGCGCTGCGCACGCTGCTGAACGTGTACTTCTTTTTGATCTTTGGCTATGTGCTGCTGAGCTGGGTTGCCGGCGGTGGTTACAACCCCTCGGTTGCGATGGTCAGCGAGGTGTTGCGGCAACTGGTTCAGCCGGTACTGGCCCCGGTGCAGCGTTTGATTCCCCCTATCGCCGGCTTCGATCTGTCGCCGCTGTTCGTGCTGCTGGGGCTCGGCGCCGTCACGCGCGCGTTGGTCGGCCCGGCCCAGCAAATGACGGCGGGCTTCAGCTGCATGGTGGGTGCGCTGGTCTGATCCGGACGCATTAATCGACCGCCGCGGCGGGCCCTGGCAGCGCTGCCAAGACGGCGGCAAGCGCCGCACCGCGTTCCGGGGTATAGGCCCCTGTAAATACCTCGATAATGCCGCGTTCCGGGGTATACACAACGATGCGCGGCTGACCGTCCAGGGTCAGCCCCGCGGCGGCGGCGAAGGCCCGGACATCGTCGACAAAGAGCACCACACCCTGACTTGGCGGCAGCAAGCCCCCGTAGGTTTTTGCGATGCCGCTACGCACAAAGCCTTTGGCGAAAAACGGCACACCCTCAATCACCGAGAAATGCCACGGCCGCGCGGCGCCGGGAACCAGCCCGTCGGCAGTCAGTGCCTTGAACCACACCAGCAGCGCTTCACCCTGCTCGGCACCGTTGTCTTTGTCGACCGCCATGCCCAGAAACAGCAGATGCGGACCCGGACCGTCAATATCATCCGGAAAACTAAAATCGTCCTTGGCAAAGTCCTTGGCCGCGACGCCGGGGAGCTGCTGTGCCTGCGCAGGCCCGCTGGCCGCGGACAGGTTGCCCAGCAGCATCAGTATGCCCAGCGTGCGCGCTATAGCGCTGCGCGGCGCCATCAGCCGGCCCCGCTGACTTCGTGTTTGATGCGCAGAACATCGGCGGTCGGCACGTACAGGAGGTCCGCGACTTTGCGCACCAGAAAGTCCTCGTACTTATCCAGCCGGTCGTCCGCATGCGCGACGGTCCATAACAGCCGGATGACCTCCAGCTTCTGCTCCGGCTCCAGCGCCTCGTGCAGGGCCCGGGTGAAATCGAACAGCGAGACGGCCTCGTCCATCGCCGTCGTCGCGCGCTCAAGCAGGTCCGCAGCCTCCGCAGAATTCAGCTCAAAATGACGCGCCAGCAGCTGCTGCACAGCCGCATGCTCCGCATCGGTCGCATCGAAATCAGCCCGCGTCATCTCGACCAGCAAGGCCGCCAGGGCCAGCTGCTGACGCTCTGCAGAATTCGCCGCAGTCGCCGTATACGGGTCCGCGCCCAGCACCAGTTTCTTCAGTTTTCCCAGCATCGTCTTCCCGGAGCCTGCCTGCGCAGGCGCTTTAGCCTGTGTGATCAGTGATCAGGGTCCGCAGGGTGCCCAGTTCACCGTGAAAGAAATGCCCGACGCCGGGCAGGAGCACCAGCTCGGGCCGGCAGTCCGCCTGCTCGCCGCAGCGCGCCACCCAGGACTGCACGGCCGCGGCCGGCACGACATCGTCCGCCTCACCCTGCACGATCAGCCATGGCATGGTCGGCAGGCGTTCGAGTTTGGCCTCCAGAATGTTGACGGCCGGGGCGATCGTGATCAAGCAAGCGGGATTCGCAACCGCCGCAGCCCGCGCTGCAACCACCCCGCCAAAAGAAAACCCGGCCAGCCAGAGGGCCGCATCAGGCCAGCGTTCCCGGACGAACGCCACCACCGCAAGGGCGTCCTGCAGCTCGCCTTCGCCGTCAGCGTAGCTACCCGCACTGGCACCCACACCCCGATAGTTGAAGCGCAGCGCCGCGTGACCCAGGTCGACCATCGCGCGGGCGACCGTATGCACCACCTTGTTCAGCATCGTGCCGCCATGCTGAGGGTGAGGGTGACACACCACTGCCACCGTCGTCACCGCGCCTTGCTGTGGCTGTTCCAGCAGCGCCTCAAGCGGGCCGGCCGGCCCGGCGATGGTCAGCGATTCTTTCTGCGGTGAGGTGGACATGGCGTCTGACGTTACTGGGCAGGACGCCTATAATACGGGAATAGCTTCCCCAGGTTGCAGGCCACGCAGGAGTCACCATGAAACTGACCTCAACTTCGTTTGCCAACAATGAGCCCATACCGGACCGCTGCGCTTTCGGAATCCCGGCAGCTGGCGAACACATGACGCTGGGGCCGAACCTCAGCCCGCAGCTAAGCTGGAGTGAGCTGCCGGCCGATACGCGCTCGCTGGCGCTCGTTTGCGTCGATACCGATGTACCTTCGGTGCTGGATGACGTCAACCAGGAGGGCCGGACGCTGCCGGCGAGCCTGCCGCGAGTCAGTTTCACCCACTGGGTGATGGTCGATATCCCTGCCGCCGCCGGCGAGCTGGCGGAAGGCGCCTGCAGCAACGGCGTGACGCCGGGCGGCAAACAAAATCCGCACGGCCCCGCGGGATCTCGACAGGGCCTGAACGACTTCACCGGCTTTATGGCCGGCAATGCCGACATGGCGGGCCAGTATTTCGGCTACGACGGGCCCTGCCCGCCGTGGAATGACGAACTGGTGCATCACTATCGATTCAAGCTGTTCGCGCTGAACACCTCGCGCCTGGAGCTCGACGCCGGGTTTACGGCCATGGACGCCATGCGGGTGATGCGCCGGCACATCATCGACCAGGTGGAGCTCACCGGCACCTATACGCTGGTGCCGGAACTGCGCGAGTAGCCGGCAGCAGCCTACTGGCGGATATCGAGCAGCTCGACTTCGAACAACAGCGTGGCATTGGGCGGAATGGCGGCACCGGCACCGCGCTTACCGTACGCCATATCGGGCGGAATAATGAGCGTGCGCTTGCCGCCAATCTGCATGCCGTCGAAGCCCTGCTCCCAGCCCTGGATCACCCGCCCGGCGCCGAGGGGAAATACGAACGGCTGACCGCGATCGACCGAACTGTCGAACTGGCGGCCCTTGTTATCCGGCTGTGTCGGGTCGTACAGCCAGCCGGTGTAGTGCACCACGATGTCACGGCCCGGAGTTGCCACCGCGCCATCGCCCACCAGTGTGTCGGTGATTTGCAGAGCGGTTATCGGTGCGCCCGCAACGGCCGGCTGCGACTCCGCGGGTGCCGCGCTGTCGGCGGCCTGCGGCTGACAGGCGCTGAGCGAAGCGGCGAGCAGAACCGCCGCGAGCCAAGGTGCCACAGGTTTCGGGCAGGCAAATTGCATAGTCATCATCCCTGCAAAGCAGCAAACGGGTTAGTCTTCGGCACCAGCCGGCTGAAAATCGAGTGACGCGGAATTGATGCAGTAGCGCAGCCCCGTCGGCTGCGGACCGTCGGGAAACACATGGCCCAGATGGGCGCCGCAGGCACCGCACACCACTTCTTCGCGCACCATGCCATGGCTGGCATCGCGGCGCACGGCCACTTTATCGTCGGCCACCGCCTGCCAGAAGCTGGGCCACCCGGTACCGGAGTCAAATTTGTGCGCCGAGCGAAACAACTCCTCGCCGCAACACACGCAGGCATACATGCCGTTGTCTTTGAGATTGTAGTAAGCACCGGAGAACGGCGGCTCGGTCCCCTGCTGCTGGGTGACATGGTACTGCTCGGGCGTCAGGCGCTCGCGCAGCTCAGCGGGTGTCGGAATCTTTTTGCTCATAACCTTTATTGTAGCGCGCCCTGCACCGGCCGGGAACGCGCCTGCTGCCCCGGCCGGTGCGCGGTTGATCTTACTCGCTCAGGTCCAGCAGCAGCCGGTTAAGGCGCTGAACGAATGCGCCCGGATCCTGCGGCTGGCGGCCCTCGGCAAGCGCCGCCTGATCAAACAACACCCGGGTCAGGTCGGCGAACCGCTCGGCATCCGTCTCGCCTTCCAGGCGCTGCACCAGCGTGTGCTGCGGATTGATCTCAAAGATCGGCTTGGCATCCGGCACCGCCTGGCCGCTGGCCTCCAGCACACGCCGCATCTGCTGCCCCATATCATACTGGTCGGTGACCAGGCAGGCTGGCGATTCTGTCAGGCGCTGCGTCACGCGCACCTCCTTGGCATCGTCACCCAGCACTTCAGTAATGCGCTTTAGCAGATCCTCGTGAGCCTCGTTGAGCGCCTCGGTGGATTCGGCCTGATCCTCGCCGAGCTCGCTCAGGTCGAGCTGGCCGCGGCTGACATCCACCAGCTCCTTGCCGTCGAACTCGCGCAGGTGACCGGTTACCCACTCGTCAATCGGATCGGTGAGCAACAGCACCTCGATGCCTTTCTTGCGGAAGACTTCGAGGTGCGGGCTGGACTTGGCCGAGTTGTAGCTGTCAGCGGTCAGGAAGTAGATCTTGTCCTGGCCTTCCTGCATGCGGCTCACGTAGTCGGCCAGGCCCACGTTCTGCGTTTTGTCGCCCGAGTGGGTCGACGCAAACCGCAGCAGCGGTGCCACTTTATCCTGGTTGGCAGGGTCTTCGGCCGGCCCTTCTTTCAGCACTTTGCCAAACTCATCCCAAAAAGCCTGGTAACGAGCGGGATCTTCGTCCGCGGCCAGCTTGCCAATCATATCGAGAGCGCGCTTGGTCAAGGCGCCGCGAATGGCTTCGACATGGGCGTCCTGCTGCAACATCTCCCGCGACACGTTCAGCGACAGGTCATTGGAGTCGATGACACCGCGCACAAAGCGCAGGTAGAGCGGCAGGAACTGGTCAGCATCATCCATGATAAACACGCGCTGCACATAGAGCTTGAGGCCTTTGGGCGCTTCACGGTTGTACAGGTCAAACGGTGCCTTGGCCGGCAGGTACAGCAGGCTCGTGTACTCACGCTTGCCCTCGACCTTGTTGTGGCTCCATACCAGCGGGTCCTGAAAATCATGCGAAATGTGCTTGTAAAACTCTTTGTACTCATCGTCGGTCACGTCGGTACGCGGCCGCGTCCACAGGGCGCGGGCGGCGTTAACGGTTTCGTAACCGGGCGGTGCCGGCTCTTCATCCGCATCCTCGGCCGGAGGCGGGGTTTGCTCCAGCATCCTGACCGGAAAGCCGATGTGATCCGAGTACCGGCGCACCAGCGAGCGCAGCCGCCAGCCATCGGCAAACTCTTTGGCATCATCCCGCAGATGCAGGATTACCGTGGTACCCCGCGCGGCTTTCTCGATGGTCTCAACCGTAAACTCGCCCTCACCCGTCGACTCCCAGCGCACGGCTTCGCCGACGGCGAGTCCGGCCCGGCGGGTAAGCAGCTCCACGCGCTCAGCAACAATGAAAGACGAATAGAAGCCGACACCGAACTGGCCAATCAGCGACGCATCTCTGCGCTGATCGCCGCTAAGGCGCGCCAGAAACTCGCCGGTCCCCGATTTGGCGATGGTGCCGAGATGCTCAATCACCTCGTCCCGCGACATACCGATACCGTTATCGCTGACCGTCACCGTGCCCGCCTCCGCATCGAAATCAATCTTGATCTCGAGATCCGGCTGATCTTCCAGCAGGCCGGGCTCGGAAACCGCCTCAAAGCGCAGCTTGTCGCAGGCATCGGAGGCGTTGGAGACCAGCTCGCGGAGGAAAATCTCCCGGTTGCTATAGAGCGAGTGGATCATCAGGTGGAGCAGTTGTTTGACCTCAGTCTGAAAGCCGAGGGTTTGGGCGCCGCCCGCCGCAGCGCTTTCCGTGGTGGTCTGATCAGTCATAGTTATTCGTCTTCAGTAAGCAGTGGGCGCAGGCTCGCCCGCACCGCATGAACCACAGCGCCGGTCCGCGCGCAGAGGCGGAACAGCGCTACCATCAGCTGCGATATATGGGGGCGCCCAGGGGCTTTTCAAGTCGTCAGACGGATGCCGCGGCTCGCGGCCGGCTGCGCGGGCGGGCTTCAGGTTCCGGAGCGGCGCTCACCCTCAGACCAGGCAATATACAAGTTCCCGTGTTTGCGACGCTCGGTCCGGGCCTCGAATGCCGGTTCCGCGGCGACGACCTCGTGACCGACCTCCTCGCCCGCCGGCGGAACGAAGGCCGAGGCATTGAGGTGCAGTCTGACGCTGCGCATAGCCGACTCGATCCAGGCGCGGCGCGCCAGGGTGTCGGCATTTTTTATTCTCGAATTAGGGTTGTCGTCGGCCATCTGTCGTTTCCAGATCAAAAGTCAATGTTGTTGTCGAATGTTGAATCTACAGGCTGTTTTGCCCTGACTCTGTGAGTACCGTCACACCGGCCCGGCGACTGCACGAATTCGAGAAAACGTACCGTGATTAAGTTATGCAGTGTGTTGCCCACGGTGCGTCTCGTCGTGCCGGTCCGTCTGCAACAGGCGCACGCCGGGTCACCGCCGGCGGCGGCAAACCTGCACGATCAGGCGTTGAATTCAGGCAACTAAAGCCCTGTGTTCAGGCGACGCTCGCGAGCGCCTGGCAGGTTCAGCCGGCGTCTTCGGCGTCCCAGTCGCGGCGGACCTTCTCGGCCCAGCTGCGGTAGCCTTTCCAGCTAAACAGCGCGGGGTCAGGCACGCTGCGTTTTTGCTCGGGTGCCTGAACTTTGGTCAGCCAGTTTTTGTAGGCATCCCAGCTGCCCATCTGGCCGGTACTGTTGGCCGAGCCGGAAGCTGCAGCCAACCGGCTGTTAACCGGTCCTTCCGCCACTGCTTCACTCACACCACGCGACAATTTTTTTTCGTATTTCGTAGCCAGACGGCTCGAAAAACCATTTATTTTTGCATCGCTCATTGGGTTGGTCCTTAAGTTCGTATTGACTCGCTTTACGCGGCAAATACTAGGCTCACGGAGTCCTGCCAACGAGGAACTGCATCACAGGCGCAGCCATTTAACTCACTGATTATTATTAGAATTATGTAAGGTCTCAGGCCGTGACAATACGATAACAGGGCTCGTAGGGCTTGCCCGGCAGACGCATCCGGCCCTGCGCCACACAGTCGGCGAGCAGACTATCAAGCTGCGCCATCAGACCGGGATCACCGGTAATCTCAAACGGACCGTGCTGCTGAATGGCGCGTATGCCGTCTTCGCGAATATTGCCTGCCACCAGACCGGAGAACGCACGCCGCAGGTTGGCGGCCAGGCGGTGCGGAGGCAGATCGCGGTGCAGCTCGAGCTGCGCCATCGACTCATGAGTGGCCACAAACGGCCGCTGAAATTCCGGATCGATCCGCAGCCGCCAGTTAAAGAAAAACGCATTGCGCTGCTCGCGCCGGCTGACGGTAACCTGCTCCACCCGCTCTCTGATCAGGCGCCCGATGCCGATCGAGTCGTCAATCGCGAGCACGTAGCGGGCCTGCGCCACCGGCCCGAGCGTGGCCCCGATAAAGTCGTCGACGCGCTGCAGGTAGGCTGCCGCCCCCGCCGGCCCGGTAATCACCACCGGCAGGTCCACATCCGCGTTATCGGGGTGCAGCAGTATGCCGACCAAAAACAGCAGCTCCTCCAGCGTGCCAACACCGCCGGGGAAAATTACGATGGCGTGCGCGACCCGGACAAAGGCTTCCAGCCGCTTTTCCATATCCGGCATGATCACCAGCTCACGCACAATCGGGTTGGGCGGCTCGGCGGCGATAATGCCGGGCTCCGTTATGCCGAGGAAGCGGCCATTTAGAATGCGCTGCTTGCTGTGCGCGATTGTTGCGCCCTTCATCGGGCCTTTCATCGCCCCGGGCCCACACCCGGTGCAGATGCTCAGTCCGCGCAGCCCCAGCTCGTAGCCAACCGCTTTGGTGTAGTCATATTCTTCCGGACCGATAGCGTGGCCGCCCCAGCACACCACCATGTCCGGGTCCCGTCCGAAGCACAGTGCGTTGGCATTGCGCAGCAGGTCAAAAACGCTCTGGGTAATGTCCTCACTGTCGCGGTCGGCGGGCGCAAACCCGACCGTTTCGTCGATGAACACAATATCGCGCAATACCGCGAACAGCAGCTGCGCGATACCCCGCACCAGTTTGCCGTCAACGAAGGCCTGCGGCGGAGCATTTTTCAATGCCAGTGTCACGCCATGGTCGCGCTGCAGTATCTGCAGATCGAAGTCGCGATGCCGCTCCAGCAGTTCCGTGGCGCTGTCGAGGTTACTGCCGGCGCTGAGCACCGCCAGGGCGCAGCTTCTGAACAGGGCATGCAGGCTGCCCGCGCCGGTTCTTTGCAGGCGCCGCACCTCACGCGGCGACATGACCTCAAGGCTGCCCTGCGGCAGTACCTCAACAAATTGTTCGCGGCTGTCGTCCATAGTCACTGCGGTTCCATGCGTAGCGTCCCTGCGGCCGTGCACCACAGACCAGCGGGTGAGGTTGCCTGACAGGTCAGGGCTCGATGGTGATGGGGGTGTTCGCGGCCGTGAGCTGCCAGATATCGACCATGGCCGCGTTAGACACCGCGATACAGCCGTCCGTCCAGTCGAAGTTTTCGTAGTAGGCTGCCGAGCGTTTCGGCTGGCCGGGCTGACCGTGAATCATGATCTGACCGCCCGGATCCACGCCCAGGCTCGCCGCGCGTGCGACATCAGTCGGACTGGGGTAGGAAACCTGAATGGCCATGAAGTAATCCGAGTCGATCCGCCGGCGCGTCAGCTGATAGTCGCCCTCGGGCGTGCGGAAATCGCCTTCCTGCGATTTATGACCCTCCGGCACCAAACCAAGGGCAATCTTGTAGCGGCCGATCACCGTGCCAGCTTTCAGCAAATACAGCATGCGCTCCGATTTTTTGACCAGCACGCGATCTGCGAGGACCTCACTGGCTCCCGCCGGCAACGCCAGCAACACCAGCCACAGTATCACCCCAATGCGCTTCATGCCTCACGCTCCACCGGTTCGATGCGCGGAAAAATAATACGCGTCCCGGCACGCACCGACTCAAAATCGACATCCGGGTTGTATTGCCGCAACAGCCAGACCGGCACCTTGTAGCGCTTATTGGTCAGCACCCACAGCGACTCGCCGGATTTCACTTTGTGCTCGGTGGTGGCGGTCACTTTGTAATTGACAAAAAAAGCGTCCTGCACCTCACGATGCCAGGCGATGCGCCGCGCCGTAAAAGCCTCGCGACTGCTGGCGCTGAGATCCAGCGCAATCTGGCGCCCCACGGCCACGGGCTCACCAAACTTCAGGCCGTTCAGGTCGCGCAGGCGCTGTGTCTTGATATTCAGCCAGTCAGCGAGGTGACCGAGGGTCTCGCCATCCTGAATCTCAACCGCGCCCGCCGCGGTAATCTCGTAGTTACTGGGGTCTGCCGCCGATGCCTCAACGGGCTCAGCAGGCTCCCAGCGGGTCTCGCGGCGCGGCGGCGCGGCGGCCGCCGGGACCATGGCCGGTTCTGCCTGACTAACCCCGGGCTGCGCAGCGGCGGGGGCTGCCGCTGCGGCAGGCACCGGGGCAGCCGCCACCGGCTTGGTCGCCGGCGCAGTCACCGGGCTTGCGGCGGCCCGCAGATAGAGCTGCTGCCCCACGAAAATCCTGTCCGCGCTGCTCAGGTTATTAAGCGCGAGCAACTGCGCCTGGCTTACGCCGGCGCGCTGCGCAATCAAGCTCAGGCTGTCGCCCGACTGCACTTTGTAGATTTCCGCCCCCGGCGCAATCGAGGCGCCCGCGTAGGGCAGGCGCAGCACCTGGCCGACACGAATCCGGTGGCGGCTGCGGAGACCGTTCAGCGCGACCAGCTCACTGACCGACGCATCGTAGCGGGCGGCAATCACCGACAGGCTCTCGCCACGGCGCACCTTGTGATACTGGTCGGGAGTCTGCGCTGCAAACATGACGGCACGCGGGATGCTGGCGGCGATATCGTCAGCACGCGCAGTGATGCTGTCAGGCAGGCGCACCCGGTAGTTGCGCGGGACATGTTTGGTGCCGTCCCAGACCGGGGCCAGCAGCGCGGGGTTACTGGCCTTCAGTTGCGCCAGGCTGACACCGGCCGCTGCCGCGATCTCGCGGGCCGGCACGTAGCGCGATAGCTGCAGGTAACGCGGCGTTTCGGGCGCATTGCGCGGCACGGTGCCGAAATACTGCGCGGCATTCTGCTCCACTTCATGAGCAGCCAGAAACGCGACGTAAAAATTGCGCGACGCAAAGCCAAAAGTGCGCCCCTTATAGCGCCGGTTGATCACCGCAATATCGGTCGTGTCGAGCTCCTTTACCGCGCGACGCATGCCGCCCACGCCGTGGTTGTAAGCCGTAATGGCGAGCGGCCATGACTGCAAAATCGAGTAGTTGTACGCCAGCAACTGGGCGGCCGACTCACTGGAACGAAACGGATCACGCCGCTCGTCCACGACATTGTCGATGGTCATAAAGCGCTGGCCGGTGCCGCGGGTAAACTGCCACAGGCCCGCGGCGCCGACATGGGAACGCGCCTCCGGGTTAAACGAGGACTCGACGTGCGGCAGCGCGGCCAGCCCGAGCGGCACACCCTGGGCTTTAAGCTGGTCCTTGATAAACGGTTGCCAAGCGCCCGCACGCTGCAGACCATCGCGAAACCGGTCGGCCAGACCCTGCTGAAAACGGATGCGCTTGGCCGCGGCGGCAAACTCCCCGGGCTCCGTCGCCGCCGGCCAGAGTGCGGCTATGCGACTGAGTTCAGGGCTGCGTGCCGATTGGGGCGCAGCCGCGAGTTGCTGCAACTGCGCGCGGTAATAGTCACGGCGCTCATCGGCAATGCGCCGGCGGTCGCGGTCGCTCGCGCCGGCCGGAATAGCCACCGTCTCGTAGACCACGTTGAGGTGCCGGCTGTCGTGCAGATAGGCCTGGCTGGAATCGATGCTGGCAAACACATTGCGCCAGAACGCGATGTCCGGCTCGAGCTCGGCCGGCCGGTCGAACGGCTCGCCCGCGCCGGCCGGCGCAGCGAACAGGGCTGCGGTCAGCAGACCGGCCGCGAGGCCCCGCAGCCATACCTTTAGTTGAGCCAAACCATACTCC
>JAZBOT010000044.1:0-13157 GCA_036351295.1 Gammaproteobacteria bacterium | reverse complement strand
TGCGGCTCGACCAGGAACTCGCCGGCAGCCCGAAAGACGCCGCCGGCGGCGGTGCACCGAACATCACGGCGACCGCTGACGGCATTGGTGCCTGGGAGACCGCCGATCTGCTGTTATTTTTTCAGATCGGCATGATGCGCGACGGCGACTTCGCTGGGGGCGGGATGTCGGAGGTGATCGATAACACCGCCGCCCTGACCGAGGCCGATCAGCGCGCCATGGCGCGGTATCTGCAGAGCATTCAGTAACGGCGGTTGCGGCAGCCCGGGCTCAGATGCCCATTTGCGTGAGCGTTTCAGCAATGCTGCGCAGGATGCCGGCCACGCGGGGGTGTTCTGCGTCGAAGGTTAGCGCCGCCTGCTCCAGTTCTTCCAGTGAACCCGGCAAAAACTCATCGTCGGTCTCCGGGTCGGCAGCGGCATCGATCTCGGCGGCCAGCTGCTCCAGACGCTGGCGCGTGTCGGCGTCGAGTTCGTCAGCAGCGGCCAGCTCGGACTGCAGTTTGCGGGCCAGTTCATGAATACGTTCGGGCATAACAAGCCTCGGGTCGTTGCGGGTAGGTGCGAATTAATCGGGTAATCTGTGGCACATAGTAAATCACGCGTCAGCTGCCGGCACAAAAAAACCCGCAGGCCGGAGCCTGCGGGTTTTCACACTTCGTAGCCTGCAGAGCAGGCCCGACTCATACGTCCAGCTTAGAAGCTATACCGAGCATAGAAGTTAGCCGAATTGCCCAGCACAGCAGCAGTTGAGCTGTTACCACCAACGCTCACGTCAACACCAACACCGACGTTCTCAGTGAAGAAGTACTGACCGCCGAAAGTGGCTCGCACTTCTGTGAAGTCCTCGCTGCTACCCCCACCGAAGTCGATGTCGCCCGATGAGGTTTCGACGAAAGCGTTCAACTCGAGGTTATCGGTGAACATCGACCGCAGACCCACCACGAGGCTGATGCCGTCAGCGCTGTCGTTCTGGCCAAGGTCAAAATCTGAATAGCCCACTTCGAATACAAAGTCGGTGTTTTCAGTCAGCGCCGGGTTGACGCCCACATAGGCGTTGAAACCATCGACATCAAGGCCGCCCTTGTCGTCGCCACCCTGCACTTCGAAGTCACTGTAGCCGCCGCGCACGTGCCAGATGTCAGCAAAGCCGAACGAACCGCGGATGCCGTAGCCGTCCGTGTCTTCCTCAACCGAGCTGCCGACGACATAGCCCAGATCGGCATAAGTCCACTTCGGGCCGGCCATCGCAGACGTGCTAAGGGCCAGAGCGGCGGAAGCGAGAATAATTTTCTTCATGATGTCTCCCTGAATTGCTTCAGATTTGATTAAAAGTGTTCGAGCACAAACGAACTCACAACAAAAACCACGCAGGGATTATGTAATCACCCCCCTTGCGAAGTGATGCGTTTTTACCATGCCCGTTTGCTTTTTAGCAACGATTTAGCAGAAAACATTGTTAATAACTCCTGGAAATATTTTTTTCTCTTTATTTTCATGATGTTATTTTTTGTTGCATTTATGTTGCAAATGGCCGTTTACGGCATTTACGCAACAGAATGCGGGCACACCGCGGCCGGCCCCGAGGATCAGGCAAGCCGACCGACCGGTGGTCTGAGGGTGCCGGGCGCGGCTGGGTTGACGTAATCGGCCATAACGCCGACCCGGTGTGAACTGCGTCACAGTCCGCCTGCAGGTGCGCTGCTACAGTCCTGCCTCAGGGTACGCAGTCGCTCGTGGCCCTGTTTCGGCCATAAAAACAACCACAAGTAGCGCCCGTATGACGAATACCCTCGATGACCACCTGGTCGCCCTGAAAGCCGGGCGCCTGCGGCCCGGCATGTACGTAGCCGCTCTCGACCGCCTGTGGCTGCACACGCCGTTCCCGCCGGGCGGCTTCTACGTGCGCGACCAGCAGCAGATTGACCGCATCGGGCGCTACTGCACCTACGTGTATGTGGATCCGCTGAAAAGCGACGAGCCCGTTGATCTCGTTTTACCGTTTGAGCCGCTGCCACCCACGCTGCTCGCCCCGATTGCCGAGAAACTCTCTCTGGACGAGGAACTGCCATGGGCGCGGCAGGCGCTCGAGGCGCTGCGCACCGCCGTGCAGCGCATGGTTCGCGAGGTGCGCAGCGGCCGGCTGCCGCAGCTGGATGCGCTGCAGGCGGGGCTCGTGCCCATGATCGAGAGCGTCAAGCGCAATCAGGACGCCATGCTGTGGCTGCTGCGCACCGGCGAAAGCCAGGGCTATCTGCAGCGGCGCGCGATGGGCACTGCCATTATCGCTACCGTGCACGGTAATCAGCTGGGGCTTGACCGGGCCAGCCTGGGCGAGCTCGCGCTGGGCGGACTGCTGCTGGACATCGGCAAAGTGGAAATTCCGGTGCCGCTGCTGGCAAAGCCGGAAAGCCTGTCGGAACAGGAGCAACTGGTGGTGCGCAAGCATGTAAACCACGCCGTCGAACTGATCCGTGTCATCGACAACGTACCGGACAATATACTGGCGATGATCAGCCATCATCACGAACGCTATGACGGCAGTGGCTATCCCAACCGGCAGCGGGGCAGTGAAATTCCTTTCTATGCGCGAATCGCCGGCATCGTCGACACCTTTGATGCGATTACGCAGGATCGGCGCTACGCCCCGGCCATTTCGGCCCATACCGCGCTGCGCTATCTCAATGGGCAACGCCGCATCAAATTTGACGGCAACCTGATGCAGCAGTTTATCCGCGCCATGGGTATTTACCCGACGGGTACCTGGGTGGAACTGCTGGACGGCTCGATCGGGGTCGTCTGCGAACAGGACCGTCACTGGCCGCTGAGCCCGAACATCGTTGTGGTCAGCAAAAGTAATGGTATGCCGATGACCCCGCATACCGTGCACGCGAGCCGCCTGAACCCGATCATTCGGGCGCGGCACCGGCCGAACCCCGGAATGGAAGCACCCGACCTCGAGTCGCTGGCAGACCCGCGCTAACGCACGCCGGCTGTAATCTGCGCTATGCTCGCCGCATGAGCAAACTGCACCTGTACAGCGCCCGGTCGTGCCCGTTTGCACGCCGCACCCGGATTACGTTGCTGGAGAAGGCGCTCGACTTTGAGCTGACCGAGATTGATCTGGCCAACCGGCCCGACAACTGGGACGAGATTTCGCCGTATGGCAAGGTGCCGGTGCTGTTGCACGGTGATGACCGCTTGTGGGAGTCGGCCATCATTAACCAGTATCTGGACGAACGCTTTCCGGAGCCGGCACTGATGCCCGCGGACCCGCTGCTGCGTGCGCAGGCGCGCATCTGGATGGACTACTGCGACACCCGCTTCAGCGCAGCCAGCTGGCAGCTGATGCAGGCGAAGGATGACCCGGAGAAGCGCGCGGCGGCGCATGCCGCGATGGCTGAGATCTGTCACTTTATCGAGCACGAGGCCCTCCGCAAGCTCGGCGCGGGTCCGTTCTGGATGGGTGCCGAGCTGACCCTGGTCGACATTCAGTTCATCACTTTCATGCAGCGCTACGCGAATGAACCCGACAGCGTTATTCCGGCGGACTGCTCGCGGCTGCGGGAGTGGCTGAACCTGTTAATCGAACGCCCCAGCGTGGCGGCCACCGCAGCCTGAGACCTGACGACCTGCTCGCGGACACGGCGAGCAGCGGTCTGTCCGCCCGCAGCGGGGATCGCTTATGCTCGCCGTCTTGCCAACCAATCGGGAGCTTCGCATGACGGATAAACCTGGAACCAAGACAGCGCTGGCGGCCACGGGCCTCACCCGCCGGCAGGCGCTGGCCGGAGCAGCAGGGGTCGCCGGCCTGGCTTTTGGTCAGACCGCAGCAGCCGGTGGCCACAGCGGTCTGGACCTCGACAGCCCCGAGGGCAATCTCGCCGCTTTGCTCAAGCTGCAGGCGGATATTTCCGGGGCCGATGTCATCAGCGGATTCCCGGGCGAGGTCTGGGGCTGGGTGCCAGGCAAGGGCAACACGCTGCTGTTCCGCAGCTACGGCATCGGGGCCAGCCATGTTGAGCAGGTAGCCGACGGCTGGCGTTTTTACCACCGCGAGCTGCTGTACTACACCGATCCGCAAACCGGCGAGATACTCGAAGAATGGGACAACCCGTATACCGGCAAGCGCGTTGAGGTCATGCACATTCTTAATGATCCGGTTCACCGCTTCTACGCACTGGAGATGGGGCGCTTTTCATTCCCGTGGCCCTACAACGTGGTCGGCGACGACCTGGTGTTTCGCATCAGCGTATTCAGTTTCCGGGACTCGGTCATGCCGCGCATCGACTACCCGCTGCATTCAAACAACGACATGTATCAGGCCGCCGAGCTGTGGACGATGAACGGCCGCGTCAGCGAGGTCATGAACCCGGATGTCACCTCGGCGAGCTGCGTAACGGCCTGGTCACGCGTGGGTCAGTGGCTGCCGTTTATGGAGATGGGCGATGCCGACGGCGTCATGGTGTACCACAGCGACTCGTACAAGTTTCTGGAGGGCGTCAGCCAGATTCCCAAGCAGTACCGTGAATACACGGAGAAAAACCATCCCAAGTACCTTGAATCACCGCGCGAATGGCAGTCGCTGGCGCTGAACGAGAGTCAGATGACCGTGTCGAAGCGCACCATTGACGCGCGCTGGGGCGAGAAGGACAAGCCGGTCGGGTCGGTATTCAGTCGCTGAGACTCAGGCGCTCGCGACAGTCAGCGGGCTGGCCGGTGTCGCCGCGCGTCGGGGCAGCCCCAGGTTTTCGCGCGACTGCGTTATCCAGTCGTACTTGGCGGCGCGACGACGCCCCAAACCGAGCTCGCCGTGCAGTTTACTGAGTTCAGCGGGTGACATTTCGGCGAACTGGCTGAGGTTGTAGATGCCTTTATCGTGCAGGCGCTGCTGCAGGGCCGGACCGACGCCGTGCAGCGACTGCAGGTCACTGTTCGCAATCTGCGGTGCAGGCGTTGCGGCCTGCCGGCCCGAAGCGGCAGGGGCGCGAGCGTAAGCATCGCGCTGGCGCAGCTCTTCACGCAGCTCACTGATAATCAGCCGCTGCTGCCGGTACTGCCGGGTGAGCGGCCGTTTACGCTCGCGCCAGCGCCGCAGGATATCCGCCAGCCGTGCCGTGCGCGCGGCGGCCGCTTCCAGCTCAACCGCCAACTCGGCGATGCGCGCATCGCGCTTGACCAGCCGCGACTGCTGCGCCCTGAGCAGCGCGCGGAACTCGGTCTCGTTGCGGCTCACTGCAGCGGTTGACTGCTCCGGCGGCTGCGTCTGATCCGCGAGCCGCTGCCTGAGCTCGGCCACCCGCTGTTCGCCCTCGGCTACGCCAGCGCGCAGCAGCGCCAGTTCATTGCGTAATGCATCGAGTTCTGCCGTGCGCTGCGCGAGTGCCTGACGCAGCTGGCTCAGCTCGCGGTGCGGGGGCACCACGGGATTGCGATCGCGCCCCGCGGCATCGACGGGGCTGGTGTCCGCCGGGCGCGGCGCCACTGCCGGGCGCACAATGCTCAGGTGGCGAAACATGACCTTCGCCAGCAACCAGCCGACCATGAAAGCCACCGGTGCTGTAACCAGCACTGTTGAATAGATCGTTGCCACGTTTACTTGCGCCCAAACCAACCCCGCTCAGGGTAGGCAAGCAGCGCACGCCTCGCCGTGAGGCAGGTCACGCTTTGCGGCGGGTCAGCGGGCGATGGCGACGATGCGAAAGCGAATATCGACCTGGTCGCGAACCCGGAGCGCACCGAGCAGAGCACTGAACGGCTCTAGCCCCAGCTCCGTTTGCAGCACGCTGAATTCACCCTCGGCTATCAGGCGCGCGTCGCCGTCCCGCCGCACGCGCACCGGCACGGTGAGCGCCGTGACCTGATTTTTCAGTGCGAGCTCCATCTGCAGCTGCAGCGAAGGTTCACTGCCGCTGACACCGCGACTGACCAGCAGCAGCTCGGGCCATCGCTCCGCGTCCAGCTGCGCCGGGCCCAACATGTTGTCGCGCGTACCCGCGACCGCATCGGCGTCGATTTCACCGGGAAAGTCATCGCCCGCGCGCGCGCGGTTGGCCGGGAGGTCCACCTCCAGCGCAGCCAGCGGCAGACGCAGCTCCACCGCCGAGTCGCGCACATCAGGCGCGAGGTAGACGGCACCGTCGAGCTGCGTGCTGCTGATTACATGGTTGTGGCCCAGGCGCGCCAGCCGGCCCTCCCGATAGACCAGCACCAGCAGCTCCGACTCACCCGGCTGGACGACGAAGCGGCGCGCGCCACCGGGGATCGACAGCGGCGCCAGACGCGCATCGCTCACCAGGGGTGACACCTGCGGCTGACAGGCCGCCAGCAACAGCGCCAGAGCGAAAACCGTTAATCGTATGAGTGTCGCCACGGGTGCAGACTATGCCAGTCTGCGGCGCAGGTAAACGGTCGCACTATTCGGCACTCACAGCGGCGGGCTCGGCAAGCCAGCCACGCTCGAACTCGCGGGCGCTGAGCGGCTCGGCAAACCAGTAGCCCTGGCCCACATCGCAGCCCGCGCCCTGCAGCACACGCAGCATCGCCGCAGATTCGATTCCCTCTGCGACCACGGTCAAATTCATCGCATGACCCAGGTCGATAATCGATTCGACGATCTGCCGGTCCCGCGCATCGTCGACGATGCGCGTAACGAAGGACCGGTCGATCTTGATTTCGTCGACCGGCAAATCCTTCAGCCAGGCAAGACTGGAGTAGCCGGTGCCAAAATCATCGATCGAGGTGCGCATGCCCAGCTCGCGGAGCTCACACAACGTGGCGATGCCGCGCTCCGGATTGCTCATCAGGCTGGTCTCGGTAATCTCCAGCGTCAGATGTCGCGGATCGAGATTCCACATGCTCAACACCTCGCTCATGACCTGCGCGAGGTCCGCGTCCTCGAGGTCGGCGGCCGTTGAGTTGATGGACACGGTGAGCTCGGGAACCCGGCGCACCCAGCGGGCCATTTCCCGCGAAGCGTTGTTGATAACCAGTTGCAGCAGCGGCAGCAGCGCCCGACTGCGCTCCAGTTCGTTCATGAAGCTCCCCGGTGCGACCAGTCCGTTGGGCCCCGCCCAGCGAATCAATGCCTCGACGCCGACCAGCTCGCAACCCTCGAGCGCAAACTGCGGCTGGTAGAACACGCGAAACTCGCCGTTCTCAATGGCACTGCGGGCATCAAACAGGGGATGGGTTGCGGTAGCCGCAGCAGCCTCCCCGTCGGCTGCATACAGCACCGCATGCTTGTCGCTGGCCCGGCACTGCCGCAGCGCGGCCTCAGCCTGCTCAAGCAGCTCTGCGGAGCTGAGCCGCGCGCTCGCGGCAGCCGCACAGCCCATGGAGGCGGACAGCCGTGCGCGCTGCCCGTTGATATCGACCCACTCCTCCGCCAGGCGCGCGATTTTGTCGGCGGCCAGCATGATATGCCCCTGGTGGTGCGGATTATTGACGACAAAGGCAAAGACCGACCCGCTGAGCTGCAGCGCGTGATCGTACTCCCGCGCCAGCGCCAGCAGCCGACCATGAAACGCCGCGATCGCCTGATCGCCGGCGCTGTAGCCGAGGCGCGCGTTGATGGTCTCGAGTCCTTCCAGCTTACCGACCAACAGCGCGACCGCCGTGGTTTCCGGGCGCGCACGCGCATCGTCAATGGTGCCGATGAGGTCGGCATAGTGTGCGGTGCGGTTGATGGCGGCAGTCATCACGGCCGCTCACATGAAGTAGTCTTTCGGATCAATCCCGAAGGCACCGGGTTCGTGACCGCGGTCGATCCAGCGCGCTCGCGGATCGCCGGCTTCGCCCGGCACCTTGCGCAAATCCAGCGTCACATGCCGGGTAATGGGTTGTTTCGTGTCATCCAGCAGCAGCATGACTTTGGGCCGCAAGCGGCGCACCCGATTCTGTTCGATCACGATCCCGACCTCACCCGTGTTCAGCTCGACTAGACTGCCGGTAGGAAACATGCCCAGCGCCTGCACGAACTGCTCTACCAGCTCACGCTGAAAATGCGAGCCCGCCAGCTGGTTGAGCTCGCGAATGGCGTCGTAGGAAGAGCGCGCGGGTGCGTAGGGTCGGGTGGACACCATGGCATCGTAGCAATCGACAATGCCGGCGATCCGCCCGTAGACCGGGATGTCGGCGCCCGCCAAACCCTGCGGGTAGCCCGAACCGTCGTGCCGCTCATGATGACTCGCGATCATGTCGAGAATATCGCGACTGATCCCGGGCGAGCTTTGCACCATGTCGAGACTGAAATCGACATGCTGACAGAGCTGGTCCACTTCGTGCGGGCTCAGCCGGCCAGGCTTTTGCAACAGCTCACGCGAGATACGTGCTTTGCCGACATCGAGCAACATGCCGCCTATCGCCAGCTTGTCGAGCGCGCGACGATCAAAGCCGAGATGGCGCCCCAGCACCACCGCCCAGACCGACGAAGCGATAGAGTGGTGGTAAGTGTAGTCATCCTGCTTCTGCAGCGTCACAAACCAGGACATGGCGTCCGGGTTGCGGAGCACGCTGTCGATCATCGGACTGACCGCTTCGCGCACAATCTCGACGTCCACGGCGCGACCGTCGCGGACCTGCTCGAGCACCTGGTTGATCACCTGCACGGCATGGTTGTAACTGTGGGCGGCTTTGGGCGCCTCTTGCCGGGTCGCCGTCCGGGTCTTGTAGCGGTGCACACCGCTGAGCCGCTCGTCGAGCCGACCCGTGGGGTCCGCGCGGGCAATCTTCTCGGCCACGCGCCGCATCAGGCTCGGCGGCTTCGCCTGCGGCTGCTTTTTCAGCAGCGCCGGATCCCCGAGGGATTTAATCCGCGCCTCGATCTCGTCGGCGGACAGGCTGCTGCGCACGACGTCGACATACACGTGTCTGCAGTAGTGCCGCAACTGATCGATTTCCGACGTTTCGCGGACCACAAAGCCCTGGAACAGAAACGGGGTTTCGAGCCACGAACGGTCCAGCTGTGCCACGTACATGCCGAAGTCGAGGTCTGCTGTATCTACTTTAATGCGGGTGCGTGACACGCCAAGCGGCCTCCCAGCGCCGTTGAGAGACATAATCTTAGGCGTGCAGCGCAACGAAAGCGCTGCATGATTCACAGTTTGGGCAACTGCCGGCTCAATCCGTGGGCAGGGTCACCCCGGTACCGCCCAGGCCGCAGTAGCCGTTGGGGTTCTTGGCCAGATACTGCTGGTGGTAGTCCTCGGCATAGTAGAACGGGCCGGCCGGCACAATCTCCGTTGTGATAGCGGCTTTGCCGGCCGCGGTCAGGGCGGCCTGGTAGCGGTCACGCGACGCCAGCGCCGCCGCCTGCTGTGCCGCGTCCGTGGTGTAGATGCCCGAACGGTACTGCGTGCCCGTGTCGTTACCCTGGCGCATGCCCTGAGTCGGGTCGTGCGCCTCCCAAAACCGCTTCAGCAGTGCCGCAAAAGTCGTCTTTTCGGGGTCAAACACCACCAGGACCACCTCATTGTGGCCGGTCTGGCCGGAGCACACCTCCTGGTAGGTCGGGTTGGGGGTATAGCCGCCCGCATAGCCGACGGCCGTGGTATAGACGCCGGGCGCCTCCCAGAAACGGCGTTCGGCGCCCCAGAAGCAGCCGAGACCAAACACCACCTGCTGCATACCGGCGGGGAACGGGGGTTTGAGCGGGTGACCGTTAACGTAGTGAGCCGCCGCGACCGGCAGTGGGGTATCCCGCCCCGGCAGCGCCTTGTCAGCGTCCGGCATTCTGGCTTTGCTACTGAACAATCCCAACATGAATCACCTCGTTTGTGCTGTGTGCGAGTCGCCTTGCAGTTCAGCATACTCGCGGCGCGCGGTCTGCACGAGCGCATAGATCTCCCGCGAGCGGCCACCGATCGTCGCCATCAGTTCACCGGTCACGTCAGCGGTTGCCGCCCGCCAGGCTTCGCGCTGAGCGGCACTCAGGGCATGCACCGTGATGCCGAGCTCGGTGCCCGCGGCAAGGTCGGCGGCCGACTCGGCACGCACCGCGGCGCGCGTCTCGGCTGCGGCCGGCCAGGCCTGCATCACGGCGGCCTGCTGCGCCGCCGTCAGGCCGTCAAACCAGGGTTTGCTGGCGACGATGGTGGACACGCCGAAGCCGTGATTGGTCAGGCTGAGATGCGGCGCTTCTGCCGCAATGCCGGTGCGCGCATACAGGCTCACGGCATTCTCGCCCGCCTCGACGAGGCCGGTCTGCAGCGCGGGCACGACGTCGGCAAACCCCAGCGGAATAACGTCCGCCCCAACCGCTTTCGCAAACAGCCGCGCAGCCGGCCCGGCGCCCACCCTGAAGCGGCGGCCGACGGCATCGGCCGGGGTCAGCAGCGGTTCGGTGCCGTACACCTGCACGAACCCGATTTCATACCAGCTAACGAGGTGCAGCCCTTTCGCGGCCAGCAGCTCGCGATAAACCGGGGTCAGGTAGTTATCGTAAACGTAGTCCGCCTCGCCCGGGTTATCAAACAAAAACGGCGCGTACAGCAGCGCCATCTCCGGCACGACGGTGCTGACGGCCATGGCGGACAAATTGGCGAACTGCACCCGGCCGCGACGCAGACCGGAGACCAGCTGGTCCTCGGACCCGAGCTGGCCGTAAATCAACAGGTTCAAGGGCAGCGCATCGCCCGTGGCCGCAACCAGCCGGTCGCGAAAAGTCAGCCAGTGACGTTCACCGGTGGTATCCGGGAATGTCGTGCCGGCGACGGTCACCTGGCGCGATTCTGGCGCCGGCGATGCACAGGCGACGAGCAGCAAGAGGGTCAGAATTGGCGCAAGGCGCACGGGTTTGCAAGCGGGTATCATGAGCGTGGCAAATCGCAGCTTAAACAGCGAACTTAGCATTTCGCGCGGCTGTTCCCCAGCCCATCGCTGCGTCCGTGAAATAACCGGCGAAGCCAGAACAGGCAGCCCACAGACAACTGCGCAGGAGCGCCGCATGCAGGTAGCAAACAACACGGTGGTGACGCTGCACTACCGACTCAGCAACGACCGCCAGGAAGAGATTGACCGTTCCGCCGACGGAGCACCCATGGTCTATCTGCACGGGGGCGGCGAACTGATAGACGGGCTCGAAGCAGCGCTGGCAGGGAAACAAGCGGGCGACCACTTTACCGCGACCATCCCGCCGGGCGAGGCCTACGGGGCTGCAGACCCGGCCCTCATCCGCCCGATGCATATTGACGAATTCAATGGAGCGGACATGCGTGTCGGCATGCAGCTGCAGGGCAAGGACCCTGACGGCAACTTTCGCCTGCTGCGTGTGGTCTCAATTGACGGTGACCAGGTCACCATCGACATGAACCATCCGCTGGCGGGGCAGACGCTGGTCTTCGCCATTGAAGTGGTAGACGTCCGTGCGGCGACACCCGAGGAAATTGAGGCCGGACAAGCGCTGACGCCAACGACGTAATACACCCTAAGCAAAAAGGACAGCCCGATGCTCATTAAGCAAGCCACCGACATCAAACCTTCCGAAATTACCCCGGAGTCGGTGTACCTGAACCGGCGTAAACTGCTGCAAGCCGCGGGCATCGGCGGTGCCGGACTCCTCAGCGGTGCCGCGGTGGCAGACGACGCCACGCCGCAGGAGATTCCGGCCAGGTACCAGCGCTTGGGCGACCTCGCACCCAGCCGGTTCAGTACCGACGCCACGCCGACAGCGTTCGAAGACATCACCTACTACAACAATTTTTATGAATTCGGCACCGGCAAAAATGACCCGGCGTCGTACTCAGGAAATTTCCGGCCGCAGCCGTGGGAAGTTACGGTCGACGGCGAAGCCGAGGTCACCGGCACCTTTACGTATGAGGACATCGTCGGGCCGCACCCGCTTGAAGAACGTATTTACCGCCTGCGGTGCGTGGAGGCGTGGTCCATGGTCGTGCCGTGGGTCGGCATCCCCCTTGGCGACGTGCTGAAACGCTTCAAGCCCACGTCCAAAGCCAAATACGTGGCTTTCGAGACGATTATGCGGCCCGACGAGATGCCGGGGCAGCGGCGGCGAATTCTGCCGTGGCCGTATCGGGAGGGGCTGCGGATCGACGAGGCGATGCACCCGCTAACGATTCTGGCAACCGGCCTCTACGGCGTCGAGCTGCCCAACCAGAACGGGGCACCCCTGCGCCTGGTGGTGCCGTGGAAGTACGGCTTCAAAAGCATCAAGTCGATCGTGCGCATCAGCTTTGTCGAGCGGGAGCCCTACACGACCTGGAACGATCTGGCGCCTGACGAGTACGGCTTCTACGCCAACGTCAACCCGGAGGTGGATCACCCTCGCTGGAGCCAGGCCACCGAGCGGCCTATTGGCGGGGGGTTCTTCGCCGGCAAGCAGGACACGCTGATGTTCAATGGTTACGCCAGAGAAGTCGCCAGCCTCTACCGCAATATGGATCTGACGCGGTACTACTAGGCGAGCCGGCTAAGCTGCGCAGGCCGCGATGAGCTTTCCCAGCCGCACGCAGGTACGCTGGATCATCAAACCCCTGTGGTTTGCAGCCTGCCTGGCACCGTTTGTCTGGATGTGTCTGCTGGCTTTCGGGCTGGCGGGTGACGGGCTGGGACCCGACCCTATCGAAGCCACCCAGGATTTCGTGGGGATCTGGGCACTCCGCCTGCTGCTTGCAACCCTCGCGCTGACACCGCTGCGGCAGCTCACCGGCTGGCTCTGGCTGTTCAACCTGAGGCGAATGACGGGGCTGTTCGCACTGTTTTATGCGAGCCTGCACTTCCTGAACTACATCGGACCGGATCAGGGTCTCGATCTCGCCGCCATCATTGAGGACATAACCGAGCGCACTTTCATCACGGTGGGTGCTGTGGCGCTCGGCGGACTGCTGTTACTGGGGATAACCTCCACTCAAGGCTGGCAGCGCCGCCTGCGCCGCAACTGGCAGCGGCTGCATCGCTTCGTGTATATCGCTGCGGGGCTGGCCGTGTGGCATTTCTGGTGGCAGGTGAAGTCGGACTACACTGAACCCCTGGTGTACGCCCTGATCCTGGCCGCACTGCTGGCCGCCAGGCCGCTACTGCGCTGGCGCGCCAGCGCTGCCCGCCACGCCGGTGCGACGGCCGTTAAGTCAGCGGAATAAAAAAGCCGCCACCGGCTTCCCGGTAGCGGCCAACAACATATCCACCTGCCGAACTACAGCG
>JAZBOT010000043.1:0-36928 GCA_036351295.1 Gammaproteobacteria bacterium | reverse complement strand
TGTCTTGGAACGAGAAGCGAACATCCATTTTCCCTTCATAGTCCTAAAGTTGAGCGGCCAATGCCACCCAAGGCTTTAAGATTCAATTTAACTATAAATCGGCAAATATAGGAAATAGTTAAGGCCCAACAATCCGCACGTGCCAATTTACACAGGCCGGGGCACGAAAACCGTGACCGACTACCGGTTTGCGCAATTGGCTGCGGAGCCTTAGCCACCGTGGCTTTCAGGGCGCCCGGGCCCGCTCCGACCGGCTTCTGAGCGCCGGCTGGCGCCGTGCAAACCGCTGGTTCAGTAATTTCAAGCCGCTGATTTAAATCGGGTTTAAATAAATTTGTCGCGCGAGGAAACCCGGCGCCGGGCTTTCTGTCCCATCCGCACCGGTAAATATGCATAATTTAGTCTGCACACGGACAGTGACGGAAACCACCTTAGTGAAGAGATTCTCGCGGATGCTGCCGTTGCTGGCGGCGGCCCTGGCCAGCGGCGCACTGGGCGTCATCGTCGCGGGCTTTGCGGCCTACTATTACCTGCGGCCCGCGCTGCCGTCGGTCGCCGAGATGCGCGACATCCCGCTGCAGATCCCCTTGCGGATCTACACCCGCGACGGCCGATTGCTGCAGCAGGTGGGCGAAAAGCGCCGGACGCCGGTGCGGTATGAAGAGATCCCGCCGCGTATCGTCAACGCATTCCTCGCCGCCGAGGACGACCGCTTTTTTGAGCACCCGGGGTTTGACTATCAGGGCATCCTGCGCGCTGCGGCGAAACTGGTGGTTACCGGGTCGCGGGCGCAGGGCGGTAGCACCATTACCCAGCAGCTCGCCCGCGAGTATTTCCTGAGCCGCGACCGAACGTTTATTCGCAAGGCTAAAGAATTGATTCTGGCCACACAGATTGAGAATTCGTTCACCAAGCAAGAGATTCTCGCCCTGTATCTCAACAAGACATTCCTGGGGCAGCGAGCCTATGGGGTAGCCGCGGCGGCACAGGTGTATTTTGGCAAAGAGCTCGACGCATTGAGCGTGGCCGAGGCAGCCACGATCGCCGGGCTACCGGCGGCGCCGTCGCGTCTCAATCCGGTTCGCAACCCGAATCTGGCGCGCGAACGCCGCAGCTACGTGCTGCGCCGGATGCTGGAGCTGGACTTCATTGACGACGCTGAATACACCACGGCGATGAATACGCCGATGGAGTCATTTCTGCACGCGCCGGCGGTCGAGGTCAGCGCGCCTTATGTGGCCGAAATGGCGCGCAGCGAAATGGTGCGACGCTTTGGGCAGGCCGCCTACACGGATGGCTATCAGGTCGTCACCTCCATAGACAGCCGCCTGCAGGTGGCAGCAAACCAGGCGCTCCGCACTGCGTTGCTGGAATACGACCGCCGGCATGGCTACCGCGGGCCGATCGCCAGCATCGATATAGCCGCGCTGCTGACCGAGTATGCGCAGCGCATGGCCGCTGACGGTGCCACCGTCGCGGAGTCCGAGCTCAGTTCCACCGCCCTGCAGGAGCACCTGAACAGTTACCAACGACACCCCAGCCTGGAGGCGGCGGTCGTCATCGCTACCCGGCCGGACAATGCGGCTGAATTTTTTGTCCGCGATATCGGTCCGGTGACCGTGCCCTGGGAACGCATCCGCTGGAAACCCTTTATCAACGACAATGTGGTTGGTAGCGAGCCCGCGAACATCGGCAGCATGCTGAAGCCGGGCGACGTCGTGTACTTACTCGACACCGCACAGGGCTGGCAGCTCGCGCAGCTGCCCGAAGCTCAGGGCGCGTTCGTCGCGCTGGATCCGCACGACGGCGCCACATTGGCGCTGACCGGCGGCTACGATTACTACACCAGCAAATTTAACCGGGCGGTGCAGGCATCGCGGCAACCCGGATCCTCGTTCAAGCCGTTTATTTACTCAGCAGCGCTGGAAAATGGCTTCACCGCAGCAACAGTGGTCAACGACGCCCCGATCGTAATCAATAACACCGGGCAGGAGGAGGCCTGGCGCCCGGAGAATTACTCCAATCGCTTTTACGGGCCGACGCGTCTGCGCGAGGGACTCGTGCGCTCGATGAATCTGGTCTCGCTGCGCGTGCTCCGCGAAGTCGGCATCGGCAATGCTTTGCGGCATATCCAGCCGTTCGGTTTTCCGCCGGCGGCGCTGCCGCGCGACCTCGCGCTGGCGCTTGGCAGCGGGGGCACATCGCCCGCGCAGCTGGCCAAGGGCTTTGCCGTGTTTGCCAGCGGCGGCTATGCCGTTGACAATTATCTGATCGAACGCATTCTCGACGCCAGCGGCACGGAAGTGTATCGGGCTGAGCCACTGATGGTTTGCGAGTCGTGCGCGCCGCGCTGGTTCGACGGCCGCGAGACCGCGGTCGAGGAACCCGGGTTTATAGCGGCGGCTGAGTCCGAGCCACAGCCGGAGCGCAGCGGCGCAGAGGAAATTCCGGCGTATCAGTCTGCCGCCGAAATGATGGCCAGCGCGGCTGACTGGCGGCCTGACTATCGCGAGACCCCGGTTTTCTGGAAAGACCGCAACCAGGCGCCGCGGGTGATCAGCGAACAGAACGCTTACATCATTTACGACATGATGCGCGACGTCATCCGCAGAGGCACCGGGCGCCGCGCCCGGGCGCTGGGCCGCGCTGATATTGCCGGCAAGACGGGGACCTCCAACGACCGCCGTGACGCCTGGTTCAGCGGCTTTAATGCGGACATCGTGGGTGTCGCCTGGGTCGGCTTTGACGACGATGCGCGGTCGCTGGGGGCCGGTGAAGAAGGCAGCCGGACGGCACTGCCCATGTGGAAAGACTTTATGGCAGTCGCACTGGACGGCACGCCGGCAGCGCCGCTGGAAACCCCGCCCGGGATTGTGACGGCGCGCATCTCCAAAATCACCGGTGAGGCGGCGGTAAGTGGCGCGGACACGACGTTCGAGTTATTCCGCAGCGGCAACGAACCGCGCCTGGCCGACGAGGACATCGGTTTCGACGGCGGGACCCGACTGGTCGGTGACGACAGCGCGGAGTCAATTTTTTAACGGCAGCAGGGTGATGATTGCGATGGGCAAACGCGGTGACCGCTACAGCGAAAGTCAACGCATGCAGCAGCGTGCCGTGCTCGCGCAGGAGGCAGCGCGGCTAATCAGTGAACGCGGGATTCAGGATTACCGGCTGGCAAAAAGCAAAGCCGCTCAGGCGTTCGGCATGAGCGACCGCGGCGCGCTGCCGAGCAATAGTGAAATTGAAGCTGCCCTGGCGGAACGCAACCGTATTTTCAGCGCAACCGAACACGCGGCCCTGCTCGACAGTCTGCGGAACGCCGCGCTCGTGGTTATGCAGCATCTGGAGGCGTTCCGGCCGCGGCTGGTAGGACCGGTGCTCAGCGGCACCGTCACTGAACACTCAGCGATTCACCTGCACGTGTTCAGCGATGCCGCTGAAGCCGTGGGCCAGCAACTCGCGGCCGCCGGTATCGCGCATCAGCTCACCCAGCGTCGCCATCGCATGCGCCACGACGAATTCGCCGAGTTTCCCGGATTCGAATTCTGGGCCGCCGAGTTTGCCGCAGAAGCCACGGTGTTCCCGGAGCGCCGGGCGGGACACCCGCCGCTCAGCCCCGTTGACGGCCGGCCGATGCGGCGGGCCGGCCTGCGCGATGTGCAGCTGCTTTTAGCGGCAACCTGAGTGCCGCAACGTCGCAACTAGCGCGCGTTGACGTCTACATAGTCGCGCTGCGTCGGCCCGACATACAGCTGCCGCGGGCGCCCGATACGATGCTCCGGGTCAGTAATCATTTCCTGCCAGTGGCTCACCCAACCGACCGTACGCGCAATGGCAAACATCACGGTGAACATGTCCGGCTGGAAGCCCAGCGCGCGATAAATGATGCCCGAGTAGAAATCAACGTTCGGGTACAAACGCTTTTCAACAAAGTAATCGTCTTTGAGCGCAAACTGCTCAAGCTCAAGCGCCAGCTCAAACAGCGGGTCGTCGTCGCGGCCAAGTTTGGCCAGCACCTTGTGGCACATGTCGCGAATGATGGTCGCACGCGGGTCAAAATTCTTGTAAACCCGATGGCCGAAACCCATCAGTCGGAACGGGTCGTCCTTGTCTTTGGCCTTCGCCACGTATTGCGGAATATTCTTCGCATGGCCGATCTGACCCAGCATCTTCAGTACCGCCTCGTTGGCGCCACCGTGCGCCGGGCCCCACAAAGCCGAGATGCCTGCGGCGATGGCCGAGTAAGGGTTGGCGCCTGAACTGCCGGCCAGCCGCACGGTCGACGTTGAGCAGTTCTGCTCATGGTCAGCGTGCAGCATCAGCAACAGGTCGATTGCCTCAGCTGCAATCGGATCGATTTCGTAGGGCTCGGCCGGAACCGAAAACAGCATATTCAGCAAGTTGCTCGAGTAATCGAGATCATTCTTGGGGTAGACGAACGGCTGGCCAATGCTGTGCTTGTAGGCGGCCGCCGAAATCGTCGGCAGCTTGGCGATGATCCGGTGGGCGAAAATCTCCCGATGACGGGGATTATGAATGTCAGTGGTGTCGTGGTAGAAGGCCGACATTGATCCGACAATGCCGGACACCATCGCCATCGGATGGGCATCATGATGGAATCCGCGAAAAAACCGCAGCATCCACTCGTTGATCATCGTGTGGTAGCGAATATCGTGATCGAACTTGCTCAGCTGCTCTTCAGTCGGCAGTTCCCCGTAGAGCAACAGATAGCAAACCTCGATGAAATTGCTTTTTTCCGCCAGCTTCTCAACCGGGTAGCCGCGATACAACAGCACACCCTGATCGCCGTCGATATAAGTAATGGCGCTCTTGCAGCTCGCCGTCGATGCGAAACCCGGGTCAAAAGTAAAAATCCCCTGCTGACCGTAGACGGACCGCACATCGACCACGTCGGGCCCCAGGCTGCCGCTGTAGGACTTCAGCTCGGATGATTCGCCTGCGGGGCTGGTCAGCTTGAAATTATTGTTACTCATCGAAATTCCCGTTCAAATTAGGCAGCGGCGAGTCCGCTGGTCAGCCCGCGATTATAGGCGACGGCACCCCCCGGCGCATCTGCCGACTGACATAAAAACGCTGGAAACCACGCCGCGGCGGCCTCCGCCAACAGCAACTACATGCCGTACTTGCGGCGGAACTTGTCGACCCGGCCCGCGGTATCCAGAATCTTCTGTTTACCGGTGTAAAACGGGTGGCAGGACGAACAGACTTCGATGTTCAGCTGGTCCGCGATGGTTGAACGAGTTACAAACTGGTTACCGCAGCTGCAGGTGACCTGAACTTCCTGATAGGTGGGGTGGATTTCGGGTTTCATTTTGAATACCTGCTGTAACGCGCTCTGTTTCGGTGGTTGTCAGGCCGGATCGCTTGCCTGAGGGCGCGGAAGAATAGCCGTTCGGCAGGCAGATGACAAGCTCAGTCAGAATCGCAGCACCCGCAACCGAATTTATCCACACAATCTGTGGATAAGTCTGTGCATAGCGGGTGTAACGCGACCGTAACAGCCCGAAAGCATTGGGAAAGCTTTGATTTGGACAATTGCTGCTCAAATGCGTTTTTTATAATAAAAACAATTATTTATAGTGCTATTGCATAGCGATATATTATGTAAGCCCGCCTAATTGGCTGATTTGGTTTAGCGCTTGACCCTCTGTGCATAAGCAAGCGCCGTTGGCGGCTCGATCGGTATCACTCCGCGCAGGACGCCCGGGGTATTACGGCCCACCCGCGGCTGCCGCAGCGCTGGGCAGAAACAGAACCTGCAAATCATCGAGAAAGCGCCAGCCACGGTCTGATGCGCGAAGCCTTCCGGAACTCAGCGGGTCCAGTAATCCCGCCTGCAGCGCTGCGGACAGGCCGGGCTCCAGGCTCTCTATCGCCAGCCCGGTATACGCTGCATACGCTGCGAGCGGCACCCCGTCGCGCAACCGCAGGGCATTCAGCATGAATTCGAAGGGCCGGTCGGCGGTCGCGACAAGCTGGAGGTCGCCGGCCGCGACGCCGGCGGCAACCCGGCGCTGGTACTCCCGCGGGTGCGCCGCCCGTGCGCTGCGGAACACCTGCCCGTCACGGGCCGTAACCTTGGCATGGGCACCCGCTCCGATGGCCATGTAATCGCCGTAGCGCCAGTAGTTGAGGTTGTGCCGGCAGGCGCGTTCCGGTTGCGCCCATGCCGACACCTCGTAGTTCAGAAAACCGGCCGCACTCAGCCGCTGCGCGCAGGCAGCCTGCATTGACCAGGCAAGGTCCGCCGACGGCAGCGCAGGCGGGCGGGAATAAAACACCGTGTTAGGTTCCAGCGTCAGGTGGTAGTGAGAAATATGCTCGGGCGCCAGGGACAACGCCCGCTCGATATCGGCAACGGCGCCGTCAACGGGCTGGTCCGGCAACGCGTACATCAGGTCAAGGTTGATGTTGTCGATGCCGGCGGCCCGGGCGGCCGCAAAGGCGCGCAACGCATCGGCGCTGCTGTGTATGCGCCCCAGCGCTTGCAGCCGGTCGTCATCAAAACTCTGTACCCCCAGCGACAGCCGGTTAATGCCGGCCGCCACGTAGCCTGCAAAGGCACCGTGCTCCAGCGCACCGGGATTGGCCTCGAGCGTGATTTCGGCATCCGCAGGCAGGCTGCAGACACGGGCAATTAACTCGAGCAGACGCGCCAGAACATCGGGCGCAAACAGGCTGGGAGTGCCGCCGCCCAGGAACACGGACTGCAATGGCCGTTCGCGAAACTCCGCCGGCCAGCTGCGCAAATCCTGCTGCAGGGCCGCCAGATACTGCTCGGCGGGCAACTCGCCCCGCAGGGCGTGAGAGTTAAAATCACAATAGGGGCACTTGGCCACGCACCAGGGGAAATGTACATACAGACTCAGCGGCGGCATTGGGACCATGCCGCTGCGCTCAGTCAAGCGCCGCACGCAACCGCGCCAGCGCCTGCGCGCGGTGGCTCACCCGGTTCTTCTCGGTGGGCTGCAATTCTGCCGCGGTGCGTCCCGATGCAGCGTCAATAAACACGGGGTCGTAGCCAAAGCCGCCGTTGCCACTGGCCGCGCGCGCGATGCGGCCCTCCCAGACGCCGCTGACCACAATAGGATCCGGATCGTCGCCATCGCTCACCAGCGCCAGCACGCAATGAAACCGCGCGCTGCGCTGTGCCGCGGGAACATTCGTCATCGCGGCCAGCAGCTTGGCGACGTTGTCGGTATCGCTGGCCCCGGGTCCGGCATAACGCGCCGAATAAACACCGGGCGCGCCGTTCAGCGCATCGACTTCCAGGCCCGAATCGTCAGCCAAGGCGGGCAACCCGCTGCTGCGGGCTGCGTGTCGCGCTTTCAGGAGGGCGTTCGCCGCAAAGGTCGTACCGGTTTCGGGTATCGAGGCGATGTCCAGTTCGGCCTGCAACACCAGCGACCAGCGATCGCCCAGCAGCTGACTGAACTCCCGTGCTTTGCCGGCGTTGCCGCTCGCCAGTACCAGCCGCGGCCGCATTAGCGAACCGGCGCTGCTTCGCGCCAGGCGTGCAGCGCGCGCTGCTGCGCCGCGCAGATCTCGCTGACCCCGGCACTGGCCAGATTCAGCAAATGATCGAGTTCTTCGCGGCGAAACGCATGGCCTTCGGCGGTACCCTGAACTTCAATAAATCCTCCCGCCGAGTTCATGACCACGTTCATGTCAGTTTCAGCGTTGGAGTCCTCGGCATAATCGAGATCGAGCACAGGCTCGCCGGCATAAATTCCCACCGAGACGGCCGCGATTTGCCCATGCAGCGGATTAGCCGGAATTCGCTTACGCGCTGTCAGGCGCTCGGTCGCCATCACCAGCGCCACCCACGCGCCGCAAATGGCGGCCGTGCGCGTGCCGCCGTCAGCCTGCAGCACATCGCAGTCCAGCGTAATCGTGCAACCATCCAGCGCGGCAAGGTCAGCGACGGCCCGCAGCGACCGGCCGATCAATCGCTGAATTTCCTGGGTGCGCCCGCTTTGCTTGCCGGCAGCCGCTTCGCGCCGCCCGCGACTGTGGGTCGCGCCGGGCAACATGCCGTATTCGGCGGTAATCCAGCCGCTGCCTTTGCCGCGCAAAAAATGCGGCACGGTGTCCTCGGCACTGGCCGTGCATAACACCCGGGTGCCGCCAAAACTGGCCAGCACCGCACCCGCCGCGTGCGCGGTGTAATCGGTCACGAACTCAATGGCGCGCAGCTCGTCGCTGGCCCGCCCGCTGGGTCGGTTGCTCATCCTGTGCCCTTCAGTGTTGGTGTTGTGGGGTCCCCGCGACCGCGGTGCCTAGAACCGCGCCGCAACGACCGAGGTATTGTCGCTGTGTGGCGCAGCGGCGCGGGTCGCGGCTTCCGCCAGCCGCTGCAGGTTGTCAGCCAGGCTGCCGGTGGTCTCGCGCAACCCCACCAACAGCTCATCGGGGACCGGGGACCAGAACCCGTCGCTGCAGGCAAGCATGATATCACCGTGAGCGGCCGGCTTGCGGGTGCTGACCGTCATGCGCGGCAGCTCGGCGTCCCCGCCGAGGCAACACTCCACGTAATTGCGCATGGGGTGGCTGGCCAGTTCGGCACGGCTGATTGACCCGTCAAACAGCAGTACCTCAATGTGGCTGTGGTCACGCGAATGCTCCACAGCGCCACCCGCGCGCAACTGGTAGATCCGGCTGTCGCCGACATGCGCCCACCAGGCAGCACCGTCCTGAATGAGACAGACAGCACAGGTCGCGCGCGGCCGCGTCTCCACGCTGATCTCAGCACCCAGCGCGACCACGGCTGCGTGCGCCCGCCCGATCGCCAGATGCAGAAAACCTTCCACATCGAACACCGGATGCGGCTCTTCGCGGAACGCCCGCTCTATGGTGGCGGCCGCCAGCTCCGCGGCCCGTGCGCCATTGGCGTGGCCACCCATGCCATCAATGGCCAGTAGTAGCGTGACGCCGTCTGCCTCGAGGATGCTGACGCGATCCTGATTCTCGCGACGGTTGCCGATTAGGCTGACAGCTGCCGTTTCCAATACCATTACGCGTTCTCATCTCCGCGGGTCCCGCTGATGAGACCCACCAACGGTTACAATAAACCCGCAAACTGCGGCTGAGTTTAGTCGCTAGGTGATTGCCGCGCATCCCATGCGTGCCGAAAACGTGACGCGGTGCCACTCCGCAACCAGCGAGGATGCTCGTGATTTACAGCATGACCGGTTTTGCCAGCGGTGAAACGTCCACCAGTTCAGGCACCCTGTTGTGGGAACTGCGCTCCGTGAATCATCGTTATCTCGAGTGCAGCTTCCGGCTGCCGGACGGCTTCAGGGTTCTTGAGGCGCAACTGCGGGAGCAGGTCGGCGAGCGGCTGCAGCGGGGCAAGCTGGATGCAACGCTGCAGTTCCGGCCGGCAGCCGAAACAGTGGGCCAGCTCAGGGTCAACACCGCCCTCGCGGCCAGCGTGATCGCCGCCGGAGAACGCCTCAACAAAGACATCGAGAATCCGGCCATGATTGCCGCACTGGACGTGCTCCGCTGGCCCGGCGTGGTGCTGGAAGACAAGCTCGACGTGCGGAGCCTGTTCGAGCCGGCCGCAGCGCTCCTCGATGACACGCTGGACACACTGATCGCCAACCGCGCCCGCGAGGGCGCGCGACTGCAGGCCGCACTGGAAGACCGGCTGCAGCGGATCAGCGCACTGACGGCCGAAGTCCGCGCGGCTGCGCCGCAAGTGGTCGAGACCCTGCGCGGGAAGTTGCGCGAGCGCGCCGCGGCGCTGGCGGTGCGTCTTGACCCGGAGCGACTGGAGCAGGAACTGGTGCTGCTCGCGCAGAAGATGGACGTTGCCGAAGAGCTCGACCGGCTTGATGCCCACATTGCCGAAAGCCGCGCTGCCTTCGAGATGCCGGGGGCCATAGGCCGGCGGCTCGATTTCCTGATGCAGGAGTTTAATCGCGAGGCCAATACACTCGGCTCAAAGTCAGCCGATGCCGTCACCAGCAAGGCGGCTGTAGAGCTCAAAGTCCTCATCGAGCAGCTGCGTGAGCAAGTTCAGAACATTGAATAATCCCACCCCACCCGCGGCGGGGCCGGGCCGGCTCATCGTCATAGCGGCGCCTTCGGGAGCCGGTAAAACCACCCTGGTGCGCGGCCTGATGCGGCTCCATCCGGAACTGCAGTTCTCCATATCGTTTACGACGCGCCCGCCGCGCGCGACGGAGGTGCCCGGCCGGGACTACCACTTTGTGAGCCAGGAAACTTTCGAAACCATGCTCGCCGCCAACGCGTTTCTCGAGCATGCCTCAGTGTTCGACCACTACTACGGCACGTCCCGGCAACAGGTGGCCGAACTGCTGGCGGCCGGACGCAGCGTGATTCTGGAAATCGACTGGCAGGGTGCGCGCCAGGTGCGCCGGCAAATGCCGGAATGCCGCAGCGTGTTTATTTTGCCGCCGTCCGTCGCGGAGCTGAAACGGCGTCTCGTTAGCCGCGGCACGGATACACCGGCGGTTATCGAGCGGCGCTTCCGCGATGCGCTCAGCGATATGTCGCATTGGCGTGAATTCGACTACGCCGTCATTAACGCTGAGCTCCCGGCCGCTACCGCCGAACTCGCGGCCATCGCTCTGGATGCGCCGGGCAACAGCGCCTCGCGAACTGACAACGCCGCGCTGCAGCAGCGGGTGGCGGCCATCTTCGCGGAGGCCGCGGAGACCCGCTGAGGCTCAGCCGGACGTTGCAAGCGCGGCCGCGAGTCGGTAGTCTTCTCTGCCCCGCGGCGGCACTGCAGCTGCACTGAACACCAGGACTCGTAAGACCATGGCAAGAATTACCGTAGAAGACTGTCTCGAAAAAATCGACAATCAGTTCGACCTGATCCTGGTGGCGGCCAAACGCGCACGGCGCCTGGCCAACGGTGCCGATCCCCTGGTGGCGATGGAAAACGACAAGCCCACCGTGATTGCGTTGCGGGAGATCGCCGCTGGCCTGATTAATCAGGAAATCCTGGATCAGATGGGTCAGCCGGAACCGGACATCCTCAGCAGTGAACACGCCGAGGAGCTGCTGGCCAGCACGCCGATGCCGGGTTCGACGTCGTCCGAGGGTGCGGCCGACAGCACCTCGGCAGAATTCAGAATTCGTCAGGCACTGGGCGATAATTCGGCAGCCGACGGCGAGGCCGACTAACCTCCGCTGCGGCGCTGCCCTGGCGCATCGCGGCCGGGGCCGTAAACCCCGCCCTGATTTCACCTGCGACGAGCACCGCTGCGCAGGGCGCATTCATTTATACTGGTTTCGGTAACGCCCAGCCCCGTTACCGGTCAACCCGCTATGGAATACGCCGCCGAAATTCGCAAGAAGCTGCCGACTGCCCTGCAGGACCTCGGCATGCGCGGCCTAATGGCCAAACTGGACTACCTGACGCCGGCACAGCGCGACAAGGTTAAGCGCGCGTTTGAATTCGGCGCCCGGGCTCACGAAGGTCAGTACCGGGCCTCGGGTCGTCCCTATATAAGCCACCCGGTGGCGGTTGCTGCGGTTATCGCTGAACTGCGGCTGGATGTCGAATCCGTCTGCGCCGCAATCCTCCACGATGTCATTGAGGACACGGACGTGAGCAACTCGGCGATCGCGGCCGAATTTGGCGAAGAGGTTGCTGCAATCGTCGAAGGCGTCAGCAAACTGGACAAGCTGAGCTTCACCACGCGCGGCGATGCACAGGTAGAAAGTTTCCGCAAAATGATGCTCGCGATGGTAGACGATATTCGCGTCATCCTCGTGAAGCTGGCCGACCGGCTCCACAACATGCGCACGCTCGGAGCGCTCCGGCCCGAGAAGCGCGTGCGCATCGCCCGTGAAACCCTCGAAATCTATGCGCCCATAGCCAACAGACTCGGCATCAACTGGCTTAAAGTCGAGCTCGAAGAGCTGGGTTTCCGCAATGCCCATCCCTACCGGGCGCGGGTCCTCGAAGCAGCGCTGAGCAAGGCCGAGGGCAACCAGCGGCAGTTCATCAAGCGCATCTCCGAACGCCTGCGCAAGCGCATGGCCGACGAGGGTTATCGCGCCGATATCCGCGGACGCAAAAAGAACCTGTACAGCATTTACCGGAAGATGTTGCGCAAGCGCTTGCCGCTGCATGAAATTGTCGACGTTTACGGCATCCGCATTGTGGTTGATACGGTGGACGAGTGTTACCGCGCGCTCGGCCTGGTGCACCAGCTCTACAAACCCATGCCCGGGCGCTTTAAAGATTACATTGCCATTCCGCGGGTCAACGGCTACCAGTCGCTGCACACCACGCTGTTTGGGCCCAACGGCATCCCGGTCGAGGTGCAGATACGTACGGTAGAGATGAACCATGTCGCCGAGGCCGGGGTGGCCGCGCATTTTAATTACAAAGCCTCCGACCCGGCTGTGGTGTCACCGCAAATCAAAGCCCGTGAGTGGCTGGCCTCCATCCGCGAAATGCAAACCTCCGCGAACCCGGAAGAGTTCATGGAGAACGTCAAAGTTGACCTGTTCCCCGACAAGGTCTACGTGTTTACCCCGAAGGGGGAGATCCTCCGCCTGCCGCGCGGAGCCACGTGCGTCGACTTTGCCTATGCCGTCCACACGGATGTTGGCAATCGCTGCGTATCTGCAAAAATCGACCGCCATCTGGTGCCCCTCCGGACGCAGCTGAAGAATGGTCAGACCGTGCAGATCATTACCTCGAAGCGCGCGCACCCGAACCCCGGCTGGGTCAATTTCGTGCGCACGGCCAAGGCGCGGCACAGCATTCGCCAGTACCTGAAGAACCTGCGCCGGGACGAAGCCATTGAGCTCGGCCGCCGGCTGCTGGTCGAGGCCATGGCCGGCCTCGGCAAAAACCTGCGCCACGTGCCGCGCAAGCAGATGGACGAACTGCTGCGCGATTTCGGTCTGGCCAAGCCCGTTGACCTTTACGAGCAGCTGGGGCTCGGGGAACGCATCGCTCCCGTGGTTGCGCAACTGCTGAGCGGTGCTCAGGCTACAGACGCAAGCGCGGCATCGCCAAGCGCACCGCAGCGGATCACCATTGCCGGCACCGAGGGCCTGGTCGTCAGCTACGCACGCTGCTGTCACCCGATTCCCGGCGATGGAATCATGGGCTACCTGAGCGCCGGCCGCGGAGTCGTTATCCATCGCGATGAATGCGGCAATCTCGGCCAGTTTGCCAAAGTGCCCGGCAAATGGCTGGCGGTGGAGTGGGAGGCCGGAACCAGCGGAGAATTCGAGGTCGAGCTGCGCGTTGAAACGCCCAATCGGCCGGGCACTCTGGCAGAAGTGGCGACGCTGATCGCCGCAGCGGGTTCGAATATTGCACAGGTCTCGGTCAGCGAAGACGACGATGACTATGCCGAAATGACGTTCCTGATACTGGTGAGTGACCGGCGCCACCTGGCCCGCGTGATGCGCAGTGTGCGCTCGATGCCGGACCTGAAAAAAATTACGCGCGCCTGCGCATAAGGCAGCCCGCTGAACCGGGCTATTCCGTTTCCCACCAACCTGACAGATGTGAACCATGAACAGAACTGCTATTCATACGCCTGCCGCACCCGCCGCCATTGGCGTCTATTCGCAAGCCATACGTCACAATGACACCGTCTATATCTCTGGCCAGCTGCCGCTTGATCCGACCACCGGCGAGCTGGCCGCAGGCGGCATCGAGGCCGAGATTCGCCAGGTGTTCAGCAATCTGCAAACGATCGCTGCGGCAGCGGGCACAGACCTCAACAAGGCACTGAAGGTAACGGTGTTTCTGACCGACCTCGGCCATTTCGCGCTGGTGAATGAAGTCATGGCGCAGTTCTGCAGCGAGCCCTATCCGGCGCGGGCAGCGGTGCAGGTCGCGGCGCTGCCGAAAGGGGTGGCTGTCGAGGCCGATGCCGTCGTAGCGATCTGAGTACGCAACCCATCGAGATCGGCGCATGACGACCGCCGCGCTAACCGACCTCCGCGGCGTTGGCCCGGCGCTGGCCACCAGGCTCGGGAGGCTCGGTGTGCATACGGCGCTCGATCTGCTGTTTATTCTGCCGCTCCGTTACGAGGACCGCACCCGCGTTACGCCGCTTGGCGGACTGCTGCCCGGCCGTCGCGCCGTGGTCGAGGCGACGGTCGAACTGAGCGAAGTCGTGTTCCGGCAGCGCCGCGCGCTCCTGTGCCGCATCAGTGACGGCACCGGCATCCTTACGCTGCGGTTTTTTTATTTTTCGCGCAGCCAGCAGGCCGCGCTTGCGCGCGGCAGGCGGGTTCGCTGTTACGGCGAGGTCCGCAAGGGGCCGGGCGGGCTGGAAATGGTGCATCCGGAATATCGCGTACTGGCCGACGCCGCTCCCGAGCCGCTGGAGGCGCACCTGACGCCGGTTTATCCAACCACCGAAGGTGTGCAGCAGGGGCGACTGCGCAGCCTCATCGCGCAGGCGCTGGACACGCAGCTGCAGCACCTGCAGGACTATTTGCCCGGCCCGCTGCTGCGCGACTACCAGCTGCCGGAACTGGCGGACGCGGTTCGTTACCTGCACCGGCCGCCCGCCGCTGCGCGGGTGGAGGAGTTGCTGGCCGGCCAGCACCCGACGCAGCAGCGTCTGGCCCTCGAGGAGCTGCTGGCGCATCAGCTCAGCCTGCGCCAGCTGCGTCGGCGCGCCATGCGTCTGCGAGCTCCGGCACTCCGGCCCGCCGACTCACTCAGCGGCGGATTTCTGGCGAACCTGCCGTTCGCGCTCACCGGCGATCAACAGCGTGCGCTGGATCAGGTCTGTGCCGACCTGACGCAGGAACATCCGATGATGCGGCTGGTGCAGGGCGACGTTGGCTGCGGCAAAACCGTGGTCGCAGCGGCCGCAGCGCTGTGGGCGGTGAGCGCCGGCGCCCAGGTCGCCGTGATGGCACCCACCGAACTGCTGGCGGAGCAGCACCGCAACAACTTCACTCGCTGGTGCGCACCGCTGGGCGTCAGCGTAGCCTGGCTAACCGGCTCACTGAAGTCCGCGGCACGCCGGGAGGCAACCCAGTCCATTGCCGCCGGCACTGCGCAGATTGTAGTCGGCACGCATGCGCTGTTTCAGGAAAGCGTGGAGTTTGCCCGGCTGGGGCTGGTCATCGTCGATGAACAACACCGCTTCGGCGTCCATCAGCGCATGAGCCTCATGGAGAAAGGCGCGACCGGTCGATTGCGGCCACACCAGCTGGTCATGACCGCAACGCCCATACCCCGAACGCTGGCGATGACGATGTACGCCGACCTCGACGTTTCGGTCATTCGTGAGATGCCACCCGGACGCCAGGCGGTGACCACCGTGGCAGTATCAGAGCAGCGTCGGCATGAAGTGATCGCCCGGGTCAGCGAGGCTGTGGCGGGCGGGGCGAGAGCATACTGGGTATGCCCGCTCGTCGAGGAATCAGAACAACTGGACTACCAGGATGCAGAGTCAACCCATGGGCTGCTGCGGGAGGCGCTGCCGGAACTGGCCATCGGCCTGATCCACGGGCGCATGCGCGCCGAACAAAAAGATGCGGTGATGCAGGCTTTCGCCGGTGGCGAGCTGCACGTGCTGGTCGCCACCACGGTGATTGAGGTCGGCGTGGATGTGCCGGAAGCCACGCTGATGATTATCGAGAACGCCGAGCGCATGGGCCTGGCCCAACTGCATCAACTCCGCGGTCGGGTAGGGCGTGGCAGTGCCGGCAGCAGCTGCGTTTTACTCTACCGACCGCCGCTGAGCAGCATCGCGCAGGCGCGGCTGGGCGTGCTGCGCGACACCAACGACGGCTTCGTGGTCGCTGAAAAAGACCTCGAACTGCGCGGCCCGGGAGAAGTTCTGGGCAAACGCCAGACCGGCATGCTGCACCTGCGGGTCGCGGACCTGAGCCGCGACGCCGCGCTCCTGCCCAAAGTGCAGCGGCTGGCCGACGAAATTCTGGCGGCACACCCGGAAGTCGCAGCGCCGCTGATCGCCCGCTGGATTGGCGCAGCGGATCAGTACGGCAACGTCTGAACCAGCGTCGCGGTGGTAGACTTTGCCGTTCAGGCGAACGGCTGAGGAACCAGGTAGGCCTCATGGCAGAACACACTTCCGACATGCTGCTGCGGGCACAGTGGCTGTCTGCGCCGGCGGCGCTGGCCCCGGCTCCACACTCACTGCTATTGAGCTGGCTGACCGAGCCGGGCCTGCTGACGCGACGGCTCAAGGCGGCCTGCCCGAACCGCTTCCGGCTTGAGGTGCTCCCAGGAGACGCGTCGCTGCTGCGTGAGGTCGCCCTGTGCTGCGGCGACCAGCGCTGCATTTACGCGGCCACCGAAGCGCCCGTCGCTACGCTGGCGGCACACCCCTGGCTGCAAAGCCTCGGTGCCGCTTCGCTGGGCGAAACGCTGAACCAGCGGGCTGCCGAGCACGGCGTCACCGTGGTGCGCAGCGCGTTCAGCTTTGCGCATTTTGGGCCCACCGGACTGCCTGCCGGACTGCTGGCTCCCGCGGCAGAAGCCTGGGCGCGGCGCTCGCAATTCCTGCTCGACGGGGCGGCATTAACAGTCACCGAGGTTTTTTTGCCGGCTCTGCTGGATCACGAACAGGGGCGGCTCAGGGCCGCCGGCTAGCGCGCTTGTGAAGCCACCAAGCGTGACCCGGGAGCTGGTCGATCAGCTGCGCACCTATGGCCGCCTGATGCGGCTCGACCGCCCGGTCGGCATCTCGCTGCTGCTGTGGCCAACGCTTTGGGGGCTCTGGATCGCCGCTGACGGACACCCGGATCCGTGGGTGTTCACCGTGTTTGTCGCCGGCGTTGTGCTGATGCGCAGCGCCGGCTGCGTGATCAACGACTACGCCGACCGCGATGTCGACGGACGGGTAACGCGCACGCGCGACCGGCCGCTCGCGACCGGCAAGGCGACGCCCGCTGAAGCGCTGGTGTTGTTTGCCGCGCTGAGCATGATGGCGCTGGGATTGGTGCTGACGCTCGACCGCCTGACACAAATGCTGGCGCTGGCTGCTGCAGCGCTGACCGTTGTGTATCCGTTCTGCAAGCGCTATATGGCCGCTCCACAGGTAGTCCTTGGCGCGGCCTTCGGCATGGGCATCCCGATGGCCTTCGCGGCGCAAACCGGATCGGTCCCACGGCTGGCCTGGCTGCTATGGCTCGCGGTCGTGATCTGGGCCGTCGCGTATGACACGCTCTACGCGATGGCTGACCGCGAGGATGACCTGCGGATTGGGGTGCAGTCCACGGCCATCTTGTTCGGTCAGGCGGACGTGTTCGTTGTGGCGCTGCTGCAGGTACTCTTTCTGCTGGCGCTGCTGCTGGCGGGCAGCGTGGCCGAGCTGGGGCTGTGGTATCGGCTCGGCCTCGCGGCCGGGGCGCTGCTGTTGCTGTTTCAGTATGCGCTGTACCGGCAGCGGCAGCCGGCAGCCTGCCTGCGCGCCTTCGCCAACAACCATTACGTGGGTGGCGCTGTGTTTGTCGGCATTGTGCTCAGCTACACCTTTAACCCAGCCTGACTCAGGGCGTGCGGGCAACAGCCCAGATTTCGACGCGAGCAGCCCCGGCTGCCTTGACCGCCGTGGCGGCAGCCAGCGCGGTTGCGCCGGTCGTCACGACATCATCAATGATCGCGACCCGCAGACCGGCCAGCGAAGCATCGCAGCGAAAGGCTCCCTGCATGTTGGCCGCACGGGCTGCGCGCCCCAGCAGGGCCTGGGCCGGCGTGTCCCGGACCCGGCGCAGAGCGGTTACAGTGACGCGCAGCCCGAGGTCGGCACCCAGCTGGCGGGCAATGAGCTCGGCCTGGTTATAGCCGCGCTGCCATTCGCGTCGATTGTGCAACGGCACAGGCACCAGCCGGTCCGGCAGCGGCGCTGCCGCGGCATGCGCCTCCGCCGCGCGAACCGCCAGCAGCTCGCCGAGCGCCCGGCCGCAGGCGCGCTCGCCGCGGTACTTGAGAGAACTGATCAGGCGATCCACCGGATACTCGTAGGCCAGTGCGGCAAGGGTCGGCACCGGCCACCGGCCGGCCGCACACAACCCGCACAGGGTGCCGGCGGCAAGCGGGCGGGCGCAACCCGTGCAGCAGCGGTCGAGCCAGGGCAAATCAAGCAGGCAGTCGGCACACACCGCCATACCCGCAGCGGCGCCACGGCATAGCAGGCAGCGTTTGGGCCATAAGGCGCCAGCCAGCTTGTCAACCCAGCTATTCAGCAAAAGTTGACACTGCCCGGCTGCGTTTCGATACTGGCGCCAGTCAATCTCTGCACAGCTCAGTTTGCGTGCGGATCCAGCGCGTCTGCACGCGCCGCAACTAACGGAAAACGCAAGTTATGGACGGAATCACGACCACGCCGACCACCGGCATCGAGCCCCTCAGTCCCGGCCAGCTCGAGACGCTCGCCGCGGGGCGTATTCGCACCGACTGGACGCGCGCAGAAGTGGCGGCCATTCTCGCGCTGCCGTTTGCCGACCTGCTCTACGTCGCGCAGCGGGTGCATCGTCAGCACTTTAATCCCAACGAAGTGCAGATCAGCACGCTGCTTAGCGTGAAGACCGGTGGCTGCCCGGAAGACTGCAGCTATTGCCCGCAAAGCGTGCGCTATACCACCGGCGTTGATAATGAGCCGCTGCTGGCGCTCGACGAAGTGCTGGCAAACGCGCGCGCTGCGCAGGCCAGCGGCGCCACGCGCTTTTGCATGGGTGCGGCCTGGCGCTCACCCAAGCCCGCGCAGCTCCAGCAAGTTGCCGAGATGGTGGCGGCGGTGCGTGCACTGGGTATGGAAACCTGCGCGACGCTAGGCATGCTCAAGCCCGAACAGGCCGTGCAGCTCAAAGAGGCCGGTCTCGATTATTACAACCATAACCTCGACACCTCGCCCGAATACTACGACAGCATTATCACCACCCGCACCTACGAGATGCGGCTGAACACACTGGAGTCGGTGCGGGAGGCAGGACTCAAAGTATGCTGCGGCGGTATAGTCGGCATGGGCGAAGGCGAGGCGGACCGGGTCGGTCTGCTGCATACACTCGCAACCTTGCCCGAACATCCGGGTAGCGTCCCGATTAACCAGCTGGTCCAGGTGGAAGGCACGCCCCTTGCGGGTACTGCGGCGGTCGACCCCATCGATTTCGCGCGCATGGTGGCCTGTGCCCGCATTCTGATGCCGGCCGCGCATGTGCGACTGTCGGCGGGGCGCGAGGATATGAGCGACGAACTGCAGGCGCTGTGCTTTCTGGCCGGGGCCAATTCGATCTTTTACGGCGAAAAGCTGCTCACCACACCCAACCCTGAGGCGGACAATGACAGGCGTCTGATGCAGCGACTGGGCATTGCACCCGAACCGGGTCGCGCCGCCGAACAGCACTAGAGCGGGCCGGCACGCCGGCCGCCTCCGCCCATGCATGAACTCGACCAAACGCAGCTGAGAGCCGCCTGTGAACGCAGCGCTGCAGGCTTTGATGAGGCTGACTTCCTGTGCGCAGAAACCCGTAGCCGTCTGCTCGAGCGGCTGACACTGATGACGCTCAGACCGACCGCGATTCTTGATCTCGGCGGCGGCACCGGCGCCGGGGCGGCTGCGCTCGGCCAGCTATACCCCGAGGCTCAGGTGGTGAACCTGGACTGGTCGCCTGCCATGCTCAGTCGGGCAACCGGGCAACAGCGCATCTGTGCCCGAACTCAGCAACTCCCGTTTGCTGATGCGAGCTTCGACCTGGTGACCGCTAACCTCAGCCTGCCGGGTTGCGATCAGCCCGAGTACGTTTTCGCGGAAGCCAATCGTGTACTCCGGTCACCGGGCCTGCTGTTATTCAACACGCTGGGCCCCGACACCCTGCGGGAAGTGCGCAAGGCCTGGGCCGCGGTGGACCCGCGCCCACGCGTCCACGACTTTGTTGACATGCACAATGTCGGCGACGCGCTGGTCCAGGCCGGGTTTCGTGAACCGGTGATGGACGTTGAAAAACTGACGGTCACCTATCAGGCGATCGACCGCCTGGTGACGGACCTGCGCAACCTGGCCGCTACCAATCGTCACCCGCGCCGGCCGCGGGGTCTGACTCCGCGCCGCCTGTGGAACGACTTTCTGGATGCGGCTGACAGACTGCGCAACGCGGCGGGCGCGTTGCCGGTTTCGGTGGAACTGATTTCCGGCCAGGCTTGGACGGGCCCTGCAGCGCGGGGCGTGCAAATGGCGGACGGCATCGCGGCGTTTCCGGTGGAGCGGCTGCGCGGGGGCCGGCCGCCGTCTCGCTAGCGCTTTTCTGCAATAATGCCGGGCCCGGAGCTCAGGGCGACGACTGCGGGGCGACCGGGTGCGGTTGAATCAGGCCGAAATACCAGCCCACAAACAGCAGGACGAACAGCGCCACTGACAGACTGATACGCACCGTAAGTGAATTAACCATGCGTTTCGACTGGCCCTTGTCATTGAGCATAAAAAACAGGCCGGAGGCCAGACTGGCCACAATGGCCAGCAGCACAACGACAATGAGAGATTTATAGATCATGGTTTTACAGACACGGTGGCCCTGTGGGTGACAAACCCTACAGCGAGGGCAACGCGGCGGCAAGTGAGCGCGCGTCTCTGGGACGCCCGGCGCTGGCGACCGCCATACTGGTCATGGCCGTACCGTTGTTTATCAGCGCCGGGTTCTGGCAACTGTCGCGGGCGGCCGAGAAGCAGGCACTGCTCGACCAGTTTGCACAGGCTCTGCAACGTCCGGTCAGCGGCGAACTAAGCCCGCAAACACCGCTGACTGGCAATCGCTACCGCCGCTTTCGCGTCAGCGGCCGCTTCGACCCGCAGCACCAGATACTGCTGGACAACATGACGCAGGGCGGAAAGAACGGATACCAGGTGCTGACGCCCTTGCGCATGGCGGGATGGACCGTGCTGGTCAACCGGGGCTGGGTACCCGGTAGCCCGGATCGCAGCGAGCTGCCGGATGTGGCGGTGGCGGACAACATGCGAACACTGACCGGCCGCCTCAGCAACCTGCCGTCCCCGGGCCTGCGCCTTGCGGCGGGAGACAGTCAGGAGCGCGGCTGGCCGCGCCGGATGCTGTTTCCGCAACGCGGCGAGCTCGAAGCGGCGCTGGGTGTTTCGCTACCCGACTTTCAGCTGCTGCTGGAAGCCGGCGAAGCCGATGGCTATACACGCGACTGGCAGCTCGTCGCGCCCGAGTTCGGCCCCGCCAAGCACCAGGGCTATGCGCTACAGTGGTTTTCGTTCGCAGGGCTCACGGTGATCTTCTATGCCGTGCTCATGCGCGGCTGGTTCAAGAGCCGGCGCTCTCATCATCAACCAACGACATCATCATGAACAAACAAACCCAGGGACGCCTGATCCTGCTCGCTATTGCCGCAGCATTTATACTGCCGATCATTGCGGCTGTGTATCTTTATTTCTCGCCGGAAGGCTGGCGTCCGGGGGGCTATACCCAATACGGGACGCTGCTGCGGCCGCCGGTGACACTGCCGGAGACCCCGCTGCTGGGCGACGCTGACGCCCCGGTGCTGCGCGAAGTGTGGTCGATGCTCGTCGTGGCGCCCGCTAGCTGTGACGCCGACTGTGAGGCCGCGCTGGTCAAGATTCGGCAAATTCGCCTGGCGCTGGGGCCCAAAATGACCCGCATGCAGACGGTGCTGCTCACCCGGAACCCCGCGATACTGACGCCGGAGCTGCAGGCCGAGCATCCACGATTGATCATTACCGCGCCGGAAAGCGCGGCAGCGGTGCTGCCGCTCATCCCCGCATACAATAACGCCGAGGTATTTCTCGTCGACCCGTTCGGCAACCTGATGATGCGCTACCCGTCCGATGCGGATATGGGCGGCATACGCAAGGACCTCGGGCAGCTGCTCAAACTTTCAACGATAGGCTGAAAAACCGCGCCATGTCGCTTTGGTACCGAAGACTGCTCTGGTTTGCGACCAGCCTGACCCTGCTGGTCGTGGTGCTGGGCGCCTACGTGCGGCTGACCGATGCCGGCCTCGGGTGCCCGGACTGGCCAGGCTGCTACGGGCAGCTGATACCCGAGTTTATCGATTCGGACAGCGCGGCAGCCAACTACCCCGAGAGGCCGCTCGAAACCGGCAAAGCCTGGCGGGAAATGGTGCACCGGTACGCGGCCTCGACGCTGGGCTTCGTGATCGTGCTGATCGCGCTGCTGGCGGTGCGGCACCGCGACTCAGCCGGGCAACCCGTCATACTGCCGCTACTGACGCTCGCCGTCGTCATCTTTCAGGGCATGCTGGGCATGTGGACCGTAACGCTGATGCTGAAACCGGTCATCGTCATGGGCCATCTGCTGGGTGGCCTGACCACCTTGAGTTTGCTGTTCTGGCTGTTGCTGGAAGCGCGGCGCTGCAGTCCGTCGGAACGCGAGTACCGGCGCGTCGGCATCCCCGCTGTCATTGCCCTGATCGTGCTCGCGGCGCAGATCGCGCTCGGCGGCTGGACCAGCTCCAACTACGCGGCCCTTGCGTGCCCCGACCTGCCGACCTGCCTCGGCGAATGGCTGCCCGAGCAGGCTGATTTCAACGAGGGCTTTATCATGTGGCGGGGGATCGGTGTTGACTATGAGTTCGGTGTGCTCGAAGCCCCCGCGCGGGTAGCCATTCACGTCATGCATCGTTTCGGAGCACTGCTCGCAACGCTGGTGATTGGCAGCGTCGCGCTCTGGTACGGGCTGCGCTACCGCGACTGGCCGCCTATGCGCCTGGCGGCGGCGGCCGTTGGCGTGGCGTTGCTGGCACAAATTTCGCTCGGCCTGGCAACGGTGTGGTTCGGCCTGCCGCTGCCGGTGGCAACCGCTCACAATGGCGTCGCGGCGATCCTGCTGCTGACCGTCATCAACCTCAACAACCTCGCGTCGCGCGCCCCCGTATAGGCCCGTGTCGCGCTTCAACGTCTCAGTATTGCTGGCCACAGCGCTGCTCGGCGTGCTGCTGTGGGTCGTCATCAGCATTGTGGCGGAGGTGTCGAACCCGACGCCGCTGGTCACCGGCAGCGAGACTACCGCGCCTGCACCCGATCCGGCGCTGCCGCGCATACTGGATATGCCGGCGCTGGAAAGCTGGGTTGCGGAGGGCGGAGCTTCAGCAACCCGCGCCCTGAACCAGTATCGCGACTGGCTGGCTGAGCGCGGTTATCCGCCCGCGCGCGATCTGCTCACCGGCGCAGCCGTTGCCGACGCAGTCTGGGCCGAACAGGATGACGCGACGCTGCTGGTCATCGCCGGGCGTGGCGACCTGGCGGCGCTGCACACCCTTGCCGAGCGCAGCATCGCCAGCGATCCGCGCGCGGCGCTGGACTGGTATGACCAGGCCGTGATCAACGGCTCACTGTACGCCATGCTGCGGATATCCGATCTGCTGGCCACACTGGGCGATCCGGCGCTGGCGGCGTTCAATCAGGACACCCAGTGGCAGCAGGCGCTGGCCGAGCTCAACGCCGCCGACCCGCCGCCGCTGGAGCGCTCGCTGGCGTGGGCCATCGGTGCCGTCTATGTGGGCGGCTTTGGCATTGTCGATCCGCGGCTGGCGAGTCGCATCCGCTCACTCAGTGGACAGCTGGACGAGTTCGCGGTGGAGCGGGCCTGCGAAGCCGCGCAGGACCTGGTGCTGGAAACCGCCGCCGCGCGCCGCGCACGCGGCGGTGCCGTGTTTTCCATGCAGCGACCGCGCTTTGCTGTCAGCGTTGCGGATCCGGCCGGACTGGTGCCGTGCTCGGTGCGCGTGCCGCCGCTGGTGGACATGGGGGACTGCGAACACACAGACTTTGTCGGACCCGGCCAGCAGTTGCTGCAGGCCTGGTATTGTCCTTAACGCACCCGGCCTGCAACCGGTAGACTGCGCGCATGGACGTGACCCCCATCATCGACTCGCTGAACGAGGCGCAGCGGCAAGCCGTCACCGCGCCGCTCGAACCGGTGCTGGTGGTGGCCGGCGCCGGGAGCGGCAAGACTCGGGTGCTCGTGCACCGTATTGCCTGGCTGGTGGAAGTCGAGGGGGTTTCGCCCTACGGGATCCTCGCCGTCACGTTTACCAATAAAGCCGCCGCCGAAATGCGCGCCCGGGTTGAGGAGCTGCTGCGGGTGCCCGTCGGCAACCTGTGGGTCGGCACTTTCCACGGCCTCGCGCATCGCCTGCTGCGGCGCCACGCCGAAGCAGCCCGGCTGCCGCCCGGTTTCCAGATTCTCGACTCGCAGGACCAGCAGCGGCTGATCAAGCGGATCATTCGCGACCTCGATCTCGATGAGACCACCTGGGTGGCGCGCGAAGTGCAGTGGTTTATCAATGCGCAGAAGGACGAGGGTTTGCGCCCCGACCACATCGACACTTTTAACGACCACACGCGCGGTATGCTGGTGAAACTGTATCGCACCTACCAGACCGTCTGTGACCAGAATGGCCTGGTTGACTTCGCGGAACTACTGCTGCGGGCCCACGAGCTGTGGCTGCAAAACCCGGAGCTGCTCGCTGATTACCAGCGGCGCTTCCGCCATCTGCTGGTGGATGAGTTTCAGGATACCAATACGGTCCAGTATGCCTGGCTGCGGGTGCTGGCCGGCCAGAGCGGCAAGCTGTTCGCTGTCGGCGACGACGACCAGTCGATTTACCGCTGGCGCGGCGCCAAAGTGGAAAACATGTTCCAGCTCAAGCAGGCCTTCCCCGGTATCCAGGAAATCAAGCTCGAACAGAACTACCGGTCGACCAGCACGATACTGAGCGCTGCGAACGCAGTAATCGGCCACAACAGTGAGCGGCTGGGTAAAGACCTGTGGACTGACGGCGACGATGGCGAACCGATCCGCGTCTACAGCGCCTACAACGAACGCGATGAGGCCGAATTTGCAGTGGCCCGAATCGAGGAGTGGGTGAACCAGGGCAACCTGCGCGCCGAAGCCGCTATCCTCTACCGCTCGAACGCGCAGTCGCGGGTGTTCGAAGAAATTCTGCTGCAGAAGCGCATGCCCTATCGCGTCTACGGCGGGCTGCGGTTCTTTGAGCGGGCGGAAATCAAGGATGCGCTGGCGTACCTGCGGTTACTCGAAAACCGCGACGATGACACCTCGTTCGAACGCGTGGTGAACACCCCGACACGCGGGATCGGTGCCAAGACCGTGCAGACCGTGCGCGAATACGCAAGCGCCAATGCGCTGTCGCTGTGGCAGGCGGCCGCTACCGCGGCCGGTGGTCAACTCAGCGCACGCGCGGCCGGTGCTCTACAGCGCTTCCAGCAGCTGATTGATACGCTCGATCACGACACGCGGCAGCTTGAGCTGCACGCCACGGTGGAGCATGTGCTGGCAGCGTCCGGCTTACTCGCCCACTACAAGAAAGACCGCGGCGAGCAGGCTGAAGCCAAAGTGGAGAACCTGGAGGAACTGGTCAGCGCCGCGCAGGGGTTTACGCCCGATGATGAGGATGAGCTGCCGCCGCTGGCAGCCTTTCTGGCCCATGCGGCGCTGGAGGCGGGCGAGGGGCAGGCTGCGCAATGGGAGGACTGCGTGCAGCTGATGACCCTGCATTCCGCCAAAGGCCTCGAATTCCCGCTGGTGTTTATTGCCGGTATGGAAGAGGGTTTGTTTCCGCACAAGCGGTCACTCAACGATGCGGGTGGCCTCGAGGAGGAGCGCAGGCTGTGCTATGTCGGTATTACCCGCGCAATGCAGCAGTTGTATTTGAGTCACGCTGAGCAGCGCCGGCTTTACGGGGTGGACAACTATGCTCAGGCATCGCGGTTCCTGGCGGAGGTGCCGGCGGAGTTCACCGAAGAAATCCGTCCCAGCATCCGGGTCGCGCGGCCCGCTTTCAGCCGTCCCGCAGCTCTGGGCGGCGGCGCGCCTGACGTGCGGCTGGGCCAGCGGGTGCGGCACGGCAAATTCGGCGAGGGGGTGGTGCTTAATTATGAAGGTGCGGGCGCGCATGCCCGGGTGCAGGTGAATTTCGCCGACAACGGCACCAAATGGCTGGTCATGTCGTATGCCAACCTGGAACTGATGTAGCGCAACGGCCCCGGCGGGAGTCATGTAGAATGATCGCGCCTGAGACAGCGTAATATTCGATGAATATACTTATTTTAGGGGCCGGGCAGGTGGGCTCCAATGTTGCCTACCAGCTGGCTCGTGAAGAGGCCAATCAGGTCACCATCGTCGACATCGACGCGGTTGCCCTGCGTGAGCTGCAGGACCGGCTGGATGTCCGCACGGTAATCGGGCATGCCGCCTACCCCGACGTGCTTGAGCGGGCCGGGGCCGCGAAAGCCGATATGATCATCGCGCTGACCAACAGCGACGAACTCAACATGGTGGTCTGTCAGATCGCCTATACGCTGTTCAACACCCCGACGAAGATCGCGCGCATACGCGCGCCCGAATACATCAATGCGCCGAACCTGTTCCAGCGCGAAAACATGCCGGTCGATGTCTGCATCAGCCCCGAGCAACTCGTTACCGACAATATTGAACAGCTGGTGCGGTTCCCTGGCGCGTTTCAGGTGCTCGAGTTCGCCGACGGCAAGGTGCGGCTGGTTGGCGTGCGGGCCCGCGAAGGCGGCATGCTGGTCGGCCAGGAAATTCGCACGCTGGTCGAGCATCTGCCCGATGTCGAAGCCCGGGTTGCTGCCATTTACCGCAAAGGCTACCCGGTACCGGTCGAAGGTGAAACGGTGATCCAGCAGGGCGACGAAGTGTTTTTTATTGCCGACCGCAAGAACATCCGCGCGGTGATGAGCGAGATCCGCAAGCTGGATGCACCGGTGCGGCGCGTGGTGATCGCAGGCGGCGGCAATATCGGCGCCCGGCTCGCAGCGGCGCTGGAGAAAACCAACCAGGTCAAAATCATCGAAAGGTCGCGTGAGCGTGCGCGGGAATTGTCTGAATCGTTGTCGCGTTCAATCGTGCTGTGCGGGGACGCGGCGGATGAGGCACTCATGCTCGAGGAGAACATCGACACGGCCGACATCTTCGTCGCCGTCACCAACGCCGAGGAGGCCAACATCCTGTCGTCCATGCTGGCCAAGCGGCTTGGCTGCAAAAAGGTGATGGCGCTGATCAATCGGCCGTCCTATGCCGAGCTGGTGGAAAGCGGCAATATCGACGTAGCCATTTCGCCGCAGCAGGTCACGATTGGCTCGCTGCTGGCCTACGTGCGTCGGGGCGACGTGGTGAAAGTGCACGCGCTGCGGCGCGGGCGGGCCGAAGCCATCGAGGCGGTGGCGCACGGCGAGCCGGGCAAGTCGCGGGTCGTGGGGCGCACCATTGACGAAATCAAGCTGCCGCAGGGCACCAGCATTTGCGCGGTGGTGCGCGGTGACGAAGTGATGCAGGCACATCATGACACCGAGGTCGCTGAAAACGACCACCTGATCCTGTTTCTGACCGATCGTCGACACATCGACGAAGTCGAACGCCTGTTCCAGGCCCGCTGACCGTGCGCCTGGGTGTTGTCCAGCGTCTGCTTGGTCTGCTGCTGCTGGTGTTCAGCGTCACCATGCTGCCGCCGGTCGCTTTTTCGCTGTATTTCAGTGACGGCGGGGCACAACCGTTTCTCTATGCCTTCGGTGTGACGGTGCTGGCCGGCGTCGTGATCTGGCTGCCGGTGCGGCAGCGGCAGGAGGAGCTGCGGCTGCGTGACGGCTTTCTGGTCGTAGCGGCCTTCTGGTTCGGCCTCGGCAGTGTCGGTGCGCTGCCGCTGTTGTTTCTGGAAACCCCGGTGCTGAGTTTCACCGACGCCATGTTTGAAGCGATGTCGGGACTGACAACCACCGGTGCCACGGTGCTGACCGGGATTGATGATTTGCCGCCATCGCTGCTCTATTACCGCCAGCAGCTGCAGTGGCTCGGTGGCATGGGCATTATCGTGCTGGCCGTGGCCGTGCTGCCGATGCTGGGTGTCGGCGGCATGCAGCTGTACCGCGCCGAGATTGCCGGGCCGGTGAAAGATTCCAAGCTCACCCCGCGCATCACGGAGACGGCGAAAGCGCTCTGGTACATTTACCTGGGCCTGACGGTGAGCTGCGGCCTCGCCTACTATTTTGCCGGAATGACGCCGTTCGACGCGCTTTGTCATGCCTTCAGCACGGTTGCCATCGGTGGCTTCTCAACGCATGACGCCAGCATCGGCTTTTTTGACAGCGCGACGGTAAACGCCATTGCCGTGGTCTTCATGTTTCTGTCGGGCATCAATTTTTCCCTGCATTTCATGGCCTGGCGGGGCAAGACTGTGCGCAGCTATCTCGCGGACCCAGAGTTTCGTGCCTATACGTCCGGTTTATCAGGACTGGCGGTAGCCGTGGTCGCGTTTCTCTACTACAAGGGCGAGTACCCCACGTTGCTGGAGACCGTGAGTGAAGGCTTGTTTCAGGTCGTCTCCGTGGCGACGACAACCGGGTTCACGACCACAGATTTCAGCGCCTGGCCGGGGGCTATCCCGGTGCTGCTGCTGTTTGCCAGCTTCGTCGGCGGCTGTGCCGGCTCCACGGGCGGCGGGATGAAAGTGATGCGCTGCCTGCTCCTGTACCGGCAGGGTGTGCGCGAGATCAAGCGGCTGGTCCACCCGAATGCCGAAATCCCGGTCAAGCTGGGCGGGCTCGCCGTCTCGCCGCGAGTGATCGAATCAGTCTGGGGCTTTTTCGCGGTCTATGTCTCGGTCTTTGCGTTCATGATGGTGATGCTGCTGTTCGACGGCGTCGACCAGGTGACAGCTTTTTCCGCCATCGCCGCATCGCTGAACAACCTGGGTCCGGGCCTAGGCGATGTCGCGAGCGGCTTCGGCAGCCTGAGCGACTTATCCAAATGGGTATGCGTTGTCGCGATGCTGCTGGGCCGGCTGGAGATATTCACGGTGCTGGTACTCGTATCGCGCACCTTCTGGCAGCAGTAGCACGAGCGCGGCAGCAACGGTATGCAAGAACTCGCCGCACGCATCACGCGCTTTAATCGTGCCGTCGGGCTGGGTGTAGCGTGGCTTACGCTGGCGATGGTCGTGATAACCGCACTGATCGTTGTGCAGCGCTACTGGTTTGACAGTGGGTCCATCCGGCTGCAGGAATCGGTTACCGTCATGCATGCGCTGGTGTTTATGCTGGCCGCTGCCTATACGCTGGCCGAGGGCGGTCATGTGCGGGTTGACGTGTTTTACAGCCGCATGTCGGCACGGCAGCAGGCATGGGTCAACCTGCTCGGCACCGCACTGCTGCTGATGCCTTTCTGTGGCTATCTGCTGTGGAGCAGCGGCGACTATGTCGCGACTTCGTGGCAGATTCGCGAAGCCTCGCAGGAAGCAGGGGGGTTACCGTACCCGTTTCCGGCACTGGTCAAGAGCTGCATTCCCCTCGCTGCGGGACTGCTGTTACTGCAGGGCTGCGCGATGCTGCTGGAGAGCATCGTGACACTCCGGCGGAGCGACCGCTAGCGTGCCCTGGCTCAGTTTCCTGATGTTTGCAGCGGTGGTCGTCGTCCTGCTGGCGGGCTACCCCGTGGCATTTTCGCTCGCCGGCACCGCGTTGCTGTTCGCTGCAATTGGCGGCGTTGCCGGCGTGTTCGACAGCGTGTTTCTGACCACCCTGCCCAACCGCGTGTTCGGCATCATGAGCAACGTCACGTTGATCGCTGTGCCGCTGTTCGTGTTCATGGGCGTGACGCTGGAGCGGGCCCGCATTGCCGAAGACCTGCTGGAGACACTCACCGTACTGATGGGCCGACTGCGCAGCGGGCTGGGCATCGCGGTGATCGCGGTTGGCACGCTAATGGCTGCCAGCACGGGCATAGTCGGTGCGACCGTGGTCACGATGGGCCTGCTGTCGCTGCCGACCATGCTCAAGCGCGGCTACGACCCCGGCATCGCTACCGGGACGATCACGGCAGCCGGGTCACTGGGTCAGATCATCCCGCCATCTATCATTCTGGTGCTGCTCGGTGACGTGCTGTCATCCGCGTATCAACAAGCGCAGGTCAAACGGGGCGTGTTCAACCCGGATACCGTGTCCGTCGGCGACCTGTTTATCGGTGCGCTGCTGCCGGGGCTGCTGCTGGTCGCCCTGTACATCGCGTATCTGCTGGTTACGGCATGGTTCCGCCCCGGACTCATGCCTGCCTATGTGGCGCCGGCGGCGGCCGCGCCTGACGGGATGGTGGTGCGGGTGCTGAAAGCCCTGCTACCCGCTCTCGCGCTCATGGTGGCGGTGCTGGGCTCGATCATTTTCGGCCTGGCAACACCAACTGAAGCGGCCGGAGTCGGCGCGCTCGGGGGCCTTGTTCTGGCTACCGCGCGCGGCGCGATGAACCCTGCGCGGCTGGCAGAAATCTGCGCGAGCACCGCGCGTTTTACGAGCATGGTGTTCCTGATATTGCTCGGCGCGTCCATGTTTTCACTGGTATTCCGCGGCTACGGCGGCGATGAGGCCATTCAGGATTTTCTGCTCGGTCTGCCCGGCGGCAAGGTGACGGCGCTTATCGTCGTGATGGCGGTCATGTTTTTGATGGGCTTTGTGCTCGACTTCATCGAGATTACTTTTGTCGTGGTCCCCATCGTCGGCCCGGCATTGCTGGCGCTCGGCGTTGATCCGGTCTGGCTGGGGATCATGATCGCGATCAACCTGCAAACGTCATTTCTGACGCCACCGTTCGGTTTCGCGCTGTTCTACCTGCGCAGTGTGGCACCCGTAGAAGTCCGCACACTCGACATTTATCGCGGCGCGCTGCCGTTCGTGGGGCTGCAACTGGCCGCGCTGCTCATCATCGCGCTGTGGCCTGAGCTGGCAACCTGGCTGCCGGAGCAACTTGGCAGCCGGTAGCCGCTAGCGCCGCAGCGGATCAACCCGGGCGTCGAGGACCGTGCGCAGCAACCGGGTACGGCCTTCCGACAACAAAGCGGCCGTATCCGTTGCCGTCAGGTAGGGCTCGCAGGTAGCGGCGGCCACTTCGGCAATGACCTCGGCACTTTCCTGCACGCGGGCATAGCGTTTCGCCTGGTCGGCCATACAGTCAAGGTAAACCCGCTGGTCGGACGACCAGCGAATCGGAGCTCCGGGCTGCCCGCCGGCACCGGCCGCGGCGCGCTGCTTGACGGACTGCGCCGGGGCAGTGGCTGCGGCAGAGGCGGCCGCAGTGGCCAAAGCCGTCGACCCGGTGCGCACCGCTTCCTGCGCAACCAGGGTCCGCGCCTGCTGCTGCAGCTCCTGAACCGAAGCCTCGAGCGGCTTGTCCACCAGCATGACTTCCGTTTCCAGGTAGGCCTTGCGCGCCGCAACGTAACTGTTTAACGCGTTGTCGCACAAGGACCGCACTGCATCCACGATAAACTCAGGAGCAGCATCCGAGTCGACGTACAGCAGCGCTTCGCGCTTGATGCAGTCGAGATAGCCCGTCGCCGCCGCTTCAGTCGCCTGCTGCAACTCCGCACGCTCTTCTTTGCTGGTCGTAAACTGGCTGCACGCAGCGACGCTCAGCATTACAAGCAATACGACAGGCAGGCTGTTGTTCATGGGTCGTTCCCTTCTCATTGAGTCCATCCTCGTGGTCGGCCTACCGCGCCCCGACCGAGCCGTGGCGCGCATGCGTATCGTACCAGCCGGGAATCGGCCGCCGCGTGATTCGCTGCAGCGCTCGCCAGAATTTTCGCGCGTAGCGGTTCGTGCGCATGAACGTGTCGTTGCCAAATATTCGATAACCCCAGAATATCCAGCGGTAGCGGCGTTCTATGCCCGCTCGATCGAGCCAAGCCCCCGGCAAGTCACGGCCAAACAAACCCGACGCATCGTACTCCATCACGTAATCGATATCTGCGCCTTCGCGGGCGGGTCGCGGGGCTCGGGTACCCGGAATCGTCGCCTGCTGCACCGCTTTAAAGGCGGTATAGCCCAGCTCCTCCAGTATATCGAGCTCCTCGGCTATCGCGGTAAGCGCCGTCTTGCTCGACTCGAGCGAAACATAGTCGGGGCGCTCGGTGCATTCCGCCAGCGAACGCAGGCACAGCAGGTCGGCGCCTTCAATGTCGATCTTGATAAAATAAGGGACTCCGTACTCACGCAGGCACCGGCCGAAGTTGACCGCCGGCACCGTGATTTCCACACTCTCCCAGCCCATGCGGGCATTGCGCTCCTTCCACGCCGGATCGGTCGTTCCCCATACTGTCACCGCCGGGTTTTTGTAGAACGTCACGGTCTTGGCCTGCGGGTCGGCAACGATCGCGCCGGCAACAATGCGCAACTGGCCGGACGCCAGCTCGGCTGCAAACCGTTCGCGACACTGACTGACCAGGTCGGGGTCGGCCTCGAAAGCAACCACGCGAAACCCTTTGGCCAGATAAAACTGCGTGTCCTCGCCGCGATGCATGCCCAGATCAAATATCAGATCGGCATGTTTGCCCGGGGCGGGTGACGCAGCTTGCGGAGCAGGGTTTTCGGGCATGTCTGGATACTCGCAGCGATCAGCGTGGCGGCACAACCGAGCGCCGTCAGTATAGCGGCAGGGTCAACAGCCACCGCGCGCGGGCAGCCTAGCCCGGCGCGAAGTGGCAGGCAACCTGATGGCCGCTGCCCGCGTCACGCAGAACCGGTGTCTCGACCCGACAGCGCTCGGCAGCCAGAGGGCAGCGCGTGTGGAACGCGCACCCGGACGGCGGCTGCAGCGCCGAGGGCACCTCGCCCTTCAGCGGCACGCGCTGCCGCCGCGCCCGCGGATCCGGCAGCGGTACAGCCGACAGCAGAGCCTGCGTATAGGGGTGCAGCGGCTGCGCGTAAAGCTCGAAGGCAGGCGCCTGCTCCACAATCTTGCCGAGGTACATCACAGCGATCACTTCGCTGATGTGCTGAATAACGGCGAGATCGTGCGAAATAAACAGGAAGGCGATACCGTGCTCTGACTGCAGCCGGGCCAGCAGGTTCAGCACCTGCGATTGCACCGATACATCGAGCGCTGAAACCGGCTCGTCCGCCACAATGAAACGCGGCTCAAGCGCCAGCGCGCGGGCGATGCCGATACGCTGCCGCTGACCGCCGGAAAACTCGTGCGGGTAGCGATCCAGCACGTCCGCTCGCAGCCCGACTGTATCGAGCAGCTCATCGACCCGCTCACGCCGCTCCGCCGGAGTGCCGACCTGGTGCACATCCAGCGGCTCGCGAATGATCTGTGCGACGGTGCGACGCGGGCTTAGCGATGCATAAGGGTCCTGGAAAATGATCTGCATTTCACGGCGCATTGCTTTGCGCTCAGCAGGCCGCAAGCCGACGATGTTCTGGCCGGCCAGGCGCACCTCGCCGGCATCAGGCGGCTGCAGCTGCAGAATGGCGCGTCCAAGGGTCGACTTCCCGCAACCCGATTCACCGACGAGGCCCAGCGTCTGGCCGGTCGCAATATCGAGGTCGACACCATCGACGGCGCGCAGTTGCTGCGGTGCCGCCAGCCAGCCGGCGGGCACCGGAAAGTATTTCCGCAGACCGCGCACCTGCAGCAACGGCTCTGCGGACTCGCGCCCCGGCAACCGGCTGTCAGTTGGGGACATAGCAAGCCACCTCGGTACCTGCCTTGCCGATAGGCTGCAGCGGCGGCGAGGCCAGCCGGCAGTAGTCTCTGACGCGGGGGCAGCGCTCGGCGAACCGACAACCGTCCGGCAAATGACGCAGGTCAGGCACCATCCCGGCGATCACCGGCAGGCGTTCCAGCCGGTCGGCCCGGATCCGCGGTATCGAGGCGAGCAAGCCGTCCGTGTACGGGTGCCGGGGGACCCGAAACAGCGTATCCACCGGCGCCGACTCGACGATCTTGCCGGCGTACATGACCAGCGCACGTTGACAGCTCTCAGCGACAACCCCGAGGTCGTGGGTGATCAGGATCAGCGCCATACCGAACTCACGCTGCAGATCAACGATCAGATCCATGACCTGGGCCTGCGTGGTCACATCCAGAGCCGTGGTCGGCTCATCCGCAATCAGCAGCCGCGGTCCGCAGGAAAGCGCCATGGCAATCATCACCCGCTGCCGCATCCCGCCCGACAGCTGATGCGGGTACTCGTCGATGCGGCGGCCCGGGGCCGGCAACCCGACTTTAGCCAGCATCTCGATGGCCGCGGCGCGTGCCTGCGCACGCGTCAGGCGCTGATGCCGCCGCAGCACGTCCACCATCTGGCTGCCGATGCGAAAGACCGGGTTCAGTGCGGTCATCGGTTCCTGAAAAATCATGGATATCTGACTGCCACGCATGCCGCGTAACTCGGTCTCGGGCATAGCCAGGAGATCGCGGCCGGCAAACAGAATGCTGCCGCTGGCGATGCGCCCGGGCGGCTGCGGAATCAACCCCAGCAGAGCCAGCCCGGTGACGGTTTTACCGCAGCCCGATTCGCCGACCAGCGCTACCGTTTCGCCGGGGCGAACGGCAAAGCTGATGCCGTCGACGGCGCGGACCCGACCCTCGTCGGTCGCAAATTCAACGCTGAGGTCGCGCACCTGCAGCAGCGCTGCCGAAGTTGCGGCTGTTGCAGCAGTACTCATTTCACGGCCCGCGGATCCAGCGCATCCTGCAGCGCATCTGAAAACAGGTTGAACGCCATCACCAGACCGAACATCAGCACCGATGCGGCGATAAAGTTGTTAAAGAAACCGGCCAGCACTTCAAAAGTGCTCTCGGAAATCATCAACCCCCAGCTCATGCCATCTTTTACGCCGAGGCCGAGAAAACTGAGTATCACCTCAGACTTGATCGCCGCCACGAAGCTGATGGTGGCCTGCACCAGCAGGATATGAAAAGTGTTGGGCAAAATGTGACGCCAGATGATCCGCAACTCCCCAAGCCCAATGGCGTGGGCGGCTTCGACGAACTCCAGCCGCTTGAGCTTGATCACCTCACCCCGTATCAGCCGCGCGGTGGTAATCCAGAAGGTAGCAATCATAGCGATGTGCATGGCCCACGGACTACCCTGCAGGCTGTAGGCGATAGCGGCGACCAGCAGAATAAACGGTACCGAGTCGAGTACGCCCATCAGCCAGATAACGATCTCATCAACCCAGGTGGCGCTGTAGAAGCCGGCGGCCGCACCGAGCAAAGCGCCGAGCAAGGTTGCGCCAAACGCGACGATGACGCCGACCTCAAACGCAGTGCGCGTGCTGTAGAGCGCGCGAGCAAAAATGTCCTGGCCAATGATGTTGGTCCCAAACCAGTGGTCGCCGGACACGGGGGCCCACTTGGGACCGTTGACCTCGGCCCAGTCTGTAGCCCACAGCCCGAGAATAACGCCCAGTGCGGCCACGGCATAGACCAGCACCACCGCGAGCGCGGCAAGCCCCACCCGGTCGCTCCGCAGCTTGCGCTGCGCCTTGCGCCAGAGCGAATCACCGTGGGCGCCGGCGGCGCTCATTTGAGCGACACCCGCGGGTCAACAATGCGATAGCAGATATCGGTCAGCAACTGCGCGACCACAAACAGAATCGCGGTCAGGGCTACCACGGCCTTCAGGACCGGCTGATCGCCTGCCACGATTGCGTCATAAGTAACTTTGCCAATACCGGGGATGCCAAAATAGCTTTCCAGCAGCAGGCTGCCGCTGATCACGATCAGGGGTATGGAGAACACCACGCGGGTGACAATCGGGATCATGCTGTTCTTGAGAATATTGCGGTAAAAAATGCGCGCAGGCGGCACGCCAAAAGCGCGCGCCGTGCGCACATGATCGCGCGTCATTTCCTCGACAATAACGGCGCGATAAAAACGCGTGTTGTAGCCCAGCGCCACGAAGACGGTTGCCAAGGTCGGTACCGTCACATAGCGCAGGTATTGCCAGGGCGTGCTGGTGTCCCAGCCGCGCACGGGAAACAGATCGAGGCCGTCGCTGGATGACAGCAGAATCTGAAACCCGATGATCGCGATCAGGAAGCTGATCGACATGCCCACCGCCGCAAACGCCATGATGAACTTGTCGATCCAGCTACCGCGAAAATAGGCGGCCAGCAGCGCCAGACCCACCCCCAGGGCATTACCGAGGATGAAGCCCGGCAGGGACAAGAGCAGTGATACCGGGATGGTGCGCGCGAGGATGCTGCTGACCTGCTCATCGGTTGCGACCGAGCGACCAAAGTCGAGCGTCACGATTTCTCGCAGGTACTCGAGATACCGCGGCACGAAAGGCCGGTCATAGCCCAACTCGGCACGCACTTCGGCGATCTCCTCGGCAGTGGGGTTTTTGCCGAGTAATTCATACGTCTGGTCAGGACCGAAGTAGACAATGAGCAGGAAACTGATCAGCGTGACGCCGAGCACCAGCGGAATACCGGCGATGAACTTGCGCAGGGAGTATTGCAGCACTTCCATCTAGTACACCGGCTCGGGGGCAATGTCGACGTACTTCAAAAACCGTCCGCCGAGGAAACTGCTGTCCGGATAAGCAATGACGTTGCGATGCCAGAGCGAGATGCCACGTCGTGAAATACCGGTGTTCGCCACGCAGTCATCCACCAGCATCCGGTTCATTTGCCGATACAGCTCGGTGCGTTCGGGCGAGGGCTGCATCACGGCTACCTGCCGGTAGAGTTCATCGTACGCCGGGTTTTGGTAGTTGGCGCTATTGGAGCCCGGCGAGCTGTTGGGCCCGTAAAACAGTTGCAGGGTATTCTCCGCATCCGGGTAGTCCATCCGCCAGCCCGACATGATCAGCGGCAGCTCGCTGTTGCGCCAGGCTTTGGAGATATCACCGAAGGTCGCGTAGTTTTTCAGGACAATCTTCTCCGGCGGGTAGCCGATGCGCTTCATCCAGGCGCGAAACTGCTCAAAAAACAGCCGCAAGGTCGGGCCCGGCGTCGTGCCGTACTCCAGCACCGGCAGGTTGGCCGGGGTCCAGCCGTGCTCCGCGAGCAAGGCACGGGCTCCGGCCGGATCGTAGGTAACGCTGGCGCGGGATAAGCCGGGATCGAACTCGGCCACTGCCGGC
>JAZBOT010000042.1:0-4646 GCA_036351295.1 Gammaproteobacteria bacterium | reverse complement strand
TCCGGCAACTGGGTCCTCGACCCGATACCGCTGGAACCGGGCGGCAAACAAGCACTGGAGCGCCGCAAGCGCGCAGTCTAGTGAAACTGCCGGGCTAATCGGCCTTTTTCTCGATCCAGCCTTTGCTCAGCACCCAGTCGCGGAATGCGTCGGGCTGCAGCGTCTGCAGCACATCCACGTCCTCCTGCACGATGCCCATCGTCGGCTCTTCTATGCGGCTGTCAAACTTGTCGTCCAGCAGCCAGTTGCGCATGTTGACAAAAAAGATGCGCGTCCGGCTTTCGTCGATGGGCGCTTCGAACAAGTACTGGTGGAACGCGTTCTCGGCCGAAATGTCGATCCACGTAACGAGCTGATTCGGGCCCTGAAACCACGACCCGGCGCCGCCCACCCGCTCGCCGCTTTTGACATCGGCGAGTTCAGTGTCGTGACTCTTTTTCATCGGGTAGTACATGTAAAACTTGCTGCCCCAGGGGATGTCTTCCATCGGCACCGGCGAACCCTGCTGCTCCTGCGATAGCACCGGAGCGCCCTGCTTCGGGTGCACGAATTCATTGTGAATCGGGTCCAGCCCGTTCTCCATGGAGCGTTCGTAATTGCAGCCGGCGTCATACACGTACAGCTGCGCCTTCCAGCCCTCAGTGCCGTACTCCTCGATGTCATACAGCGGCGGACGCTCTGCTTCAGGCAGATCACCCAGAAACGCGAACACGATGCCGTAGCGCTCCTGTACCGGGTAGCTGTCGACCTTGGCGCGTGCCGGGATCTTTTTGTTCAGCAACGACGGTATCTTGGTGCAGGCGCCGGTGCCGTCATATTCCCAGCCGTGGTAAGGGCAGATAGCCTTGCCGTCTTTCACCCAGCCGGCACTGAGCGAGCCGCCCCGATGCACGCAGGTATCGGCCAGCACATGCGCGGCACCGTCGGCATCACGAAACGCCACGAACGGCATCGCCAGCAGCTCCACGCGCAGCGGTTTGTCGTGCGTGACTTCTTCCGAGCGGGCGATGGGGTACCAGAAATTAATGTACATGCGGACGTGTCTCCTGAGCGACGCAAGCCAAACACTATCATGCTGCTTAAGCGGCGCGCGGGTGTCAATGCGGCGGCTGATATACCTGCGCCGACGTCCGGACGGAGGTCAGCGGCTCCGCAGCAGCCGGGTCTGGTTGGCCGCGATAAACTCCAGCGTTTTGTTAGCCAGTTGCTCCGGCACGTCCTCGATGAGAAAGAAGCCGGTGTCCGGATAGGTCGCGTGTGCCTGTCCCGCGCAGCCCGGGATCTGGCGATGAAATGCTGCGGGGTTGAAGCCACGTTTCGCGAGCCGTTCGCTGACCAAGGTCAGGGTGGGCTTGCGCCATTCCCGCAGCGCGTCCCACGCTGCCCGATTCGGCCTGGCCGCCGGATTAAGGAAGGTGGCCGGGATCATCATCGGCATGCGGCGGGGCCCCGCCTTGTAGGTTTCGTCGGGATAGGGCGCGTCGAGTCCGCGCAGTGTGGCCGCGTCGAGTTCCGAATCGGTCATGTCGGCCACCATGCCGCTGATCGGGAACACCTCGGGTTTGAGAATAGTGCGCCGCCACCAGGCCACCCAGGCCGCGTTCAGCAGGCCTTCGCCGCGCGGCAATGTCGTCGTGACCAGCACCAGTCGCGCAAAACGCTCGGGGTGCTCGACTGCGACGCGCAGCCCGAAGTAGCCGCCCCAGTCGAACAGGAAACCGGTGCTGTTCTCGATATTGAGTGCCGCCAGCGTGGCCGCGAGCCAGTCGACCTGTTTCTGGTAGGTGTGGTCCTCCCAGCGCGCCGGTTTATCCGAACGCCCGAAGCCAATCAGGTCGGGTGCGATCACACGGTAACCGGCCGCCGCCAGTATCGGAATCATCTTGCGGAACGAGTAGCTCCACGTGGCCTGACCGTGTAACAACAAAATCACCTCGCCGTCGGCCGGGCCCTCGTCAAGGTAGTGCACCCGCAGTTCGCCCAGGTCGGCATCGTTTATCGACACATAGTGGGGCGCAAAGGGCAGGTCGGTGAGTTCGTTGAAGCGGGCGTCCGGTGTACGCAGTATCGGCATAGCGGGATTATAGGGCTGCGCGTCACCCACCTGCTGCACATCGATGTGGTTCCAGGTCGCGAGGCCCGCCATGAGCAGGCCCAGTGCGCCAACTATGCTGATGCCGGCGCGCACCCATTTGCGATATAGGGTCACCCGGTGTTCTCAGGACTCGCTACGCGCCGCGGTTGCAGCGGCATCAGCCGCTTTAGAGCGGAACTGCACGGCGAGCAGCAGCAGTGTGGCCGTAATTGCCCCCATCACGGTAAAGCTGGCCTGATAGCCGGCCGCACCGCCGCCCCGTGAGGCGGTGATGCCGCCCACCAGCGCGGCGCCGAGCAGCTGGCCGACGTTGATCGACACGTTCAGCAGGCCCTGTGCGGCGCCACGGTCCTCAGGCCGGGCCTCGTTCAGGACAATGATGCGCAGGGGTGCGCCCAATGCCGTTGCGAAGCCCAGTCCGGCGATGCAGCTGGCGGTGATGAAAAACGCGGAGGTCAGTCCGATCTGCCCGTACAGCAGGAAGCCGCTGGCGATAAAAGTAAGGCCGAACACCACCAGTGTCCGTGCGCCCAGCCGGTTAATCAGAAAGCCGGCCGTCGGTGAAGCAACGGTCGTGCAGAGGATGCCGGGCACCAGGAGCCAGGCCGCGTTCGATTCCGTGACGCCGAGCGCGGCAACCGCCAGCGCGGGATAAAACGCGGTTGCAGACTGCATGGCGCCGAGCCCCAGCGAGATACAGGCCGCCAGTGAAATCTGCCGGCTGGCAAAGAAGGTCGGTCTGATAATCGGGTCGGCGGCGCGCTTCTCGAAGGCCCAGTAAGTCGGGGCGAGGACCAAAAAACCCAGCAGAAACGGCCACACGCGGGTGGAGCGCAGACTGGTCGCCACTGCTTCGCTGTCGAAGTTGGTGACCGCGACAGCCAGGGCGCTCAGGCCAAGCGACAGGGTGGCAGCGCCGCCGAGGTCAAATGGCTTGTGCGCTTCGCCGAGCGTACCCACCGGCAGCAGTCGCCAGGCACCGGCAATCAGGCCCGCGGCAATAGGGAGGTTGATCAGGAACAACCATTGCCAGCCGTAGTCGAGCAGCAAGCCGCCCAGTATGGGGCCGATCAGGAACGCCAGCCCGAATACGGCTCCCAGCAGCCCGAGCGCGCCGCCGCGCTTTTCCGGCGGAAAAGTATCACCGATAACTTTGACCGCCACCGGGAAAATGCCGGCCCCGCCGAAGCCCTGCACGGCGCGGCCCACAAACAGCCACATCGGGTCTGTCCCCAGCACCAGCTCGAGCGAGCCCAGCGCAAACAACAGGATGCTGCTGATGTAGATGGGCCGCGGACCCAGCCGGTCGGACAGCTTGGCCAGCAGCGGTGTGCCCACCAGCTGGCCCAGCACGTACAGGTTGAAAAGCCACGCCAGACCCCGCGTTTCCATACCGAATTCGGCCTGAATGGCCGGCAGCGCCGGGCCGATAATGGCCAAGTCCAGCGCCCCCATCAGGACACCGGTGAGCAGCAGAATCAGCAAAGCCGTGGGGCGGGGTGCGTCGGTCATATAGCGCCTTGTTTTATCGCGTAAGGCCTGCCGCACGTGCGGCATCAGCGCACAGAATGGTGCCCCTCCAGCTCGCGGTCAAGCCGGGACAGCGAGTCGGCCGCTTAGCAGCCGGTCGTCAGGGCCGGCGAAAGCGACATTGGGCGGGGTAATTCGGCCGCAGCTGTGGTAGGTTTGGCGCCTGTGCGCGTAAACTTTAACTAATTCGTGGTGTGTGGCGCTTGCCGGGCACCCTATCACCTTATGTTTCGATTTCCTGCGGACCGCATTCCGGTCTTGTGTGTGCTGGCCTTCAGCCTGCTCGATTTTGCGGTCTACTGGCTGGTCGATGAACTGGCGGTACTGGCTACTTATTTTGTGCTGATGATTATTCCGCGCGCGGTCATATGCGCATGGAATCATCACCATCAGCACACCATGACTTTTTACCGGCGCGGCCTGAATCGGGCGCTGGAATTCTTTTACGCGCTGCACACGGGCGTAACCACCAACCTGTGGGTGCTGCATCATGTCCTCGGGCACCACCGCAATTTCCTCGACCAGAGCAAGGACGAGAGTGCCTGGCAGCGGCGGGACGGGGCGACGATGGGCGCGCTTGAGTACACCCTGAATATCGCGGGTACCGCTTACTTTCGCGGCTATCGTGTGGGCCGCAAGTTTCCGCGGCTGCAGCGCGAGTTCGTGGTGTATTCACTGCTAACCGTGCTGGGCGTTGCGGCACTGGTCTGGCTGCGGCCGCTGCCAGGCTTGCTGGTGTTCGCGCTGCCGATGCTTGTCAGCCTGCTGTTCACGGCCTGGGTCACGCACGACCATCACAGCGGGCTGCACACTGACGATCCGTTTGCGGCGTCGTACAACAACCTCAACCCGTTGTTTAACCTGCTGACGGGCAACCTCGGTTACCACACGGCGCATCATTACAAGCAGGGGCTTCACTGGTCCAAGCTTCCGGAGCTGCATGAGCAAATCAAGAGCCGCATTCCGGCGGAGTTGATCCGTAATCAGACGTTCGTCCTGGCCAAAGCCTGACCTCGGAGCG
>JAZBOT010000041.1:0-14625 GCA_036351295.1 Gammaproteobacteria bacterium | reverse complement strand
CCAGCCGCACCGCTTTGCGCACCAGGCTGAGACGGCCGGCCGGCGTCCGCGCGGCGCCACTCGCCGGTGGCCTCTCGCGGGTGGATCGGGCACCGCTTCCCGGCGTGAGCAATTGTGTGAGCCGCGCGGCGCTTAATCCGATCTCCGCAGCCAGGCGCTCCAGCAGCAGATCCCGGTACACGCCCTCGGGCAGCAGCTTCAGCAGCGGCCGCGCCAGTTCAGCCAGGCGCGCCTGGCCGTCGAGGCTGCCGGCGTCGGTGTCCGCTTTGAGCTGTGCAATCAGGTACTCCGACAGCGGCTGGCTGTTCGCGAGCCGCGCGTTAAATCCGTCGGCACCGTGCTCGCGAACCACCGAATCCGGGTCCTCGCCATCGTCCAGAAACAGAAACCGTACCTGACGGCCTTCCCGCAGCTCGGGCAGGGTGACCTGCAGTGCGCGCCACGCGGCCTCCCGCCCGGCGCGGTCACCGTCGAAACAAAAAATGATCTCCGGGGTTACGCGGAACAGTCGCTGCAGGTGATCAGGCGTGGTTGCGGTCCCCAGCGTGGCGACGGCATTGGTGATGCCCTGGCAAGCCAGCGCCACCACGTCCATATAACCCTCAACCACCAGCAGGCGGGCCGGGTTACGCTCGGCTTGTCTCACTTCATACAGACCATACAGTTCGCGGCCTTTGTGAAACACCGGCGTTTCCGGCGAGTTGAGGTACTTGGGTTCGCCGGTGTCGGTTACGCGGCCGCCGAAGCCAACGACGCGGCCGCGGCTGTCGCGGATGGGAAACATGATGCGCCCGCGAAACCGGTCGTAGACCCGTCCGGTCTCGTTGCGCAGGGTGAGCCCCGCGGTCAGCAGGGCTTCTTCCTGCGCTGGCGTGCCGCCCAGCTCGCGGAGTATGAAGTCCCACCGGTCGGGCGCGTAGCCGATCATGAACCGCGCGGCCGTGTTGCCGTCCAGTCCGCGCTGCTTTAGGTACTCTATCGCAGCGGGCGTCGTCCGCAGCTGTTCGCGGTAGAGCTGCGCGGCGCGATTCAGCGGCTCAAACAGCGGTTGCGCGGGCGTAACCCGCGCCGCGCCGGCCTCGCGCGGTACGGCCACGCCGTGAAAGTCTGCCAGTTCCTCAACCGCCTCGACGAATTCGAGTCGGTCATGCTCCATTAAAAACCCCAGCGCCGTGCCGTGCGCGCCGCAACCGAAGCAATGGTAGAAGCCCTTATCGGGGCTGACCGTAAACGAGGGCGTTTTTTCACCGTGGAAAGGGCAGCACGCTTTGTATTCACGCCCCGCCTTCTTGAGCTGAATACGCGTGGAAATCAGCTCGACCACGTCGGTGCGGTCTACCAGATCGTTAATGAAATCCTGAGGTATGCGTCCCGACATACCGCCGTCAGGCGTTGCCGCTAAGCTGGGTCTTTACGAGTCCGCTGACCAGACCCATGTCTGCGCGACCCTGGGTCGCCGGGCGCAAACTCGCCATCACTTTGCCCATGTCCCGCATGCTTGTCGCCCCGGCCTCTTTGATGGCGTCAGCCACCAGCTGGGCGACCTCGGCATCGCTGAGCTGCTCCGGCAAATAAGCCTGCAGTATGCCGGCCTCCGCCTGCTCAGCCGCAGCGCGATCATCGCGTCCCGCAGCCGCAAACTGCTGCGCCGAGTCCTGCCGTTGTTTGATGAGTTTTTCCACCACCGCCAGCACATCGCTGTCAGCGAGCGCCGCGCGCGCTTCGATTTCTTTCACCTGAATCGCAGCGAGCAGCATGCGAATGACGCCCAGACGAGTTTTGTCGCCGCTGCGCATCGCGGCTTTCATATCTTCCTGAATGGTTGCTTTAAGCGCCACGCCGGTACCTGTTGTTTATAACCACGCCCAACCGGGCTGTCGCCTCACGGGCAGAGCGACGCCATAATACTAATAGATTGTGAGGTCGACGGCAGCAGCCAGGTTGGCCGCGGCCAGCAGGTGAGACGGCTGTTCGCCGGAAAACCTTCGAGCTAGTACATCCGCTGCCGGCGGTTGACTTCGCGCGACGATTTTTTGAGCTGCCGTTTCACGGCGGCGGCTTTTTTGCGCTTGCGCTCCTGCGTTGGCTTCTCGTAGTACTCGCGGCGTCGCAGGTCAGACAGGATGCCGGCCTTCTCACAGGCGCGCTTGAAGCGGCGCAAGGCGGCATCGAAGTGTTCGTTTTCTCGTACTTTAACGCTAGGCAAAACGGTATTCCTTCTCCCGGGTGCGGAGCAAAAAAGCCGGCGCATCTGCCGGCAGGGCGCGCAAATATACCCTCTGTGTGGGGCTATTGCAAAGTTTGCTGCCGAGCAGGGCCCGCCTGTTTAAGGCATTATCAGCGCAGTGACGCCCTGTTTGCCGCGGTGCAATAAGGACGCTCGGATGGCCAGAACAGGAACGTGCTGTGCGTGTATTGGGAATCGAGACCAGCTGTGACGAGACCGGAGTGGCGGTATGCGACACCGCAGAAGGGCTGCTGGCGCATCGCCTGTACAGCCAGGTTGAGCTGCACGCGAGCTACGGCGGGGTCGTTCCGGAGCTGGCCTCACGTGACCATGTCCGCAAACTGCTTCCGCTCATCGACCAGACCCTGGGCGATGCCGGCATCGCTGCGGCGACTCTGGACGGGGTCGCCTACACCGCCGGGCCCGGACTCATCGGCGCGCTGCTAGTGGGCGCCATGGTGGCGGAGGGACTGGCGGTCGGCTGGGGTGTCCCTGCGGTACCCGTGCACCATCTTGAGGCGCATATGCTGGCTGCGCTGCTCGAAGACCCGGCTCCCGCCACCCCTTTCGTCGCCTTGCTGGTGTCCGGCGGTCATACCCTGCTCATCGACGTCGCTGCCCCCGGTTCTTACCGGGTGCTCGGCAATACGCTGGATGATGCGGCCGGCGAGGCGTTCGACAAGACTGCCAAGCTGTTGGGCCTGCCGTATCCGGGCGGCGCCGCGCTGGCCCGGCTGGCGCGGGCCGGCAACGGCGAGCGCTTCGCATTTCCGCGGCCAATGCTGAACCGCCCCGGGCTGGATTTTAGTTTCAGCGGGCTGAAAACCGCGGTCATGCTGACCACCCGCGAACTGGCAGCAGACGGCGGGCTGACAGAATCCGACCGTGCCGATATTGCGAACTCGTTTGAGTGTGCCGTCGTCGACACGCTGGTCGCCAAGTCGTTACGCGCACTGACGGATGCGGGTCGGCAGACGCTCGTCGTGGCGGGCGGTGTCGGCGCGAACGAACGGTTGCGGGCGGCGTTAAGCACCGCCGTCGGCAAAACAGGCGCCAGCGTGTTTTATCCGCGCCCGGAGTTTTGCACGGACAACGGCGCCATGGTGGCCTTCGCGGGCCTGCAGCGGCTGCGCGCCGGTCATGTGTCTGCCGGCGAAGTGCAGGCGCGGCCGCGCTGGGACCTGAACACTCTGCAGCCGCTGGCTGCCTGACTTGCCGCAGCGCTTCGCGCGGCCCGGATTTCTGAGGAACAGCATGAACGAAGGCAACGCAGCAGCAAGCATGGACAAGGTGATGGTCAGCGATCTGCGCTTTAAGACCATCGTCGGTTGCTGGGACTGGGAGCGGCAGCTGCCGCAGGAAGTCAGTATCGATCTGGAAATGGCCTGGGATATGTCGCGGGCTGCCGCCACCGAGAAGCTGGAATATGCGCTTAATTACAAGGCTGTGGCCAAGCGGGTTCAGGCTTTCGTCCAGGATGCGCAGTTTGAGCTGGTGGAGACGGCAGCCCATGCGATAGCCGATTTGGTCATCCGTGAATTTTCGGTGCCGTGGATACGGGTAACGTTCACTAAGCCTTATGCCGTCACCGGGTCGAGGGCCGTCGGTGTGCGCGTGGAAAAAAGCGCGGCCGGGCAGCGCCATGACTGACACTGCGGCACCCACCGTCGAGGTTTACGTCAGCGCCGGCAGCAACATTCGGCCGGAAGAAAACCTGCAGCTGGCGTGCCGGGAGCTGCACGCGGATTTTGGCGAGCTCAGCCTCTCATCGGTGTATCGCAACCCGGCGGTCGGGTTCGCGGGCGATGATTTTCTGAACATGGTGATTGGCTTTCGCACCGCGGCGGATCCGGCAGCGGTCAAGGCCCGCATGGAGGAAGTCCATGCGCTGGCCAAACGCCAGCGGCAGGCCGATCCGTTCAGCCCGCGCACGCTTGATCTGGATGTCCTGTTGTACGGTGACCTGGTCGAACAGCAGCTCAAGCTGCCCCACGACGATATTGAAAAGTACGGTTTTGTGCTGGGGCCGCTGGCCGAGATCGCGCCGGAATTGCGCCACCCGGTCTCCGGCAAAACCATCGCTGAACTGTGGAGTGCTTTTGACAACGCCGCCGCACCGCTGACCCGGGTCGACTGTGACTTTAAGCTTGATGCCTGAGCAACCCGCCTACCAGCCGATACTGCGGCCCCCGTCCACAGCGATGATTTGCCCCGTGATATAGGGGGCATCCTGCACCAGAAACAAGACTGTCCTGGCAATGTCCTCAGGCGTCCCGGTGCGTGCCAGCGGGATCTGGCGCAGTATCGATTTCTCGGCTTCCGCCGTCATCCCCTGTTCCGGCCAGAGTATCGCGCCGGGCGCAACCCCGTTGACGCGAACCTCCGGCGCCAGGTCCTTGGCGAGCGAGCGCGTCAGCATGGCCAGCCCGGCCTTGGCAGGCCCGTAGACCACGTGATCCTTCAGGGGTCGCTGGGCATGAATATCGACAATGTTGATGATCTGCCCGCCCGCAGCGCGCAGCAGGGGGGCGGCTGCCTGAGCCATGAACAGTGGCGCCTTGAGGTTGGTGCCAATGAGGTCTTCCCAGTTGTTGGCGTCGACATCCGCCAGTGGCGTGGGATAAAAAGTTGACGCGTTGTTGACCAGGATATCGAGCCGCCCCCCACTCAGGTCCCGGACAGCGTCCAGCAGCCGCTGCGGTGTCGCCCTATCGGTCAGGTTGCCCTGCAGCGTGTGGGCCGATCCCGGCCGCGCGGCATTGAGATCCGCCGCGAGCGCTTCAGCGGCCGCGGCTGAGTGACCGTAGTGAATGACCACGTTGGCGCCATGGGCGTGCAGGGTGCGGCAAATGCAGGCACCGATGCGCTTTGCTGCGCCGGTTACCAGCGCCCAGTGCCCGTCTAGTTGCTGTATCGAAGTGTTCACAGTGGTGCGGCCCGAAATGCTGGAGGACGGCGCACCGCACGGGTTGATGCGGTGGCAAGACGTGTAAGATTAACTTACCCCAGCGCATTCACCAATGCCTGCTCTTGCTCGGTAGAACTGACCCGGTGTCGCAAACAAGCCAGCCATGCACATTGAACTTCCGCAACCTGACGCCGCGGCGCGCCGCCACAGTGCCCGACTGACAGCCCGGATCGCGGAGCGAATTCGTGGCGCGGACGGCTGGATCAACTTCGCGGAGTTTATGCAGCTGGCGCTGTATGAACCCGGACTCGGCTACTACAGCGCCGGCGCCGTTAAATTTGGCGAGGCGGGCGACTTTGTTACCGCGCCGGAGATTTCGCCGCTGTTCTCACGCTGCCTGGCGCAGCAGCTGGCACCGCTGCTCGGCGACCAGGGCGCCGCCGACATACTCGAACCCGGCGCCGGTAACGGTACGCTGGCTGTTGACGTGCTGCGCGAGCTGGCGCATGTCAACGCGCTGCCGCGCCGCTCTCGCATACTCGAACCCAGCGCCGCGCTGCGCGCCGTGCAGGCCGAACGGGTAGCGGGTTTGCCGGCAGAGCTTGCGGCTCGTGTCGAATGGCTCGACACCTGGCCAACCGCGCTGCGGGGCATTGTGATTGCCAACGAGGTGGTTGATGCGCTGCCGGTGCGGCGCTTTCAGATCGGCACCGACGGCATTGCCGAATGGGGTGTCGAGCTCGCCGGCACAAGGCTGCGCGAGAGCGTGCGGCCGGCCGATGCCGCGTTCGCAGCCCGGGTGCGGGCCCGGCTGGGCGCGCCGGCCGACTACCCCCCGGGTTATTCCTCCGAACTGGCGGAGCAGGCGCCGGCGTGGCTGGCCAGCCTGAGCGAGGTGCTGGAAGAAGGTCTGATCGTGTTGTTTGACTATGGGTTTTCGCGACCTGAGTACTACCTGCCTGAGCGCACCTCCGGTACGCTGCGCTGCTACTACCGTCACCGCGCACATGAGGATCCGCTGTTTTGGCCGGGTCTGCAGGACCTGACTGCGTGGGTCGATTTCAGTGCGCTGGCTGAGCGGGCCGCAGCCAGCGGACTGGAAGTCGCGGGTTACACCACCCAGGCGCAGTTTCTGCTGGCCGGTGGCATCGCTGAGCTGGTGCCACCGTTGGCCGCTGCAGGCGCGGCCGAACAGGCAGCTCTGGCGGGCGGTCTGCGCACGCTGCTGTTGCCCGGCGAAATGGGTGATGCCGTCAAGGTACTGGCGCTGCGACGGGGTGATTGCGCGTTGCCGGCGGGGTTGGGGGGGCGCGATATGCGTTCCAGTTTATAGGGGCCCTCGCGGCGCTGTTGAGGATTGAGTCTGTGAGCTATTTTGAGGCGGTTGTGCTGGCCCTGGTGCAGGGGCTGACCGAGTTTCTGCCGATCTCCAGTTCGGCGCACCTGATCCTTGTGCCGCGGTTTTTGGGCTGGACAGACCAGGGGCTGGCGTTTGATGTGGCCGTGCATCTGGGCAGCCTGCTTGCCGTGTGCCTCTATTTTCGCGATGAAATTCTGGCCGTCGCTCAAGCCTGGCTGCGCTCGGTTGTCCGGCGCACCCCACCCGATGCCGAGGCGCGTTTTGGCTGGTGCATACTGGTGGCAACGCTGCCGGTGGGCCTGGCCGGCCTGGCACTGCACGATTTTGTCGACACCTATCTGCGCGACCCGCTGGTTATCGCGACCACGACGGCGGTGTTCGGGGTGTTGCTCTGGCTGGCCGACCGCCGCCGCGGGCAGCGCGATGAGCACGAGCTGACGCTGGGCACGGCCCTGCTGATCGGCTGTGCCCAGGCCGTCGCCCTGATCCCCGGAACCTCGCGCTCGGGCATTACGATTACAGCGGGTCTGGCGCTCGGTTTGTCGCGCGAGGCTGCCGCACGCTTTTCTTTCCTGATGGCCATACCGGTCATTACGCTGGCCGCACTGCTCGAGATTCGCAACTTGCTGGAAGCGGCCGCGCCGGTGGCGTGGGATGTCATCGTGCTCGGCACGGGGTGCTCGGCCGTGGCCGCGTACCTGTGCATCCGGCTTTTCCTGCGGCTTGTCGCTGGCATCAGCATGTTGCCGTTTATGCTCTACCGCTTGCTGCTGGCCGTTGTCATTGTCGTGGTTTTCGCCGGCGCTTAGCCGCCGCTGAAGCGCGCATAGGCGAATAAGCCGAGCATCGAGAACGCGATGGCCAGCTTGGCCAGCGCCCCCGCCAGCATGCCCAGCGTGGCGCCGACCCCGGACCTGCCGGCGATGGCTAAGTTGCGGCTGTGCAGCAGTTCGGCCGCCAGTGCGCCCAGAAAGGGCCCGAGAATAATGCCTGCCAGGCCGAAGAACAGGCCGACCAGGGCGCCGACGGTCGCCCCGACTATGGCCCATCGCGAGGCGCCGAAGCGCCGTGCCCCGAGTGCGCCCGCGACAATATCGACGGCGTAGGTCAGCGCAGCGAGCACGGCGAGCACGACGAGCATCTGGTTGTCGATGTAGACAAAATTGTCGGCCCATGCCGCAATCACCAGCCCCAGGAACAGCAGCGGCGCACCCGGCAGGGCGGGCAAAGCCAGCCCGGCGATGCCCACAATCACGAGCCCGATCGCCAGCAGCCACAGCACGCCCGTGAGGAGCATGGCCCTACCCGGCGACGGCGCGCCGGATGGCGCTGACGCGCGCTTTCCGCAGCGCGTCGCCAAATGCCGGGCCCTGTAACCCGGCCTCTACCAGCGGCTCTGTTGTCACGGCTTTCGCTGCGGCGCAGGCCGAGCGGAATAGTGCCGCCTGCGGGTAGGGCCGGTCGTCCAGTCCGGCACGACCGCGCGCGTCCGCCTCGCAGCCGAGGAGAAACTCTTCGAAGCGCTCCGGGCGGCGAAACGCATCAACGGCCTCGAGTACCTTGAGCAAAGTCGCGGGCCGCAACTCGGCGGCCCGATGCACGTGCGTGTGAAACTGCGCCACCTGCAAGGCCATGTCACGGCAGTCGTTGGGCACGGCAAGGCGCTGGCACAGCGTCCGAATCAGCGCCAGCCCGCGCTGCTCATGGCCGCGATGGGCGGGCCATTCCGCCGGCGGCGTTGCACCTTTGCCCAGGTCATGCACCAGTGCAGCAAACCGCACCGGCAGTGATGCCGTCAGTTTGGCCGCCGCGCGCAGCGTCAGCAGCACGTGTTCCCCGGTATCGATTTCGGGGTGCCACTGCGCGGGCTGAGGGACGCCGAACAGCTGATCAACCTCCGGCAGAACCTGGGCCAACGCACCGCAATCGCGCAGTGCCGCTACAAACAGGTCGGGCCGCTCGGTGCACAGCGCTTTCGCGATTTCTTTCCAGACCCGCTCGGGAACCAGCGCGCGCAGCTCGCCGTCGCTGACCATCGCCGCCATCAGTTCACGGGTGTCGGCGGCGATCGTAAACCCGTAAGTCGCAAGGCTGGCGGCAAAACGGGCCGTCCGCAGCACCCGTAGCGGGTCCTCGCGAAACGCCGCGGAGACGTGGCGCAGGCGGCGTGCCGCGATGTCAGCCTGGCCGCCCCACGGATCGATCAGCTCGCCCGTGGTGGTTTGTGCAATCGCGTTAACCGTGAGGTCGCGGCGCTGCAGATCGTCCTCAAGCGGCACGTCAGCCCCTGCATACACGTCAAAGCCGTGATAGCCTGCGCCGGTTTTTCGCTCAGTGCGCGCGAGCGCGTACTCCTCGCCCGTCTCGGGGTGCAGAAACACCGGGAAGTCCTTGCCAACGCGCCTGAAGCCGGCGGCTTCCATCTCGGTTGCCGTGGCGCCGACGACCACCCAGTCACGCTCTTTAACTGCGCGACCAAGCAGGGCATCACGCACGGCGCCGCCGACCAGATAGGTTTCCATGCAGGTATTGTAGCCGCAGACGCATAATGACTGGCATGCATAGTCCGCTCAAACTTCGCGCCCTGGTTCGCCTGCTGCTGTTACTGGCGGCGCTGTCGTTGTCGGCATGTTCGCTCGGTTACTACGGGCAGGCCGCGCTCGGGCAAATGCGCATCTCCACCAGCAAGCAGCCCGTTGCCGGGCTGCTTGCGGACCCGGAGCTGGCGCCTGACCTGCGCGCACGCCTTGAGCTGAGTCAAAAAGCGCTGGCGTTCGCGCATGATGAACTCGAGCTGCCCGACAACGGCAGCTACCGTAGTTACGTCGATACCGGTCAGCCGGCCGTGGTCTTTAACGTGTTTGCGGCGCCGGAGTTCGGCATCGACGCGCGCACCTGGTGCTTTCCGATTGCCGGATGCGTCGCCTACCGGGGCTATTTTTCCGAAGCCGCCGCGCGCCGGTACGCCGCCCGGCTGCAGGCCGCCGGCGACGATGTGTACGTGGCCGGTGTGGCCGCCTACTCAACGTTGGGACGGCTTAAAGATCCGCTCCTCAATACAATGCTGCCAATGTCCGAAACTGCGTTTGTCGGGCTGCTGTTTCACGAGTTGGCGCATCAGCGGCTATATGTGCCCGGCGACACGGCCTTTAACGAGGGGTTCGCGAGTGCACTCGAAACCATCGGCCTGCAGCGCTGGCGGGTTGCGCGCGGCACGGCATCCGCACCCGCGCAGCGGTCGCAACGCGAAGCAGCGGTGCGTGAGCTGCTGCTGGCCGCTCGCGAGCAGCTGGCGCGCCTGTATGCGGACCCGCTGGCAGCGGCGCAGCTGCGGGCCGACAAGCAGCGGCTGCTGGCCGAACTGACGGCCGACTACCAGCGCCTGACCGCTGGCTGGGATAGCAAGCCTTATCAGCCGCTGTTTGCCGCCGGAATTAACAACGCGTCGCTGGCTGCCATTGCCGCCTATGCCGACTACCAGCCGGCTTTCATGGCCCTGTACGCTGACTGCGACGGCGTTCTGGCCTGCTGGTATGACGCAGCGGCCGCGCTGGCGGACGAGCCGCCGCCCGCCCGCCAGGCCAAGCTGGCAGATTGGCTCTCGCGGTATGACCCGGCGGCATCGTCGCCCGCTGCGGGCGACGATGCCGCGAGCGGCACGGCTAGCGAATAACCCGCAACAGCACCCGCTGGCCGCGAATGATCTTCAGGCCCAGCACGCTGGCGTCCTTGGCGAGGTTTTTCAGATCACCGACCGACTCAACCGGCTGATTATTCAGCTGGATAATGATGTCGTTGGCCTGCAGGCCGACCGCTTCCGCCGGGCTGCCCGCGGCGACCGACTGCACGATCACGCCGGCTCCGTTGTACGGTTGTGACTTGCCGTCGTAGTTGGCAAAGGCGGCGCCGGCCAACCGCGGGTTGATGTCCTCGGCGACCGTCTCCTCGGCCGATTCGAGCGCTTCCAGCGTAGCGGTGCGTTTGATCGTCTTGCCGCCGCGGACCAGGTCCAGCCGCACTTGTTCGCCGCTGCGCTTCAGGCCGATGGTGGTGCGCAGATCGCCGGCGCCGCTGATGTCTTCGCCGTCGACCCGGACTATGACGTCGCCCGGTTCAACCCCCGCGCGCTCCGCCGGGGAGTCCGGGAAGACTTCCTGCACCAGCGCGCCCTGATAGTCATCAGACTTGATGCCGAAGGCCTCCGCCGTTTCTTCGGACAGATCCGAAATGCTGACGCCGAGCAGGCCGCGTTTGACCTCGCCGAACTCCACGATCTGCTCCATGATCGAGGCGGCGATGTTGGCAGGAATGGCGAAACCGATGCCGATGTTGCCGCCGCTTTGGCTGTAGATGGCCGAGTTGATCCCGACCAGTTCGCCGCGCAGGTTAACGAGCGCGCCGCCTGAATTGCCCGGGTTAATGGACGCGTCGGTCTGGATAAAATCTTCGTAGCCATCGCGATTGATGCCGCGCCGTCCGAGGGCGCTGACGATGCCCGAGGTGACGGTGTGCTGCAGGCCGAAAGGATTGCCGATGGCCAGCACGAAATCGCCGACACGCACGTCATCGGAATTGCTGAGCTGCATCTGGATGAGGTTTTTCGGATCCATGACCTGGATCACCGCGATATCGGTGCCCGGGTCTGAGCCGATCACTTTGGCTTCGAAGCTGCGGTTGTCCTGCAGGAAAACCTCAATCTTGTCGGCGCTTTCAATGACATGGTGGTTGGTCAGTATGTAGCCTTTGGCCGCGTCGACGATCACTCCGGACCCGGCTGAACTGACTTCGCGCTGCCGCGGCTGCTGGCCCTCCGGCACGCCGAAAAACCGCCGGAAAAACGGATCGTCCATCAGTGGATTGGACGGTGCTGACACCGTCGCCTGGGTGCGGATGTTGACCACGGCCGGTGAGGCTTTCTCGACCAGCGGCGCCAGGCTCGGCAATTCGCTGCCGTTGATTTCTGCGGGCAATGCCGCCAATGCAGTGCCTGTCGCACTGCTGAGGGCAAGGATCAGTGCTCCGGTGAACCCGGCGAGTCGTAAGAAATTCATGGTCAGCATGCTTCCTAAGGTTGAATCTGCGCGCAGTATACGTGCATAGGGTTCTTACACGACAACACCGGCGGCGGATAGTTTCCACCGCCGGCGTTGCCGCGAGCCGCGCGACGGAGCCCGCCGCCGCACGGCCCGGCCGTCATCAGGCCGATGTCACCGCGATTTTGCGAGGTTGCAGGGTCGGGTGTTTGGGAATCGTCAGTTCCAGTACACCGTTCCGCGTGACAGCGGTGATGTCGTCGCCGTTGGCGGTCTCGGGCAGCGCGAAGCGCCGGATGAAGCGGCCGCTGGCCCGCTCGAAGCGCTTGTAACCGTTGGTTTCGGTCGTCTTTGAACGATGCCGTTCGCCCTGCACGGTGAGTACGCCGTTCTCCATCGTCACGTCGATGTCCTCTGGCGCGACCCCGGGCAGATCCGCGGTTACCACGTAGCGATCGGCTGCCTCGTCGATATCCACAGCCGGCGCCCAGTCGGCGATCGCTTCCGCGTCATGGCTGAACACGGGTCCCAGTTCATCGTCCAAAAGGCGCCCCAGCAGACCCAACGACCGGTTGCGCGGTTCATAAAGTTTGACTTGCATTGTCGTGCCTCCTGTCGGGTTTAAGTTGCGGCGGCTAAGTTGTCGCCGGATACCGTCAAAATGGGGTTGCGGCGACGATTTTCAAGCCGCACGGGTGCCCCCGGAATGTGGAAAAGCTGTGTATAAGCCGGGGGTTTGGTGGGGATAAGCAAACACTATATGTTGTGTTTGCCTTGCTGGTGCGGTGGCGTGCGCAGCCGGTTTGCGAGCGGCACCGTGATTTGGCGGAGAATCTGTAAGTTATTGTTTTTTATATTCTAAGGCCAATGATTTCAGCAAAAATTAAGCTTGACACTGCCGCGGCGGACGCCTAATCTTATCGGCAGTCGACACAATATCTAGTGTCGGCACTTTGGGTGGTAAATGCGGCGGATTGCATGGCCTGTCGAAGCGCCTTCACGGGGTGTCTTGCCGGGTCCGGGGAGCTTTTGTTCTTGTAGCAATCCGATATAAGTACGGGTTAATCAGTATTGCCTGTTGTGCGCCAGGCAGGGGGAGTGAGATAGCAAAATGGAATCTGCAGTGAGAAAGGAATCTGCCGCAGTCACGGCAATCGAGTTTCAAGAGGCCTCCATCGATATCTGGGACAAAAAATACCGTCTCAAATCAAAGCAGGGCAAGGTGCTCGACGAAACCATGGACGATACCTACCGGCGCGTTGCCCGCGCTCTGGCTGACGTCGAAACCGAGGACCGCCGCGAACAGTGGTTTGAGTCATTTCTCTGGGCGCTGCGTCACGGGGCTATCCCTGCCGGCCGCATCATTTCCAACGCCGGCGCCCAGGAGCACAAGCCCGCAACCTCAACCATCAATTGCACGGTGTCCGGCAGTATCGGCGATTCGATGCATGACATTCTCGATAAGGTGCATGAGGCCGGGCTGACGCTGAAAGCCGGGTGCGGCATCGGCTACGAGTTCTCGACGCTGCGCCCCAAAGGGGCTTATGTGTCCGGCGCCGGTGCCTACACCTCCGGACCCCTGTCCTTCATGGATATCTACGACAAGATGTGCTTCACCGTGTCGTCAGCCGGCGGCCGCCGCGGCGCGCAGATGGGCACGTTCGATGTCGGCCACCCGGACATCGTCGATTTTGTGCGCGCCAAGCGCGAAGACGGCCGGCTCCGGCAGTTCAATCTGTCGCTGCTCGTGACGAATGACTTCATGCAGGCCGTGAGTAACGACGCGGAGTGGACGCTGGCGTTCCCGATGGACGCCAAGGAATTGGGCGAAGACGGCGTTGACCTCAGCGATCCCACACAGGTGCAGTGGCGCGACTGGCCGGTCACCGACGGCTATGTCACCGATGAGTCGGGACGCGTGGCCTGCAAAGTCTACAAGACGCTGCCGGCACGTCGGTTGTGGGACCTGATCATGACCTCCACCTACGACTTTGCCGAACCCGGTTTTGTGCTGATCGATCATGTCAACGACATGAACAACAACTGGTTCGACGAGAATATTCGGGCCACCAACCCCTGTGGCGAGCAGCCGTTGCCGCCGTACGGGTCGTGCCTGCTGGGCTCGGTTAACCTGACGCGCTTCGTGCGCGAGCCGTTTACCGACAACGCCCATTTCGACTGGGAAGAATACCGCGAAGTCGTGCGCATCTTTACGCGCATGCTCGACAACGTCGTCGAGATAAATGGTCTGCCGCTGCCCGGGCAGCGTGCCGAGATCATGCGCAAGCGCCGCCACGGTATGGGTTTTCTCGGCCTGGGTTCGGCCCTGACCATGCTGCGCATGCGCTACGGTTCCGAAGAGTCGGTTAACTTTACCGACATGGTTGCGCGGGAACTGGCCGTCGCCGGCTGGCATGCGGGGCTGGAGCTGGCGCGGGAGAAGGGTCCGGCGCCGATCATGCTCGAAGAGTTCAGCGTGACGCGCAAAATGCTGCGGCAGCGCCCGGAGATGCAGGCCGACGGCTGGCAGGTGGGCGACAAGATCACCGGGCGTGAACTGCACGGCCGCTACAGCCGGTATATGCAGCGTATCGCCGAGGTGGAGCCGGCGCTGGTCGAGCAGATTATCCAGGAGGGCGCACGCTTTACCCATCACAGCTCGATTGCCCCGACCGGTACGATCTCGCTGTCGCTGGCGAACAACGTCAGCAACGGTATTGAGCCCAGCTTTGCGCACCACTATTTCCGCAACGTTATCCGTGAAGGCCGCAAGAGTAAGGAGAAAGTCGACGTGTTCTCCTACGAGCTGCTCGCTTATCGTCAGCTGGTCAACCCCAACGCGCTGCCGGGCTCAGAAGAGTCGGGCGCCCGCTTGCCCGAGTATTTTTCGACCACCGATGATGTGTCGCCGCGGCAGCACGTCGACATTCAGGCAGCTGCGCAGAAATGGGTGGACTCATCCATCTCCAAAACCGCCAACGTGCCCACCGAGTTTCCTTACGAAGACTTCAAGGAAATTTACATGTACGCCTTCGAAAAGGGGCTGAAAGGCTGCACGACTTTCCGCTTCAACCCGGAGGCTTTTCAGGGCGTACTG
>JAZBOT010000040.1:0-8904 GCA_036351295.1 Gammaproteobacteria bacterium | reverse complement strand
CCTTGATGACGGGCCGTTTGCCGTGGGTTTTGCGGCGGAAACTGAGAAGCTTGAAGAACACGCTACGGCGAAACTCGAGCGCAAGCGGCTCGGTATGATCATTGCCAACCTGGTTGGGGAAAACCTCTGCTTCGATGCTGATGACAACGAAGTGGTGGTGCTGTGGCCCGGCGGCCGCCAGGTGTTTCCGCGCCTTACCAAGCAGGCGCTCGCCACCGGCCTTGTTGAACTCATCGCGGCCCGCTATCGGGCCCGTGCACTGGCCTGACAGGCCGCCGGAGGGCCATGTGACCAAGCACCGCGTGCAGCTTAAAATTCTCGACCCGCGACTGGGGCGCGAGCTGCCGCTGCCGGAACAGGCCACCCCGGGCTCCGCCGGCGTCGACCTGCGTGCCTGCATCGACGAGCCGCTGGAGCTGGGCCCCGGGCAAACCGAACTAATACCAACCGGTATGGCGGTGTATATCGAGGACCCGGGGCTGGCCGCGATCCTGTTGCCCCGCTCGGGACTGGGGCATAAGCACGGTATTGTGCTGGGCAACCTGGTCGGCCTGATCGATTCGGATTACCAGGGGCAGCTGTTTGTTTCCTGCTGGAATCGCAGTGCCCGGCCGTACACCCTGGAGCCGGGCGCCCGCCTCGCGCAAATGGTTATCGTCCCGGTGGTGCAGGCCGAGTTTGCGGTGGTCGATGAGTTCGTCGCCAGCGCGCGCGCCGAGGGCGGCTTCGGACATACGGGGACCGGCTAGCGCTGGCGTCCGCTACTAGCGGTTTTGCGACAGCAGCTGCAGCTCATTAAAGCGGCGGATGTCAGACGCAAATTTCTTTTTGATCTGCCGCTGCTCTTCCAGCGACTTCGACATGTTCTTCTCGTACAGCAAAATCGAGTTCAGCGTATCTGACAGCTCGCGAGCGAGGTTTTCGTCGATGGGCTTCGCACCGGGTTCGGCGCTGTAGGGGCTGTACTGCTGAGCCTCCTTCTCCAGCTTGACGATTTTGGCGCGCAGGTTGTCAAGGTAGCGCTGGGTCAGGCGAATCTGGCCGTCGAGCAGCTCGATGCGGCTGTCCCGCAGCGCTTCGATTTCCTCCACGGACAGGTACGTGCTGAGCAGGACCTTGTCGCGTAACCTGCTTTCCGCTGCCGCCGCCCGGGCCTGCGCCTGAGCCTCGGCCTCTGCCCGCATCGCGGCGAGCTCTTCGGCGGTCATCTTGCCGGTGACGGTTTCGATCTCCACGCCGTATTCGTTGAGTACCGCATGGCCATTGGCCGCAAACTCCGCCGGCACGCGGTCGCCGTAATGGACGTTACCGGCATCATCCTGCCAGCGGTAGACACGGCGGTCATCTTCGGCCCAGACAGCACCGGCCGTGAGCAGTCCGGTAAGGGCCACGGCCCCCAGCCAACATTTTGTCAAACCAGTCTTGTTCATCCCGAGCCCTATATGCGCTCCGCTGCGTGCGCCGATCACTGAGGTGCCGGATGATTATTGCGTTAAGTGCGGTCCGGAACCGTGACGCAGGTCGGGTTTAGGACGGCCCGGAATGGCCGGATGGCCGGAATTCAGACGCCGTAGCGGTCACGATAGGCCCGCACTTCGACCAGTCGCGGGTCTGCGGGGTCGGTCTGCTCCAGGTGGCGGATCAGGTCGGCGAGCTGAATAATGCTGTAGACCGGAATGTCATAACCGGCCGCGATTTCCTGCACTGCCGAGCGCTCCCCGGTGCCGCGTTCCTGGCGGTCCAGCGCAATCAGGACGCCGGCCGGCCGACCGCCTGCACCAAGGATAATATCGATGGCTTCACGGATCGCGGTGCCTGCTGTGATCACATCGTCCACAATCAGCACGCCACCGCTGACCGGCGCCCCCACGATCGAGCCGCCCTCGCCGTGGGCTTTGGCTTCTTTGCGGTTGAAGCAGTAGGGCACATCACGGCCGTGGTGGTCGCTCAGCGCGGCGGCCGTAAGTGCCGCGAGCGGGATGCCCTTGTAGGCCGGACCGAACAGGGTGTCGTACGCCGCGGCTTCGTTCACTGCCGCCGCCGCATAGCAGCGGCCGAGTTCGGCGGCGGCGCGGCCGCTGGCAAACAGACCGGAATTGAAAAAATACGGGCTTAAGCGACCCGATTTCAGCTTGAACTCACCGAACCTGAGTGCACCGACGCTGAGCGCCAGTTCGATAAACGCCGTTTTGTATGCCTGCATGGATATATGCGTGTGGTCTGATTGCGGGATTGGTAGAGTAACGCACACATTGGCGACCTCAAAGTGAGTGCGCCGAGGCCGGATGGTTGTTGCAAGCCCTATGCGAATTGTCAGTGTGAACGTGAACGGTATCCGTGCGGCCGCCCGCAAGGGTTTTTTTGACTGGTTGCCGCGGCAGGCCGCCGATGTTTTCTGCTTGCAGGAGGTCCGCGCACAGGCTGAGCAGATCGCCGACCCGGTCTTTGCCCCGCGTCGTTACCACTGCTACCACGACTTTGCTGAGCGCAAGGGCTACAGCGGCGTTGCGCTGTTTTCGCGCCGCGAGCCCGACGCCGTTTTGAACGGTTTCGGATCGGCGGAGTTTGATCGCGAGGGCCGCTATCTGGAGGCGCGTTTTGGCAACCTCAGTGTGGTGTCGGTGTATATGCCGTCCGGCACCTCCAGTGAAGAGCGCCTGGCTGCCAAGTTTCGGTTTATGGATGAATTCACCGAGCATTTGCAGGCCATTAAAGCCTCCGGGCGTGAGTACATTATCTGCGGCGACTGGAATATCGCCCATAAAGAAATCGACCTGAAAAACTGGCGCGCCAACCAGAAAAATTCGGGGTTCCTGCCCGAAGAGCGCGCGTGGCTCGACCGCTTGTTTGCCGACGAGGGCTTCGTGGATGCGTTTCGCGAGGTGGACCAGCGACCGGAGCAATATACGTGGTGGTCCAATCGCGGGCGCGCCTGGGATAACAACGTGGGCTGGCGCATCGACTACCAGGTGCTGACGCCGGGGCTGAAAGCCGCGGTGCAGGGCGCATCGATCTACAAGCGCAAGCGGTACTCGGACCATGCGCCGCTGATTGTTGACTACGATATCGACCATGCGCCCGGCTGACACGGCCGCCTGGCAACGGCAAACAGGCTGGCGCGAAACCCTGCGCGTATACCGTGAGCCGCGGGTTGCGGCCATGCTGTTCCTCGGGTTCTCCGCGGGCCTGCCCTTCGCGCTGGTGGCGGGCACGCTCGCTGCCTGGCTGACGACCGACGGGGTCAGCATGAGTGCTGTCGGCATGTTTGCCTGGGTCGGCATCCTCTATGCATTCAAATTCGCGTGGGCGCCGCTGGTGGATCATCTGCCGGTGCCGCTGTTTGGCCGGTTGGGGCGTCGGCGCGGCTGGATGCTGCTGGCGCAGCTGGGCGTCGCCGGGGCGTTGCTGGGCATGTCGCTGCTCCGGCCCGCGGTCGACACGCTGGAGCTGGCGGTGCTGGCCCTGCTGGTGGCCTTGTTTTCGGCGACGCAGGATATTGCCATCGATGCATGGCGCATCGAGAGTGCGGCCACCGAGGAACAGGGCGCCATGGCGGCAGCCTATCAGCTGGGTTATCGCATCGCGCTGCTGGTCGCCGGGGCCGGCGCGCTGGTTATCGGCGGCGCATGGTCATGGCCGCTCGCCTATCAGGCGATGGCCGCACTGATGGGTGTCGGCATGGTTACCGTGTGCCTGGTGGCGGAGCCTGCGGTCGGCCGCGCGGGCACGGCCACCGTGAACCCGTTGCAGCAACCGGTCACCTGGGTCCAGCATGCGGTGGTCGAGCCCTTCAGTGATTTCTTTGCCCGCAACGGCCGCAATGCGCTGCTGATACTTCTGTTTATCGGCATCTACCGCATCAGCGATATGGTGCTGGGCGTCATGGCCAACCCGTTCTATCTCAGTATTGGTTTTACGGCGCTGGAGATCGCGGGCTACGCGAAGACCGTCGGCTTTGCGGCCGTGATCGGTGGTGCGGGACTGGGTGGCGTTGCCGTCGCGCGTTACGGTCTGGGCGGACCGCTCGTGTTCGGTGCTGTCATTCTGGCGCTCACCAATCTTAGTTTTGCCGGGCTGGCGCTGGCGGGTGCCAGCGTGCCCGTGCTCGTGCTTACGATCTGCGCTGACAATGTGGCGCAGGGTTTCAGCGGCACGGTGTTTATTGCGTATCTGTCCGGCCTGACCAACGTGTCCTACACCGCTACGCAATACGCGCTGTTCACTTCGCTGATGGTGCTGCCCGGCAAAGTCCTCAGTGGGTTTTCCGGGATAGTGGTGGACCAGGTTGGCTGGCTGAACTTTTTTGTCTATGCAGCGCTGACAGGCCTGCCCGCAATTTATCTCGCCACCCGCGTCGACCGGTGGTTCGCCGGCGAGGTCCGGCGGTGAGTGACTGTGACTGGCCGGTCGGGCGGCTGCGCGACCTGCCGGCAGGGGCGGCCCGTGAATTCAGTATCGGCGCGGGTGACTGGCCGTTCCGTGGCTTCGTCGTTCACTGGGAGGGTCAGGTTTACGCGTATGAAAACACCTGCCCGCACGCGGGTCATCCGCTCAACCTTGATCCCGACCGGTTCTTTGCGCCGGATGGCGCCACGCTGATATGCCGGTCCCACGGCGCGCTGTTTGAACCCGCTTCCGGGCTGTGCGTAGCCGGCCCGTGCGCTGGCGCCCGTCTGCGCGCCTTGCCCTGCCGGGTGCAGGCCGGCGAGATCCGGGTCCGCATCCCCGGTGAGACCTAGCGGCTTATCGCAGCCGCCACGCCCGCTCCCAGTTGGTGTGCCCGAGACGCTGGCCGCGGGCGTCGAAACGACTGACCGCGCGGTCTGCGGGTGCGGCGGCCAGCGCGGCAAACTCAGGTTGGCGCGCGAGCACCTCGGCAATGTGCTCGGCATAAGGCTCCCAGTCGGTGACGATGTGCAGCAGCCCGTCGCGAGCCAGCACTCGCGCTGTCAGCGCCACAAATTCGTCCTGCACAATCCGGCGTTTATGATGGCGCTTCTTCGGCCACGGGTCAGGGAAGAACAGGTTGATGCGCTGTACGCTGGCGGGCGCCAGCCTGCGCTGCAGAACTTCGATGGCGTCGTGTGCGATCAGCCGCACGTTTTGCAGGCCCGCACGCTCCAGCCCCAGCAGACAGGCGCCGACCCCGGGTTCGTGCACCTCAATGCCGAGAAAGTCTTGTTCCGGTGAGTTTTGCGCCATGTGCAGCAGGTTGCTGCCGTTGCCAAAGCCGATTTCCACGGTGACCGGAGCGCTGCGCCCGAAAGTCGCCTGCAGGTTCAGCGGCTGGTCGGCAAAGGCCACGCCGAAGCGCGGCCAAAGCTCGTCCAGAGCCCGGCGCTGGCCCACAGTCATGCGCCCCTGGCGCTTGACGAAGCTGCGCACCGGCCGACTGCGGGCCGGGGTTCTGGAAGCATCTGTGCTCATGGCCCATGATAGCGGGCGCACAGGTGATGCGGCCAGCGCGGATTGCCGGCGGCGCTGCGGCGGCGCAAGCTCTGCGCGGAACCGGTCAGTCCGGCAACGCGCGGCGTGCACCCGCTGCGCCGGCAGGTACAATAGGCGCCCGCGGCACGGCCGGGCTCAGCACGAGTCGCTGGCGGTGCGGCGCACGGAGAGGTTTATGCGTTCGATCCTAACAAGTACCGCAACCAGGGCGGCCCTGCTGTTGCTTGCCGGCGTGCTCGTCGGTTGCGGCAGTACCGAGCCGGAGCTTGATCTCGGCCTCGATTTTTCGGACTCGCCGCTGCGCTTCAAGTCCGTGTTCACCGAGGAGGACCCGCGCCCGTTCGGCAGGATCGTGTTTGTCTGGGACGCGGTGCCGGATGCGACCGCCTACCGGTTCTTCGAAGACCGTGACGGTGATTCGGACGGTGACGGCGAACCCGAGTTTGTGCAGGTCGGCGGCGATATTCCGCCGGACACGCTGGAGGCCTCGACCGAGGTTGCGGTGCATTTGTTCGACTGGGCCAATGCGCGTTTCAAGCTGGAGAGCTGTATCGGCACGGTCTGCACCGAGGTGGGCCAGCAGAATGTCGCCCGTCTGTCTCCCGCATTTATCCAGCCGGCCATCGGCATCGGCTTCAACATCGCGCTGGATGAGACCGGGACCACGCTGGCGGCCGGCGCCCCCGGTACCAGTTCGTTTCCGTGTGCGGTCATCGTGCCGGTCGAGACGGTCACCGCCGAGTGCGAGTATTCCGATTCGCTGACCCCGGAAGAGGGCGAAGCGCTGGGTTTGTCCGAGACCGTACCGCAGGCGGGGCAGGTTTTTGTGCTGACCCTGGTGGACGATGTCTGGGTGCAGCAGGCGGCGCTGCGGCCGACGGTGTCGGACGCCGGTGATTTGTTCGGCAGCGCGGTGGCGATCAGCGACGACGGCAATGTGCTGGCGATCAGCGCGCTGGGGGAGGACAGCGCGGCGACCGGCGTGAACGGCGATGCGGCGGACAACTCAGCGGATGAGTCCGGTGCGGTCTACATTTTCACGCGTGAGCTGCAGGGTGATGAGTTCGTCTGGACCCAGCAGGCCTACGTCAAGTCATCCAATCCTGAGGGTGATCCGGACATTGATGACACGTTGCAGGAAGGTGATCGTTTCGGCAACCGGGTCGACCTGTCTGCCGATGGTCTGACGCTTGCCGTGGCGGCCTGGGGAGAGGACAGCGATTCGCTGCTGATCAATAGCGGGGAAGACAACAACGCGGCGGCGGACTCCGGTGCGGTCTATGTGTTTGCTAACGATGGTCTGAGCTGGTCGCAGCAAGCCTATATCAAGGCAGCCAACGCCGAAGCCAACGATTTGTTTGGCAGCGACATCGCGCTCAGCGACAGTGGCGATACGCTGGCCGTCGGCGCTATTAACGAATCATCGGCCGGCAGCGCCGACCCGTTTGACAACAGCGCGGAGCGCTCGGGTGCCGTTTACGTATTTACGCGCAGCGGTGGCGCATGGTTGCAGCAGGCGTTCATCAAGTCGCAGGCAGCCGGTGCCCGCGATGAATTTGGCAGTTCTGTTGCGCTCAATGGTGCGGGCGACCGGCTGGCCGTAGGGGCGCAGCAGGAGGACAGCGATGCGGCAGGTATCGGCGGCAGCCAAAGCAATAACGATGCCGAAAACACGGGCGCGGCTTATCTGTTCACGCAGACCGGTGGCAGCTGGAGCCAGACCGAGTTCTTCAAGGCATCGAACCCCGATCCGATCGATGAGCTGGGCTTCACGGTGGCGCTCAACAAGACCGGAGACAAGCTGCTCGTCACCGCGCTGCGCGAGGGCAGCAATGCGCTCGGCATCAACGGGCAGGGTGAACTGGACTTCGCGGTTGATTCGGGCGCCGGCTACCTGTTCGTCGAAGGCAGCGGCGGCTGGGAGCAGCTGGCGTTTATAAAATCGGCCCAAAGTGGCGGCCAGCAGCTGTTTGGCTGGGATGCGGCTTTCGGTCTGGACGGCGACCGGCTGGCGATCTCGGCTTTCAACACCTCGACCGTGTTTATCTTTTAGTCCGTCAGGGTGCGCACGCCTTCCGGCAGGCCGGCGGTGTCCTCTAAGGGGACGCCGGTCCGGGCCTGGCGCGGCTCCAGCCGCTGCCTGATCCGGTGCATGCGGTAGGGTCTGAACCAGAGCTGGATAACCCATTTCTCCGCCCCGGCGCCATGCGGCGGCAGCGCCGCGTGCACGGTTTCATCGTGGGTGCTGCCGTCCGGGTTGGTGTTGGTCCAGCAGACCGCCCGTCCGGCCCGCGGCTGCACGGCCACCTTGAGGTCGGGGAAATAGGTGGCACCCCCCTGTGCCGTATCCAGATCATTGAGGTAGACAAGCAACGTACACAACCGGTCCGCCGTCAGAAACCCGGGCGCGGTGTCGTGATGGCCGTGATACAGCTCGCCCGGCCCGTAGCGGCTGACATAAATCTGTTCGGCGTTCTCGGGAGGCACTCCCGCCAGCATCGCGCCCCGTGCGACGATCGGTAAAATTCGCGGGTCTTGCTGGTAGCGGTGAAACACCACCGCGTGTGATGAAGTTCGGCCGCTGGCCTGGCGCACTTTGCCATCGACGACCACCGTGCTCCGGGCCAGTCGCTCGCGCGCCACGCTGATTAACCACTCGGCTTCGGCGGGGCTGACAAAATTGTCGATGACCCGCAGGCCGGTGGCTGCGACGCTGTGCACACTGAAGCCGGACGGCAGGTAGGGCAGCGGGAAAAACGGCACGGGCTGCGGCAGCACGCGCGAGCGGTAGTAATGGCGCCGATACCACAGCCCGCGCAACCGTCGTTTGATTCGTCGCAGCATGCCGGCGAACCTAGCTGAACGCCTTTTCGTGGTCGCTACCAGGCGCTGCTTCCAGCACCGCCGTAATGCCTGCCGGCAGCGCAGTGTCGGCCTGCACCGGCGCACCCGGCGCGGCCTGCGGCGCGGGTTCCGCCGGCGCAGGCCGATGCAGCAACGGGTAGCGGCGGAACCAGAGCTGGATAGCCCATTTCTCCCCGCCGGTCACCGGCAGTGCCTCGTGACGGGTCTCGGGGTGGCGGGAACCGTCCGGGTTGGTATTGGTCCAGATCACCGCGCGGCCGCATCGCGGCTGTACCGCAATATTCAGCTGTTCGAACACGGTCGCTCCACCCTGTTCGGACCTCAGGTCGTTCAGGTAGATCAGCACCGTGTACAGGCGGTCACCCTCAAACCCCGCAGCGTAATCTTCGTGAACTTTGTAATAGTCACCGGCCTGATAGCGTGTCACGAAGACGGTTTCGGCATTCTCGGGCGGCAGCCCGAGCAGCATGCCGGCCCGGTACAGCAACGGCAGCGCTTCGCGATGCTGCACAAACTGGTCGTAAACCACGGCTGTGTGGGAGCGTCGATAGTCATCCGTGACTTGCCGACCGTCGATCGTAATGCGGCTTT
>JAZBOT010000039.1:0-2663 GCA_036351295.1 Gammaproteobacteria bacterium | reverse complement strand
GCAGTGCAACGGGCTGCCTACTTACGACGTCTACCGCAGACTCAGCAGGAATATATTGTTGTTCCTGGACAGCCGGGTCACCGAGAGCATGCTGGCGGACGCTGAGACCCTTGCGAAGCGTCATGCAGAACTGCTCAGCGGTGGGCCGCTGCGCCTCGCTTTTTCCGGCAGGCTGAACCGGATGAAGGGAGCCGACGACCTCATTCGCGTTGCCAAGAATCTCGATTCTTTGGGCGTCGACTTCACGCTGGACATATTCGGTGAGGGGACACTGAGTGAGTTCATGGCGGCTGAAATAAAGCGGGAACGGGTCACTCATCGGGTCAGGCTACGGGGAGTCGTCGATTTCACGACTGAACTTATGCCCTTCATTCAGAATAATATTGACCTGTTAGTCTGCTGCCATCGTCAGGGCGATCCATCCTGTACATATCTCGAGACCTTCGCCTGCGGCGTACCGATCGTCGGCTATGCCAATGAAGCGCTGAGCGGACTGTTACGTAACCGCCCATTCGGCTGGACGACACCACTCAACCGCCCGGCACGACTAGCGCAGCGGATCGCGGCGCTGAATCAGCGGCGTGAGCAGCTCCGCACGGCGGGCGAAGCTGCCTTGGAGTTTGCCAGTCGCCATACCTTCGAAACGGAATTTGCCGCACGCATAGATCAGATCCAAGCGTTGGTGAAGAATGACTGACAAATATGATGCACACTAGCATACCGCTGGGGTAGCTGGCGGCCGAACGACTGCAGAGCCCGCGCCTGCACTTCGTGCACGGTCTATATCCTTGCCGTTTCCGGACGATGCCGCCTAGCTGAGAAATGTCGCGGCTGGCTCAACAAAGGCAACACCACCACGCTGGCTACCTTGAGTCCGCAATAACCTGATAAACGGCCTCTGCCAGAAGCCTATAGCCGTCGGGATTGAAATGCGAGTTACCGCAGGTCACGAATAACTCGCAGAAGTCTGCATCACCATGTTGGGCAACAAAATAATCAGCCGCATCGATATACGGGGTCTGCGTGGCGCGCAGTGCCGCAGCCAATGGTGCATAGGACGATGGCTCGCCGGCCCGCGCCGCCTCGAGATCGTGCAAATCCGGTATTAGTAATACGACAAGCCGTTGACCGCGGTCGGCGGCAACTGCCGCGCTGAAGGTTAGCAGCCGCGCCGTGACTTCCAGCGCACCAGACGGGTGCTGAGGGCTGTAGAACGGCGCGTACGTGGGCCGTATCCCGCGAATCGCCGACTGCACCCTATAGTGCATGGCCGCGTTGAATACCGCCCGCGTAAAGGGAAAGCTAAAAACACCGGCCGCGCCCGGGCGGCCCGGCCGGAAGTACTCATAGGGCAGCAGCTCGCCTGCACGGCTGGCAGCCGCCGCATATTGGCTCGCCGACAGCTGCGGCAACGGCACCTCGACAAGTTCGCCACCTTCGATTACAAAGCGCGGCTTGAGGCCAAAACGACCACCCGCTATCAAGTCGCGGAGCTGGTTGACGTTACGGGTGATATTGTCGGAAAAGTGGCCTAGCACAACCACGGGCGCATCATCATTGATTACTCGCAGATAGCGCAGTGCCGCCTGATCGGTGCCGTAGCCACCAACGCCGTAGTTCGCCACCCGACAGTCAAGCATACCGGCGAGCACGTTGCCGTAAGCATGCTCCGGGCCAACTTCATCGCCCCAGGTAAACGAATCGCCGAACAACGCGACACAGGCATCGAGACCCGGGTCAGGAAATGCCGGCACCAGTCGCGACCCACTGCTATCGTATTCGCCGCTGCCGAAAATACCGGGTGATGGCCAACCGAGCACCGGGTCGCGGATTGTCAGATAGTCCTCGTAGCCGTCGGCATCCGGATCAGCAACCACCAGACCCGTCGTCGACAATACCCATGCCGCAGCGAAACTCACCAGCTCAATAAACAGCGCGGCCAGCGCCACAACGGCCATTCCCAGAGCAACGCGACGCAAACTCACGGCTCAGCAGGGAGGCCGAAGGCAAGCAACGTCCTGCCGCTGGTCACGACCACAAACTGACTACCGCCTGCCCGATAGCTCACGGGTGGACCGAGTATGCTGCCCCCGGTATTGATTCGCCAGAGCTCGTCGCCAGTGATGGCATGCAGCGCAATAAAGTCAGTATTGTCGCCCGCAAACAGCAAATTACCGGCTGTCATTAGCAACCCGCTCATGTTGATATTAAGCAACCGGCCGCCAATCGTCTGTAACTCTTTCTCCCAAACCAGCGCACCGCTGGCGTCATTCAGGCAACGCACGAAGCGGCGCGCCGCCTCGTTGAACGACTGTTGCCCTACAACGGCGACAAAGGGTTTCCCCGGCTCATAACGCGTTTCCTGTGTGTAGTAGACCGAAGGCCCGTCCACCACCGGAAGACACAACAGGCGGGCGCGCGGATGGTAGGCCGGTGGCCACCAGTTCGTCGCGCCGACGGAGTTGGGCCATACTCGCGTACCCCCTGCGGATGGCAAAGCGCTCGGGTTGCGTTGCGGGCGCCCGTTTTCCTCAAGCGACAGCGCCCAGCTCTGTTCCGCAAACTCCCGCGCGGTGATTAACTCGCCGCTGGCGCGGTCGAGGCTGTAAAGAAAACCGTTTCGGTTGGCGTTAAAAAGGACCTTGCGAGGTTCGCCATCGATT
>JAZBOT010000038.1:0-14648 GCA_036351295.1 Gammaproteobacteria bacterium | reverse complement strand
TCTGCAGCTGCGTTACCTGCAGACGCTGAAGGAAATCGCCAACGAGAAGACCAATACCATCGTCTTCCCGATGCCACTCGAACTCGTCGAACCGATGATCAGATTCGCGGAAGCCATCGGGAGTCACGCCAAACCCAAGGGGAGTGACGGGGACAGTTGAGCCGGAGAGGAGTAGGGAAGGCCGCCTGGACCAGGGAGCAACATCATGTGCGTGCAGCGGCCGCTGGCGGGTATGGAGTGCACCTGCACGATACCCCGCATCGCTGCAGCGAGAACAATCCAAGATCATTGCTCCACCGGGCCGCCCAAAACCTGCTGCAGCCGCCGATATACAGTAAGGACATCAGGGTAGCTGCAGCCCTTGTTGACGAAGGATTCAACACGATACCGGTCATCGATAATCTCCCCGATGACGGATTCGATGCCGGAAGTGGCGCGGCCCGCGGCGCGGGCATCGACCTCGCGGCTGAGGATGCTCGACGCGTAGTAGGCCTGATTAGCCCGGTCATAGACGAAGTAGCGGGGCTCGAACTTGCGATCGATGGTCAGAGTGAAGGGTGTGCTGGCCTGCCGGCTGCCAACCGTGAAACCGTCCTGATCTATCGTTCGTTCGATCAGGACGATTTCAAACGATACCGGATCAGCAATAGCGGCGGCACATGTCTTGGAGTACGCAATGAGAAACTCGTTGTGGAACTGACGGAAATAGCCGGAATAGCGATTGCGAAGCACCGAGTAGTCTCCGGCCAGCATTGCAGCGAGGATATCGTCGAAAGTCTTGATGGTATCCAGATCGCTGGCGGCGCCATAACCGGTTGCAACAGCGGACCACGTGCCATCTGCCAAAGTGGCATCGACCCCGCAATCCTGGCGGGTGCAAATGAACGTGTCTGCCATCGGCCCCGGGATAAACCTGATCTGCGCAACATCCGGACACTGGGCCTGAACTTGCGGCGCGGCCATTTCGGCGAATTTACGGAACGTGGCGAGGCTTGGTTTACGCGCGCTGCCAAATTTGATGCTGCCAAGCGGAAGGGTCATGTTGTTCTGGCAAATGGCATAGCCGCTAAGCGCAATGCCCGTCAGCGGGTCCTGCATCGCCAGCATGACCGGCGGCCCTGCAGGTAGTGCGGCAATCTGCTGGTCGACCGGATTAGCCGCCGCCGCGGCACTCAGGCTTGCCGCCGTGTTTGCCCAGTCGGCCGAGCGTGCGAATGACGCCACCACCGGCCTGTCAGGCCGAGTGGCCAGCACGGTATCGACGCGTTCGAGCTCCGGGCAGGCCGCTTGCAGCTGCGCGACCAGCAGGCTGGTCAGGCCGTCGGCGTTGAGATCGGCAAACGTCCCCGATGCTTCAAAGCGGCTGATGGCGGCACGGTCGTTGATGCCAAGCTCCGCCTCGATCTGCTCGCGGCACGGCCCCTGATAATAGGCCATGTCGGTGTAGGTTGCGCCGGGCAGCATGGCAGCAATGTATAACTGTTCATTCGGCAGGCGCTGGGAAATGATCTGATAGGGGCCCGCGGATTCCATGCCGGGCTGCGCGGTCGCGATGGGCGCGGACAGCGCCAGGACGGTGAGGGCGGCCAGGGCGGGCAACATCGGATGCGAGCTCAGCATGTTTCGTTTCCTCTTGACGAGCCACAACCGGTGTAGGGCATCTGTACAGACTCCATGTAGAAGCGAATCTCTCCCAGCTGGGTGGGAAACCGCCAGTTGTGGGCGCGCTGGTCGTCGAGGCTGGCCCAGAATATTTCCCGCACCTCGCGACGCGCATGGGCCGGCACGGCAAACTTTTCTGCATAACCGGTGTCTGCCAGCTGGCAGGCATAGACCAGAAACCCGTTCTCCATTTGTGCGACGAACGGTCCGATCTCCACTGTCAGGCCTGTCTCTTCGAAGGTTTCCCGATGCGCCGTGCAGGCAGCGCGCTCGGCGGTTTGTGGCGTGCCGCCCGGCAAGCCTATCTTTCCCGTCGGCTGATGGCGTAGCACGAGGATTCGCCCGTTATTGACGATGAGGCAACCCGCATTGCCGCGGCGCTCGTCGGCACTCGCGGCAGCTGCGGGGCAGGCGGGTGGCTGTATTGCCGGGGCACAGCCAGCCAGGAGGGCGAGCGCCGCTGCGGCAACCGTCAATCTGATGTTGAGCGCGTTTAGCATTAGCAACTATTATGCGTTGTCTGAATTAAAAAACCGCGGCGCAGGATCGCCTTACCTGTGAGAAAGCCTATCAGCATTATCTGCAGCTGGCCGCAAACGCTCGCTGCAGGCAGTGGCACAGCACTGTTCAGCGGTTCCTTGCAGCGCGGTCTACTGGCCCTCGCGCATCCCGTCCGTTTGCTAAGCCCAGCAACTGAAGCCGCCGATTACGCGGGGCTGCTGACCAACCGTATTGCATTTAACAAGGCGTTGCAGAGCCAGCACAGCTGGCAGGGCTCGGCCTGGATACTGGGCCTGGACTATGACGGCTTCGCCTTGCCACGACTGCCGCAGGTGCCGTTTATTGCATCGGCGCGCGCGCTGTTTGCCGACATTGCGCCGACAGAACCGGAGCCGTTCCGCAGCATGCTCCAGCAACAGGCGGAGCTCGAAAAACAAAACTTTCAGTCTGCCGCGGCGGTTACCGTCCCCAGCGCCTACGCCAAGCGCGGCGTGTGCGGCTATTACGACATCAGCCCGGCGAAAGTGCATGTTATTCCCAATGCAGTGGATATTGACGAATGGGATGCGCTGACCCGCAGCAACGTTCCGCAGCCCGCTGAGGTACCTACGCTACTGGCTGTCGGCAAGCTGTTTCCACGCAAACGCATCGATATGCTGTTGCGTGCTATGCCGCTGATTCGGCGCGCGGTGCCGGACGCGCAATTGCGCATCGTGGGCGACGGGCAGCAATGGGACGACTTGCAACAGCTTACGCGGGAACTGGGTATTGCGGATGCCGTCAGCTGGTTGGGTAATCTTAGCCGCACTGCTGTGGCCCGTGAGTTTGCGGCCAGTCACGTGTTTGTGCATCCGAGCGTGCAGGAGACCTTTGGCAACGTATGCCTCGAAGCTATGGCCGCGCGCCGGCCGCTGCTGGTCGTGAACGCCGCTTCGCTGCCGGAGATCGTCGGCGCTGCAGACAGTGGCGTAATTGTGCCGCCTGACAATCCGCAGGCGCTTGCCGATGCTGCCATTGCCTTGCTGAGCGATCCGGAAGAGCGGCAGCGGCTTGGCGCCAACGGTCGCCGCTATGCCGAGCGCTGGAGCTGGCAGGCCGTTGCGCGGTGTTACCTGGACCTGGCCGAGTCGCTCATGGCCGCAGGTTAATCCTTGTCAGCGCCAGCCGAGACCGATTTAACACTAGCGCGAATCCCGCCCACCCGTGTAAGAAACCTGCAACACGCCGTTGCTATGGTCGCGCCGTTAGCTAAGCGCAGGGACGCGCTCATGCTCGCCAACTGTCCCGTAATGCACAGGAAGCGTTATCGGCGAGGTCGGAATGTCTAAACTTGCACTGAGATTTCTGGGCGTCGGCGGTTCCTCCGGCATGGAGCTTGGCTCGGCGGCGGCGGTGCTGGAGCAGGATGCCGCCCCGCTGCTGCAAATCGACTGCGGCCTCGATTCGCCCGCGCGCTATCGGCAAGCCTACGGTGGCTTCCCCCCGGCGATTTTTATTACCCACACGCACGTGGATCACATCAGCGGTCTGGAACCGCTGTTTGCGCCGCTCTGGTTCAGAGACACGGGCGAGCCCCCGCCGCGTGTGTTTGTGCCAGCGCCCATTGTGCCGCTGCTGCATGAGCGCCTTGCGGGCCTGTCGTCACCGTTGGCGGAGGGTGGCGTCAATTTCTGGGATGCGTTCCAGCTGGTGCCGGTGAGCAGGGGGTTCTGGTGGCAGGGGCACTGGTTTGACGTGTTCCCTGTGCGTCACCATGGCAAGGATTTTGCCTTTGGTATCAGCCTGCGCGGCAGTTTTCTGTATACCGGCGATACGCGCCCCATACCCGAGCAGCTGGAGTGCTACGCGAGCCTCGGCGAGCAGATTTTTCACGATTGTCAGCCCGTCGGGAATCCCTCGCACAGCGGCTGGGACGATCTCGCGCGCGAGTATTCTGCGGCTGTTCGCTCGCGCCTGGTGCTGTATCACTTTGGCGATATGGCGAATCGTGAAATGCTGCTCGCTCAGGGCTGCACCGTGGCCGATATGGGGTGCTGCTATGACTTGCGCTCACCCCAGCGATTGGCAGGTGCCGCAGCCTGAGGAGCTGTTCATGCCCCTTTAGGCTGCCCGCAGGGTTCCGATGGGCGCAGCGCGCGGCAGCAACGCCTCGGCGCGTTTGTAGTTGCGGATATACGTATATCCAAATATACTGACTGGCAACGCAAGCCAGCAATCTTTCTGATGCAACCATCCGCTTTGTTCCGTTGTCTGGGGGAGGAGATCCGCCTGACGCTGCTGCTTCTGGTGCGCCGGCACGGCGAGCTCTGCGTCTGCGAGCTGGTTGAGGCGGTCAATGCATCCCAACCCAAGGTGTCACGGCATCTGGCGCAACTGCGCTCCTGCGGGCTGTTGCAGGATTGCCGTCGCGGTCAGTGGGTTTATTACTCCGTGAGTCCCGATCTGCCCGCATGGGTCGGCGGCGTTCTTGACCTGGCGGACGATGCTCATGCTGCGCAGCTGCAGGGTATGGAGGGCCGGCTGCAGGCCATGGCGGGCCGGCCGTCTCTGTGCAATCGCCCCGCGGGAACGGCTATGGGGGCGCAGTCATGAAGCTGCTGTACATCTGCACCCACAACCGCTGCCGCAGTATTCTCTGCGAGGCGCTCACCAATCACCTTGCGCAGGGCCGCATTATCGCCAGCAGCGCCGGCAGCACTCCCGCCGCAGCGGTGCACCCGTTAACGCTGGCGCACCTCCGCGCGCGCGGCCTGGCGACAGCAGGTTTGTACAGCAAGTCCTGGGAGGATGTCGCGGAATTCCAGCCGGATGTGGTCGTCACGGTGTGCGACAGCGCCGCCAACGAGGCGTGCCCCGTGTGGATGGGCGCGGCACCAAAGGTGCACTGGGGTCTGCCCGACCCCAGCCGTGCGGCAGGCTCCGACGCGGAGATTGCCGCCGCTTTCGAGCGCGTCAGCGACCTCATCGAACGCCGTATCCGGCGCTTGCTCGAGGTGGACCTGGCGAGCCTGGACGCACCGGCGCTTGCCGTTGTGCTCAATGAGTTGGCACGCGAAGAGGCGGCCTGAGCATGGGACTGTTCGAACGGTTTCTTACCCTCTGGGTGGGGCTTTGTATCGTAGCCGGCGTTACGCTTGGCAGTGCGTTTCCGGCGCTTTTCCAGGTGTTTGCGCGCCTTGAGCACGCCAACGTCAATCTCCCGGTCGCGGTGCTCATCTGGCTGATGATCTACCCGATGATGGTGCAGGTCGACTTCGCCTCCATCCGGGACGTCGGCAAGAAGCCCCGCGGTCTGCTGCTGACGCTGGTGATCAACTGGCTGATCAAGCCCTTCAGTATGGCGGCGCTGGGCTGGCTGTTCTTCCGCGTGATTTTCGCGGACCTCGTGGATCCCACGACGGCGGGCGAGTACATAGCCGGCATGATTCTGTTGGGCGTTGCGCCCTGCACCGCAATGGTGTTTGTCTGGAGTCAGCTTACCCGGGGCGATGCCAACTACACGCTGGTGCAGGTGTCCGTGAATGACGTCATCATGATTTTCGCATTTGCGCCCATCGCCGCGTTTCTGCTGGGCGTGAGCGACGTGACCGTGCCCTGGGAGACGCTGCTGTTGTCGGTCGTTCTGTACGTGTTGTTGCCGCTGCTGGCTGGGTATTTCACGCGACGGAGTCTGGATTCGGCAGCGGACCATTCGCGCCTGAACCGGTTCCTGGCAACGCTCAAACCGGTTTCTATTATGGGTTTGCTGGCGACGGTGGTGCTGCTCTTCGGGTTTCAGGCCGAAACCATACTGGCGCAGCCGTTAGCCATTGGCCTGATTGCCGTGCCGCTGCTGATACAAACCTACGGCATCTTTGCCATCGCCTACGCGGCCGCCAAGCTGCTGCGGCTACCCCACAATATTGCCGCCCCGGCGTGCATGATCGGCACCTCCAACTTCTTCGAACTGGCCGTGGCCGTTGCTATCTCGCTGTTTGGTCTGCAGTCCGGAGCGGCGCTCGCCACCGTGGTCGGGGTCCTTGTGGAGGTGCCGGTGATGCTGACTCTCGTGGCGTTTGCCAACCGCACCCGCGGCTGGTTCGATGCAAGTGAGGCGGTGGCTTGAATTTGTATTTAGCCGATCTGAACGCAGGAGCTGAAGCGCGCTCCGGAATGCCCGGGGCGATTCAGCCTGCGAGCCTTCGCGCTCGGTTGCGTCACACGTGGAAGATTAATAATTCACCGTGTCGCGCGAACGGTCAAACGCTACTCGATTACCAGCGGCCCTGAAGTCTGTCCGGCAAAGACTGTTTCGAACTGATAATCCACAGTGCGCTGGAACAGGCTTGCACCGGTTGACGAGTTTGTGGCAAACAAATCGATTACGTGCCCCGCGCCGGCCACGGCCTGAAAGTCGAAGGGCAAACCGGCGGTAGTCGCCAGCGCCTCCAGCGTTTCTGCCTCGACGAATGGCACGATCGCATCCGCAGTGCCGTGGATAATCTGGAGAACCGGATCCCTGCCCAGCGGGAAATCGAACGGCGTGCCGCCCGTGAAGCGCCCGTCGATAGAGCCTGCAAAGTCAATGACCGCGGCGACCTCGACGGGCTCGATCCCAAAATCGTCCAGTGCATAGCCCGTCAGCAATGCCAGGTAGGCCCCGGCCGAGAAACCCCACAACGTGGTCCACGGCGCATACACGTCGTCGCGCGCCTGCAGAAACTCCAGGGCGTTGATCACGTCATCGATCCCCGCAATGACAGTCCGCTCGAGCAACGTCGGGCCAGGCGGGGTGACGGAATCAATGAGCGGCTGAACCTGCGACGACGGCACCGGGTCATCGGCCTGCAGGCGATAGTTGATGGAGGCCACGATCCAGCCACGTCTCGCGTAGGCCTCCGCAGACGGAATAATTTCTGGATTGGTTTTTGTCCCTTGCTGGAAGAACCCGCCATGCATCATCAGCATCAACGGAAACTGTTTGCGCTCCGCATTGGTGAACTCGTCCGGGATGTACAGGTCCAGCGTGAGGTCGGTAAAGCTGCCGCCGCCGCTGACCTCTGCCTGACCGTAGACAATGTCGGACTGGACCGTGAATGTGTACTGTTCCGTCAGCGACGGCACGATGACGGTAATCGGCGCGGGCTGGAATCCGCCCGCGCTACTGCCGCCACCGCAACCCGCGGGAACGAGCAATACCAGCGCGAGCACGGCAGGCGCGACTGCAACGCAGCGGCGAGAAATCGCCAGCCAGGCCGGTTGCAGCAGACGTTTTGCGAGATTTTCGTTCACGGTATCCATGCTGCTTACTATCTCATAAAACGCGGCCCCGCACCTTTGGCGGTGCAAGAGCACCAGCACTGAGCGCCCAACGTGGCGGTGCGGCATGATGGCAGAAATACGTGGTTTTGAAGAAGCGACGACAGCGCCGTGGTGGTTGACCGTTGAGACGCGTATGCTGATGTCAATGTCACCGCAAACCACAGTGATGGTAACTGCGGCCTCCCGTCTGCAGGCCTGGGCCAACGGGGTGGCGCTGGCCATAACCTTGGTGGTCAACAGTCTGGCCAATCTGCTGCCGATGAACGGGCAGACGCCGAGTGAGATCGCAGCCCGGTTTCCGGTCTATTTTGTGCCTGCAGACTTCACTTTCGGCATCTGGGGCCTGATCTACCTCGCATTGATCTCATTTGTCGTTTATCCGCTCGTGGCCCGGCAGGAGGCTGAGTCGGCAGTTGGCCGGATCGGCTGGCTCTTCGTGCTGAGCTGCTTCGGGAACGCGGCCTGGGTCCTCGCCTGGCAGTACAACTATTTCACTTTCAGTCTCGTCTTCATGGTCATCATGGTGGCGAGTGTGGCGGCAATCTACGTGCGGCTCGGCATCAACCGCAGGCTGGTGGCCGCGCGGGAGCGGTGGATCATGCACACGCCCGTCAGCCTGTACCTGGGCTGGCTGACTGTCGCGGCAATCTCCAACCTGAGTTGCGTGCTTTACTACCGGGACTGGAGCGGCTGGGGCCTGAGCGAGGCCAGCTGGATGCTGATCGTGCTGGCAATGATCGCGGTGCTGAGCTTCAGCATTGCGTGGCTGAGAAGAGACCGGGTTTTCCTGGCCGTGGTTGTCTGGGCGCTGATCGGCATTGCCAGCAAGCATTCCGGGGTCGAACTGGTGGCCGGGGCCTCAGCGGCGACCGCCGGGCTGGTCGCCTTCCTTGTCATTCTGCTGACTTTGGGTTGGCATCGTGCGGCTCGGCAAGCTTGACGCGGCGCTGTCACGGCGCTGACGTCCTCAGTCCCACAGTGGTTGGTCGAGTCTGGTCGCAGCGAACACGCCGTGGTATCTCGTTAGGTGGGCGCGGGCCTTCGGCACCAGAGCGGCGAGCCGGGCGATGAAGTCTTCCGGATCGAAGCTCACGTGTGTGGGGCCGTCGCGAGACGGCGTCGTCAGCGCATAGTGGACGTGACCGCTGCCGGTCAGCGCCAGCCGCTGGATGGCGAGCGGGAGCCTTGAGATGTAACGAGCCAGGCGCTCGAGCTTGTCAGGTTGTGAAGGCTGCGCGGCGATGCCGGCGGTCTGGACGCTGTTACAGCAGATCCATGTGGCGCGCGAGAAATGATTCTATGGCGCGCAGCTTTGTGATCTCGTTCGTTTCATTGGTGCGCCAGTGCTCCCCATCGGGCAATTCGACGTACTCGACCACGCTCTTGTTCTTCTTCAGCGCCTTAAGCATACGTTTGGAGTGCTTCTTGGGTACTACCGTATCGCGCTCGCTGGCAATCAACAGCATCGGCGCCTTGATTTTGCGCACTTGATGGTAGGGTGAATAGTCGCGAGCTTCTTCCAGGCTGTTCCACATCCGCTGATTGATATTCTCGAACAAAAAATCATCGGCACTCTCAACGAACATGTCGAGATCGAGCACACCGTTAATACTGATAGCACAGCGATAGAGGTCGGGTTCTTTTGCAGCACCCATAGCAGCCGCATAGCCACCGAAACTGGTGCCGACGATGCAGATACGTTCGGGGTCCGCGATACCTTCATCAATCAACCACTGCGTACCGTCGGTAATGTCGTCCTGAATGAGTTTGCCCCATTGTCCATAGCCGGCCACTTCGTGTGCGCTGCCGTAGCCGGTGGAGCCGCGAAACTGGGGTTGCAGGACAACGTAGCCACGATTCGCCAGAAACTGGGCATAGTTGTCGAAACCCCATGAGTCATGCGCCCACGGCCCCCCATGCGGCATTACCACAGTCGGTCGTGGCCCGAGCTCATCGGCATCGACAGGCCGGGTCAGAAACGCCGGGATCTCGGCCCCGTCACGCGCGGCGTAACGGACGCTTTCCATCTCGGCCAATGCGTAGTCTTTGAGCTCGGGGAACTCAGCCGCCACATAGTCGAGGCGACCGGCCTCCAGATTGAGCAAGTAGTACTCGCTCGGCAGCTGATCGGTATAGACCCGATAAAACGCCATCGATTCGTCCTGCGATATCGATACCAGCTCTACTTCTCTATCGGGGAACTGCTTCTGCACCGCTGTCAGCATTTTCTTTCTGCGCAAATTGACGTAAGGCCCGATTACCTTGCCGGCTGTCAGATCGTAGCGAAACGCCTCCACATACTCATCATCGCGGGCCGCCTCACTCAGGTGGGTACTTGAGACCAGCAAGATGTTGTTGTCAGCTTTATCGAAGGCATAGGGAATCAGGCGCTCGTCGCTAAAATAGTCAATTTTTTGCAGCAACTCCCAATCAGAGTCCGCGGTCGCCCGGTGATAAATCTCAACGCCGGTGTTATCGAAGTCCGTTCGATGGCGCACTCCGATGCGAACAACCCCGTCGTCATCGGCAACCCACGTGAAGAAGCCTTTGCGATTAGCCTCCACCAATCTGCGCTTACCGGTCTCCACATCCACGAGATGCACACGCGGCTCGGCCCAAGCGTCAGGCTCGTCATCCAGGATAGCCAGTATGTGCTGCGGGTCGTCGGGCAGCCAATGCAGCACTTCCGCGTACTGCCGGTATATACCCCAATCGTTGGGGCGCATATTGATAACCGCCTGGTTCTTGCCAAAGCGGTCGATACTGGCCATCCGTATAACGTTGCGAAGGTCGCCGCGATAGGCCACGGTAGCGCGGACGCCGAAAATCAAGCGCTCGTTATTGGCCCACTCATACCACTCAAACTGAAGATCATCAGCCTTGATAGGCACGGCCGGTTCAGGTTCGCGATCATCGGGGCTCATTATTTTTTGCACGATCACAAAAGGCTCGCCCTCGACATTAATGGTCACGGCGACGTGCTTGCCATCGGGCGCTATCTGGGGGTTTGCAAACTGGGGCAGGCGGGCCAGGTACTCCAACGGAATTAGCTCCTGCGCGACACTCAAGGCGGGCAGGGTGCCGCAAATCAGCATCAGCAGGAACACGCGGCATGTCGCGGCGATGGCTTGGCGTACTAACATCCCCCCCCCTTATAGGATGATGCTCTCGGATGCTGCCGCGTGAGTGCCCCACTCAGGCTCGCGTGCGTCCAATGCTAGCTGCAGCATACAAAAAAGCTTGGGCTAGTTTCAATTGCCGATGCCCCATAGCCGATTGCCTACTGCACAAACCCGAGGAATTAAAGAGGAAATTAATGGGGTCAGAGTAAAAACGACTTCCCGAAGTTTTTACTCTGACTCCAACGATGCTTGCTACTTCCCGGGGTTTGCGGATAGAGCGTATAAGCGGCCTTATGTTAGCGCGGGCTCGGCCGCGGCGTGCTTAAATCGGGGTCGGGTGACACGTTGAGGCCGGGCTCCAGGCGGAGCGGCTGTCAGGCGCGGCCTGCCACGCGTGGTCGTTCGGCCTGTGAGTCCTTGCGTTGGCGCTGTAAATGCCGGCGGGGGACGCGACAGGTCAACACGCGCCCGTCCCGGCGCGGTGACCGGGAGGCGTGGAAGGTGGGCAGGGGAGTCAGATCAGCCGCGGGCGTTCGGGTGGTGCGCGGCTCGGGTGGGCGGGATCGGCGGCACCGGGCCTCTGACCCAGGTGGCCGAGGATCCGTTCGATGACGGGCGGGACCTCGATGCAGGCGATGACGCGAAGCCGGCCGCCGCATTGGCCGATACGGCGTCTTCAGCGCCAAGCGCTTATTTACCTAGTGTCAGTGTATTAAAGACGCGACGGATGTAGGACTGATGATCATGAGTGCGTTCAACCGCAGCCTGTTCAGCGGGTACCCAACTGTCGATAGCGCCTTTCGGAAGTGTCTGTTGGTCGACCAGCACACGTTCCATGGCATCCAGCCGGGCACGCGTTGCGCCGAGTTCGTTGGTTAACGCTACGATTATGTCCCACTGGGCATCGGTGACTGGGTCGCCCGTGAAGACCGGCCGGGCGGTCCGCGATGCGGCATCAAGGTCAACGACAGCTTCAGGTGATGCTGCTCGAGGTGATGTCTGTGCGGTTGAGGGTTGATGGTTCATTTTACGCCTCCAATTACGATCCAATTGCCTGTCCGGCCATAGTCTTCAAACTTACCGGGGGTGCTGCTGTCTGTAGCCCAGGGCACGGCGGAAATGGCGCCGGTGAACACATCCTCTGCAGCAAAACCCGCGTCTGTCATTTCCTTGTGCAAATCAAGTTGATGCAACTCGCTCCAGAAGGACTCGTTGTTGTAGCGGCCATCCCAATCCCGCAGCACTTGCTCGAACACAGGTTTGCCGTCATAGCCGGGTTGCTCGGCGTGCAGGGTCAAGCCACCAGGCGCCGTATGTTCGCGGGCTGTGCGGAAAATGGCGCGTAACCCGTCGAGGCTGGTTTCGTGCAGGACAATGCAGGTGTACACCACATCAGCCGTGCCAATGTCTTCAGGCAGCTTTTCGATGTCCGCCTGGATAAACTTAATGTTGGTCACCCCCATGGCGGCAGCCCGGGCGGCAGCATAGCGAAGCATGGGAGCACCGGCGTCAAAGGCGACCACTTCAGCATCTGGAAAGGCTTGAGCGACGGCGACGGTGTTTAAGCCAGCACCACAGCCGAGATCAAAAATCCGTGTGGGATTGGCGTCTGGGTACTGTTCTTTTAACCAAGCGCTCAGGGCACGACCCGCGCCGTCCGAGTTTGGTCCAGAGCGGCCAGGAACAGTCGAGTAAACACCGGCTTCGTAGGACGCACCTGCGGTGGCATCATTAGCGACACGCTCTGTGATATAGCCACCGGGCATCAGGTGGGCGTGCACTTCTTTAAGGTAATCTGGCATGTCTAAATCTGGGTTGAGTTCCAGATTGCCAGCTGAGGCTGACAAAGAGGCGCAGACCTCTGCATGATCAGCGCTCTGTGAAACAAGGGCATCCGTCAGGAGCTTTTGGCGTTGTTCCATGGACCCGCGGCGCAAACGGCTCCATGCGGGGTACAGCAAGCCATCTTCGAGAACACCCCGTGCCTCATCGCGAGACTGCGGTGTGCGGCCATACTGTTCTTTAAAGCGGGCAACCCCGTTTTGTTCAAAGTCCTTCTGCATACGCGGAACCACTACCTGTGACAGAAAATGGTTGAGGTGGGCGATCCCATCCAAACGGGCGCGGTCATCGTGCTTCAGCGTCGGCAGAGCTGCATGGCGTCCTATCGTGTCCCACGGCTGGGGCAGGGTTCCCACGTCTACCTGTGGAAGCGCGAGGTTGTTGTGACCGGTAGCTGCGCGGATGGGCACGGGGCTGGCTGAGGTTGTCATGGCAGAACTCCAAAAAGAAAACTTGTGCTTTAAATTTAAGGGTTTTGTTTTATCCGGTAAATCTGGAATATACTGTTTTATATTCCTGTATTACCGGATATATAGATGCGCTCGAACCTTCGCCGCCTTGATCTGACCCAGTTGGACTACCTGCGCCATGTATCTCGCGCAGGTGGGGTTAGTGCGGCGGCCGCAGCCTTGAATGTCGCGCCCCAGACCGTTAGTGGCCAAATCCAGGTTCTTGAGCAACGCCTTGGGTATCAGTTGTTAGAACGCGTCGGGCGCGGAGTTCAATTGACTGACGCGGGTCAGTTGGTGCTGGAATACGGCGATGAAATGCTGACTTGCGGTGAGGACCTGCTGGAAGCGCTTGCAGCCGAAGGTGGCCAGTGGCCCGCGCGGTTCGCCGTGGGTGCTGGCGAGTTGGTGCCCAAGCTGGTTGTGCGGCGCATGCTGCGGCCTGTTACAGAAATGTCGCCCATGCCCCAATTGGTTTGTCGTGAAGGCTCAGAGGATTTTCTGTTCAAAGAACTGGTGGCCCGCCGACTTGATGCCTTGATTATGAGTTCTGCAGCGCCTCCTGATATGGGGTTGGAGAATACTCTGTTGGCGAAGTCCTATGTCAGCGCGTACGGCGTTCCGGCCCTCGCCAAACGATTTCGAAAGGGTTTTCCGGATTCCCTGAACGGAGCGCCGATGCTGCTGCCGGTGCAGGACATTGATGCGCGGAGATTGGTGGATAACTGGCTTGCAGCTCGTGACATCGTGCCGCGAGTCGTCGGGGAGTTTGATGATGCCGCGCTGCGTGAGGTGTTTGGTGCGGCGGGAACAGGGTTGTTCCTTGCGCCATCCTTTGTGGCGGATGAACTAAAGGCCCTGTATGGCGTTGAGCACGTTGGCTTGTTTGAAGAACTGGTTGCACGCTATTTCCTCGTTACACCAAAGCGTAAGCGAAGCTTGCCGGCAGCAGATGTCATTCGCGCGACGGCCATATCAGCGTAAAACACGCGCCATGAAGTCCAATCCTGAACTGGCTTAGATTGATTGACTTGGAACCACAGTTGCTGACTATTTGGCAATCACACCACGGGTTTTGTTTTTATGTGGCGGAACAACATACCAAGTAGAAATGACCAGTAGCGCGAACAGTGAATAGATGGCGATAAACACCCAGGCAGGAAAATTCCAATAGATTAGCTGTTGCAGCCAATGCTCAATGAAGCTTTCACTGTATGTTTTAAGCTCGCCTTTTTCACGCAGCCACATTTCGAGCGTAGTCATGGGGCAGATAATGCCTGCCCAAGACTGCGCGACCACAATGCAGATTCCCACCAGGTGAGCAAGCCGAAGCCAGTAGGTACGAACCCATTGCCAGGTTAGAGTTTTGCCTAGAAATACGAGCGGAACCATGACTACGACGAACGTCACGAAAGCAGCGTGAATTAAGAGGACTGCGTTGGCGAGAGCTAGATACACCGCACTATCTTAGAACAATCGCTACATAACGTATGGCCAACCCGGCGACAGCGGCGCCTGTGAGCAGCATGCCGGGTTTGCCACTTAACGCCTGCAACAGAGACGCGGCGCAGCCGCGTCCAGCATCGAAGGCGCGAACTGCCGTGACTGGTTATGCGCCACCGAAGTGAATCTGTTCAAGCGGATAGAGCGTGTAAGCGGCCTTATGTTAGCGCGGGCTTGGGTGGGCGGGATCAGCGGCGCCGGGCCTCTGACCCAAGTGGCCGAGGATCCGTTCGATGACGGGCGGGACCTCGATGCAGGCGATGACGCG
>JAZBOT010000037.1:0-25003 GCA_036351295.1 Gammaproteobacteria bacterium | reverse complement strand
TACTGACCCCAATACACTGTGGCCAGCTGCTGGCATTGTTAATGCAGCTCAAGCTGTAACTCAGGGCTTTGAGGTCGATATTACCTGGCGGCCGATTGATGAGCTGACGCTCGCATTGGCCTATGCCTTTACCGATGCCGAATGGGATGACTTTAACTACACGGATATCCGGGCCCAGGCTGGCCAGTCATTGCGGGCTAAAGATCTGGCCATTTGCGGTAACGCGCAAGGTGACTGCTCCGGCGCGCAGTTAGCGGGCGTGCCTGAGAATGCTATGACCTTAATTGGCAACTACACGGCGCCCCTGACCGGCGAAATGGAATGGTTCGTCAACGTCATTGGTTCTTATCAGGATGAGCGCGCACTGTTCGATCAGGTGAATACACCGTATGTCGATTCCTTCTGGAACTGGGATGCCCAGCTCGGCCTGCAGACTGAGCAGTGGACCGTGCAGCTGTATTCCACGAACTTGCTAGACGATGATACGGCGCGCTGGGCCCAGGGCTTGCCCGATTTCCGCGACGGTATGTACGGTGGCAACTTTGGCGGTGAACCGCGCGATGAAGCGGTGTTCGCCTTTTTGCCGCCACCCCGGCAGATTGGTTTGCGCGCCAGCTACCGGTTCTAGATCCCCCCCGGGGTCTGCGGATTCGCGCAGGCCATGCAGGCAGAGCCCCTGACGGTCGCCGTCAGGGGCTCTGCCTGTTTCGGGCTCACGCAAAGTGGTGACAGTCGCCGCTAAACCTATTGTTTTGACTCTTTATTTTGCCGGCAACACCTGCCATGATGAATAAGTTAAATGGAGCAGAACAGGGAATCCCGAGTGTAGCCGGTACGGGGCTGGTGGCGCTGGGGCATAAAGGTACCGCTTGCATGAGTGCCAGCAAGGACAGCTATTCGACACTAACGGGTTTGCAGCGCGCCTTGAACGGTGCCCGCACGGTCGGCGGCCTCGACGTCGTTTACACCAAGCTCGCCGTCGACCTGCAGAATCTGACCGAGCAAGGCTCGGAGCGGACCATTGAAGAGTGCCTGTCTGCTCTGTGCGAGAGCAACGGCTGTGATGCCGTATGCCTGGCACGCTTTGACGCTACCGGGGCCGTTATTTCAGCGGTTCAATATGCCCAGTCCAGTTTCTCTGCCTGCAACCCGGACAAGCTGGTCGGCACCGAGTTGTCCAACTGGCCGTGGTTTGTGTCGCAGCAGCGTCACCTGCGGCTGCTCGAAATTCTGGACACCTCGGACCCCCAGCCCGAAGCGGCGGCTGATGCGGCCGAACTGGCGCGTTTAGCGATCGGGTCGGTGCTGCTTGTTAACCTCGAGGTAAACGGGCGCATGACCGGCTTTCTCGGGTTTATCTCCGGGCAGCCGCGCCTCGAATGGGCTACCGACGACAAACTGTTGCTCAAGCTGCTTGGCTCCAGCCTGACCTCGGGCCTCACCCGACTGGAAATCGAGCGCGATGTCGAGCAGCGCGAGGAGCTGCGTCAGCTCATGATGCTGACGGCGCACGAAGGCATGTGGGATTTTGACGCCCGTGGCAACCAGATCAGCTACTCACCGCAATGGAAGCTGATGATGGGCTACAGCGATGAGGACCTGAAGGGTGCGCGGCCAGACTGGAGCCGCATGATTCATCAGGACGATTTGGCCCGCGTGCAGGCTGGTTTGCGCCGGCATCTTGCCGGGGAGACGGAGGTATTCGAGAGTGTGCATCGAGTGCAGCGCCGCGATGGAGAGTGGCGGTGGATCGAATGCCGGGTCAAGGGGCTCAATGATGACCACGGGCGGCTGCGGCGTCTGGTCGGTGTCGAGAACGACATAACTGAGCGCAAGGTTTACGAAGAAGCGTTGTTCCGGGAGAAGGAAAGCGCACAGATCACGCTGCAGTCGATCGGCGATGGCGTGGCGACCACCGATGCGGAAGGCCGCGTAGAGTACCTCAACCCGGTCGCCGAAGAGTTAACGGGCTGGCGCGTCGAGGACGCGGTTGGCCGCCCGCTGGAAGAGATCTTCCGCGGGTTCCATGAAGAAACCTGTGAGCCGCTGGAGAATCCGCTCAGCATGGCGATGGAGCGCAATCGGTCGCTCAAGTCAGTCCGTCCCACTTTGCTCATCCGCCGGGATGGTAACGAACTGTATGTCGAGAGCACCGCCTCGCCGATTCGCAATGACAAAGGCGAGGTCTCGGGCGGGGCTCTGGTCTTCCACGACGTCAGCGAATCGCGCGAGCTTAATCGCCGCCTGAGCTATCACGCCAGCCACGATATCCTGACCGGGCTGGTCAACCGGCGTGAGTTCGAGCACCGGGTGGATCGGGCGCTGAAAAGCGCGCGTGCCAGAGAGTCCTCGTACGCGCTGCTGTATCTTGATCTTGATCGCTTCAAGATCGTTAACGACACCTGTGGACATCAGGCCGGTGACGCCCTGCTGGGCCAACTTGGTGCGCTGCTGAAATCGCGGATTCGCTGGCGCGACTGTTTGTCGCGGCTGGGCGGCGATGAATTTGGCGTCCTCCTCGAAAGCTGCAGCCTTGATGAAGCGATGCGCTCGGCTGAAAGCCTGGTTATGGCCATCGACGAGTTTAAATTCAGCTGGGAGGATCGCAGCTTCAAGCTGACGGTCAGTATCGGGGTTGTCCCCATTACCGCCGAAAACGAAGATGTTGCGACCATACTGAACGCGGCAGATGCTGCCTGTCAGGCGGCGAAGGAATCCGGCCGCAACCGCATCCACAGTTTCGAAGCTAACGATATCGAGCTGATGCGCCGTCGTCGCGAGATCCAGTGGGCAGCCCGCATTAACAATGCGCTCGAAGAGAACCGCTTTGAGCTGTTTCGGCAGACGATCCTGCCGCTGCAGGAATCGGAGCAGGGTGAACACTACGAACTGCTGCTGCGCATGCGCGATGAGTCCGGTTCGCTGGTCGCACCGGACCTGTTTATTTCGGCGGCGGAGCGTTACGGCATCATGCCCAACGTCGATCGCTGGGTGGTCGAAAACGCTCTGCGCTGGCTCGTCTCCGAGGCGGATGAGCGTGAGCGACTGTCGATGTGCTCAATCAACTTATCCGGCCAAAGTCTGGCGGATGACAAGTTTCTGCCGTTTGTCATTGAGCAGTTTCATCGCAGCGGCCTGGATGCTTCCAAGATTTGTTTTGAAATAACCGAGACGTCGGCGATTGCCAGCTATGCGCAGGCGAGTCGGTTTATCAATGCACTGAAAGAGCTCGGCTGCATGTTTGCGCTGGACGATTTTGGAACCGGGCTGTCGTCGTTTGGTTACCTGAAGCATTTCCCGGTCGATTTCCTGAAAATCGACGGCAGTTTCGTTAAGGAGATTCTGCATGATCCGATTGATCGCGAGATGGTGCGGTCAATCAACGAAATTGGTCATCTGACGAACAAAAAGACCATCGGCGAATTCGCCGAAAACACAGAGATTATTACGATGCTGAGGGGTATGGGCGTTGACTATGCTCAGGGCTACGGGGTGGCGGAGCCGAAGCGCATCCAGCGTGCTGTTAATCAATAGCACCGGGCGCGGTGCTGGCTGCGCCATTACAGCAACGTAAAACGCATCGAGAAATCAATGGCCTTCACGTCTTTAGTGATGGCGCCCACCGAAATAAAATCGACACCGGTTTCGGCGATCGCCGCGATGTTGTCCAGCGTGACGCCTCCGGATGCCTCCAGGCTGGCGGGCGAGCGCTCGGCATCGCGGAGCGCTACTGCCGCGCGCAGCTGATCAAGCTCGAAATTATCCAGCAGCAGCCGCTGGGCGCCGGCAGCCAGCGCCTGCCGCGCTTCGTCCAGCGTCTCCACCTCGACTTCGACCAGCACGTCCGGTGCTGCCTGCAGCGCGCGCTCAACGGCTGCTGCGATCCCGCCGCAGGCGATGATGTGATTTTCCTTAATCAGAATGGCATCGAACAGCCCGATGCGATGGTTGTTAGCGCCCCCGACCGTGACGGCATACTTCTGGGCGCGGCGCAGACCCGGCAGGGTTTTGCGTGTATCCAGTACCCGCGTGGCCGTATGGCTGACCGCATCGCTGTAGCGGCGGGCAAGGGTGGCGGTGCCCGAGAGGGTCTGCAGAAAATTCAGCGCCGTGCGCTCGGCCGTGAGCATCGCGCGGGCCGGGCCCGCAATGCAGCAGATGCGGGTATTGGCCGCGACCGCGGCGCCTTCGGCGACATCCCAGGTGACGGCGATACTCGGGTCACACTGCCGAAATGCCTCGGTGAACCAGTGCTGACCGCAGATCACGGCTGCTTCGCGGCACAGGACCTCGGCCCGGCCTTGTCTGTCCGCAGGCACCAGGCCGGCGGTCAGGTCGCCGGGACCGACATCTTCCCGCAGGGCTTTAGCCACCTCGGTGCGGATGCTTTGCTGGATATCGGAGGCGAGGGTTGCCATGATTTTCAGTGGCCTGAATGCAGCAGGGCCCGGTGGTGGCCCGGGCCCTGCGGATTTACGGCTGGCCGCTTGGCAGCCTAGATGAAGTAGCCATGATGGGCGCCGATCATGCTCATCAGCATGGGGATCGACAGCATCGTATTGGTGCGCGAGGCCATCAGCGCGGTGCTCTTGGCTTTCGCGATTTGCTCGGCGGTCGCCTCGACCATGCCGAGCACCTTCTTCTGGTTAGGCCAAATCAGTATCCACACGTTGAACAGCATGATGGTGCCCATCCAGGCGCCAACCCCGATGGTCAGGCCGTAGGTCGGGCTGCCGTTCACCGGCATGTTGCCCAGCGTGAACGCGTTCATAAAGTTACCGGTTTCGATGAGGTAGGTTGCGCCACTCAGCCAGGTGACCAGCGCCGCCCAGCGGAACCACAGCAGGGCACGCGGCGCGACATACTTGGTGATGCCGCCGCCGCCCGGACCGCCGGTGTCGCCTGCGGCTTCGGCCAGCGCCTGAACCTGCACCAGGTTGAAGTAGTACAGCAGGCCAATCCAGCAGACGCCGGCAATTACGTGCAGCCAGATAACGACGCGGGCGCTGTCAGGACCCTGTAAATCAGTCAGCAGCCCGATGGCTACCGCGATCACCAGTCCGGACACGACCGTACCGGTTACGCTCTTCAATGGATTCATTGTGTCTTTCCTTTGTTCAGGCAGTGGTTAAGGCTGGATAGAATCGCTGACCCAGGGACCGGGGTGCTCCAACCCGAAGGTTAGCTGTTAAGCTTAATGAACCCCGGTCTATAATTCAATTATCCCTGCTGTCGCAGGACAGGTTAAGCATACAATGGAACGTCCGCTCCGCCCCATGTCCCCGTGTCTCGGCATCTGTGCACTGGATGAAGAGCTTGTGTGCATGGGCTGCCGTCGAACCCTGAATGAGATCAAACGCTGGGCCCGGTTGACCCCGGCGGAGCAGTGGCGCCTCGTGGACACGGAACTTCCGGCGCGACACGCCAGTCGTAAGTGACTTTAATACAGCATTGAGAGGATGAATTTACGTGGCAATTTCTGAAGCAACGACGCAGCGAATCCAGCAGCAGCTCAGCGAGTTTCCGGTACTGCTGTACATGAAGGGTACGCCCGACTTCCCGCAGTGCGGTTTTTCTGCGCAGGTGGTGGGCGCACTCAAGCAGTGCGAAACGCGGTTCGCCTACGTCAACATCCTTGAGGATCCGGAATTACGCAACGGCCTCAAGGAGTACTCCGACTGGCCGACGTTCCCGCAGCTCTACGTGCAGGGCGAGCTGTTGGGCGGGTGCGATATCGTCGTGCAGATGTACGAATCGGGTGAACTGCAGAAGGCGCTGGCAGAAGTCGCCTGATGCCCGTGCCCCTGAGAGGGGGGCTGAGCTTATTCGCCGGCGTCCGGTTCCGGCGGCAGGTCGTCTTCGCTATCTGCAGTGCTGTTGACCTCGATCAGTTGTCGCGCATCGTAAATGGGTTTGAAGCTGTTGACGATGTGGCAGTAGATGTCAGCCGTGCGCTCGGCGTCGTAAGCCGCTGAGTGCGCAGCACTGCTATCCCAGGGTATGCCCGCTGCCGCGGCCATCCGTGCCAGCACGGTTTGCCCGTAGGCGATGCCGCCCAGCGTCGCCGTGTCGAACACGCTGAACGGGTGAAACGGGCTGCGCTTGATGCCGGTGCGGGCGATCGCCGCGTTCAGAAAGCCCAGATCAAAATGAGCGTTGTGCGCGACCAGAATCGCGCGCTTGCACTCGGTCTCGCGGAGCTTCTGGCGCACCTCGCGAAAAATGCGGCCGAGCGCATCGCGCTCAGGAATGGCGGGCCGCAGCGGATGGTGGGGGTCGATGCCCGTCACCTCCAGTGATGCCGGCTCAATATTGGCGCCCTCAAACGGCTTGACGTGGAACCTGAAGCTTTGTTCGGGGAACAAATGGCCCTGCTCGTCAAAGTCAACCAGCACCGCAGCGATTTCCAGCAGTGCGTCGGTAGCCGCGTTGAAGCCGCCGGTCTCCAGATCCACGACCACCGGCAGGAAGCCCCTGAACCGGTCACGAATCGAGGCGGGCTGGTCGCCGTTGCTCATGCCTGCCGCGCCCCCTGCAGTGCCAGAGCGGCGGGCTGCTGATCCAGCACCAGGTTCAGCGCGAACCGCACCCCAAAGCCGGTGACCTCGCCCGGAACCTGGGCGAGCCCGCCTTTGCGGGTGGCAGCGCTGAGGTCGACATGCACCCACGCCGATTCTGCCGGCACAAAGCGGCTCAGGAAGCGCGCGGCCTGAATATGATCGCCACCGCCGCCCGGCGCGCACTGCAGTACATCGGCGACCGTGCTTTTAAGCTCTGTATCGAAGTCTTCGTCCATTGGGAAGCTCCAGACCCGCTCACCTGAAGCGCGGCCTGCGGCGACAATCGCGCCGTGCAGTTCGTCACGATTGCAGAAAGCGCCGCTGTAACGCTCAGTGAGGGCGACCACGCAGCTACCCGTCAGGGTGGCGAAGTCGATGATGGCCCGCGGTGCCGTGCGTCCTGCGAGCGCGAGGGTGTCGGCCAGCGCCATGCGGCCTTCCGCATCGGTGTGGATCACTTCGATCGTCGTCCCGTTGCACGCGGTCACGATGTCGCGCGACTTGTAGGCGTCACCGCTGATGCGGTTCTCGGTAATGGCCACCCAGCAGTCCACGGCAAAATCGACCTGCTGCGTCGTTAGGGCGAGCAGGGTGGCGACAGCCACCGCGCTCCCGGCCATGTCGTGGTGCATATCGAGCATGGACTTGAAAGGCTTGAGGTTGGTGCCACCGGTATCGAAAATGATGCCCTTGCCGACCAGGCTCAGGGCGGGCTTTGCGGTGCGGCTCATGCCCGGCGGCCGGTACCGCAGCTGCATGATGCAGGCGCCGTCTTCCCGATTGCCCTGAGCCACCGCGAGGAATGCGCCCGCGCCCAGCTTCGCAAGCTTCCGGGTGTCGAACAGCGTTGTTTCCCAACCGTGCTGTTTGGCCAGCTCGCGCAGGCATCGCTGGTAGCTTTTCATCGTCAGCTTGTTGGGTGGTTGCGCTGTCAGCCAGCGCGCCAGGTTAGTGGCGGCGGCTTCGCTCTCGGTGCGGCTAAAGTCCATACGTTGCCGGATACCGGTCACGCGAATCGATTTCAGTCGCGGTGCTTTGTCGGCCTCCTTGCGATAGGCCGGCAGTCGGAATGCATGCGCATGCACCGCCAGCACCAATGCCTGCAGCAGCGCGTCCCGATCGGCATCGCTGAACCCCACCACGAGTAATGCGACCGATGCCGGGTCGTCCTGCAGGGCTGACTTGATCAGCCGGCCGGCGAAACTGAGCACGTCGAACGCAGCGGGCAGTGTGTCGCCGGAGCCGGTTGCAGGCACCCGGTCAAAACTCACCCCGGTGTGTGCGGCATTGTCCAGACGGGTCGTGAGTACACCTTTGCTTTTACGCTTGCTGTAGAGTGCTCGCAACGCGCCGCCGCCCGGCACCTGCTTCCAGATCTCGGCTGCGGGTTGCTCCGGCGCGGCAACCGCGAGGTGCTCAACTCCGGCCAGCGATTCAGCATTCGGCCAGCTCAGGATTTGCTTGACCTGAGGCACGGTCTGCGACGGCAATAATGAAGGGGTATTGGCAGGCATAACGAAAGACGGCATTGGCGACAGCGACTATGGTCGTGTTGACCATAAAATATTAAAGCCGGATGATACACCGCCAGCGCTCCCGGCACCTTATAATGTAGATATAGCCCGCTTGCACGCGCCTTTGACAACCCAAGCACAGATAAAGAACCCTTGACTGAATTCAAACGCTACGACGACGCAGACCCACTCGAAACTCAGGAGTGGATTGAAGCCATCGACTCGGTGTTGCTGAACGCAGGTCCGGAACGCGCCCACTATTTGATCGAACACGTGATTGATCATGCCCGGCGTTCCGGTGCGTACTTGCCCTACAGCCAGAATACGGCCTACCTGAATACCATTTCGGTGGCCCAGCAGCCCGAGTATCCGGGTGATCGGGCGCTGGAGCGACGTATTGAGGCCTATATTCGCTGGAACGCGATGGCCATGGTGGTGCACGCCAATCGCCAGAGTTCCGAGTATGGTGGCCACATTGCCAGCTACGCCTCCTCGGCCACGCTGTATGAAGTCGGCTTTAACCACTTCTGGCGGGCGGCCGCGGACGGTCAGCGTGGCGACCTGGTCTTTGTGCAGGGGCATTCGTCACCGGGGATATACGCCCGCGCCTACCTGGAAGGCCGGCTGACGGAGAATCAGCTCAACTATTTCCGCCGCGAGGTCGAGGGCAAAGGCGATGGCTTGTCATCCTACCCGCACCCTTGGCTGATGCCGGAATTCTGGCAGTTCCCCACCGTCTCCATGGGGCTCGGCCCGATGATGGCGATCTATCAGGCACGCTTTATGCGCTACCTGGAAAACCGCGAAATCATCAAGCCGAGTTCCCGTAAGGTTTGGGCGTTTTTGGGTGACGGCGAGATGGATGAGCCGGAATCGATGGGCGCCCTGACCATGCCGGTGCGGGAAAAGCTGAATAACCTGGTATTTGTCATCAACTGCAATCTGCAGCGCCTGGACGGCCCGGTGCGCGGTAACGGCAAGATTATTCAGGAGCTTGAGTCCGCCTTCGCGGGTGCAGGCTGGAATGTCATCAAGGTTTTGTGGGGGTCACGCTGGGACCCGCTGCTGGAGCGCGACAAAAACGGCTTGCTCCGCCAGGTGATGGAAGAGTGCGTCGACGGCGAATACCAGAACTTCAAGGCCATGGGCGGCGACTATGTGCGCGAAAACTTCTTCGGCCGCTATCCCGAGCTGAAGGAGATGGTGGCGAACATGTCGGATGAGGAGATCTGGCGCCTCAACCGCGGCGGACTGGATGCCATCAAGGTGTTCGCGGCCTACGACAAGGCGATGCGCACTGAAGGTCGCCCGACCGTGATTCTGGCCAAGACCATCAAGGGTTTTGGTATGGGTGAAGCAGGTGAGGGCAAGATGACGGCTCACCAGACGAAGAAGCTGGGCGGCAGCGATCTCAAGGCCTTTCGGGACCGCTTCAATATTCCGGTTTCAGACGAAGATATTGACGCCGTGCCTTACTACAAGCCTCCCGAGGACAGCGAGGAGCTGCGCTATTTGCGGGAACGTCGCGAGGCTTTGGGAGGCTACCTGCCCGCGCGGGATTCCAGCGCGCCTGCCCATGAGGTGCCGGAGCTGGAGTTTTTCAGCCAGCATCTGGAGGGCACCGGAGACCGTGAGATCTCGACCACCATGGCATTGGTGCGGATGCTGACCAAGCTGGTGAAACACAAGTCGATTGGCAAGTACATCGTGCCGATCGTGCCGGATGAAGCCCGTACCTTCGGTATGGAGGGCATGTTCCGCCAAATCGGAATTTATTCATCGGGCGGGCAGCTATATAAGCCGCAGGATTCTGAGCAGCTCATGTGGTACCGCGAAGACATCAAGGGGCAGATTCTCGAAGAGGGTATAAACGAGGCGGGCTCGTTTTGTTCGTGGATTGCGGCCGGTACTGCGTACGCTAATCACGGGACGCAGATGATCCCATTCTATATCTACTACTCGATGTTCGGCTTCCAGCGCATCGGCGATTTTGCCTGGGCGGCCGGCGATATGCAGGCGCGCGGCTTCCTGATCGGCGGCACGGCCGGCAGGACCACACTTGCCGGGGAAGGGCTGCAGCATCAGGACGGTCACAGCCTGCTGCTGGCATCTACCATACCCAACTGTGTCGCGTATGACCCGGCCTACAATTTCGAACTCGCGGTGATTATTCAGGATGGCCTGCGGCGCATGTACGTGGAGCAGGAGAACGTCTTTTTCTATGTCACCTGCATGAATGAAAACTATGTGCACCCGCCCATGCCGGAAGGCGCTGCAGAGGGCATTGTCAAGGGTATGTACAAACTGCGTGCCGCGCCTGATAAGGGCGAGCCCGTGGTGCTGTTTGGCTCCGGCACTATTCTGCGCGAGGTGGAGGCCGCGGCTGACTACCTGGAGGCAGAGCATGGTGTGGCAGCGGAAGTCTGGAGTATCACGAGCTACAGCGAATTGCGGCGTGACGGGTTGGATGTTGAGCGCTGGAACCTGCGGCATCCCGCGGAACCGCCGCGCACCACGGTAGTGGCCAGCAGTCTCGCCGATTCTCGAGGTCCGGTAATCGCCGCCAGCGACTACATGTGCACAGTACCCGACCAGATCCGGCAGTGGGTCCCGGGCTCATTCCGCGTACTGGGCACCGATGGTTACGGGCGCAGCGACTCGCGGCGCGCGTTGCGCGAGTATTTTGAAGTTAATCGCGACAATATCGTTGTTGCAGCGCTCAAGTCGCTGGCTGACGCCGGCAAGCTTGGCCCCGAAGTGGCGGCCGAGGCGATGGCAACGTTCGGCCTGGACCCGGATAAACCCAACCCCGTTGACAAGTAGGCTGTGAACGCGCTGCGACGGCAAGAGAATGTTTTATGACGACTGAACTTCAAGTAAAGGTTCCTGATATCGGCGATTTTGATGCGGTTGAAATCGTCGAGGTCATGGTCGCGGCCGGCGATGAGGTTGCTGCCGAAGATTCGCTGATAACCCTGGAGACGGATAAGGCGGCGATGGACGTCCCGGCGCCGTATGCGGGCAAAGTAGTCGAAGTTAAAGTCGCCGTGGGTGACAAGGTTTCCGAGGGCAGCGTCATCCTGACCCTCGCGGCTGACAGCGATGCGGCGGGCGCAGCGGACGCGGATGCGGCGCAGCCCGAGCAGCCTGCCGAGGCTCCGGCGGCAGCGGCGCCGGCGGCCGCTGCAGCGGACCAGCCCACAGAGCAGCCCGCAGAACAGGCTGCCGGGGCTGCCGCGGGCCCTGCGGTGACTGACAGCAAACCCGTCCACGCCATCAGTGAGGCTGGTTTTGCCAAAGCCCACGCGAGCCCGTCTGTACGTAAGCTCGCGCGCGAGATGGGCGTCGACCTGAGGCGCGTAAAAGGTACCGGCGCCAAGCAGCGCATCACCGCCGACGACGTCAAGGGGTTTGTGAAGTCCGTGATGGCCGGCCAATCGGCGGGCGCCAGCAGCGGCACCGGCTTGCCGCCGCTGCCGCAGGTCAATTTCGTCAAATTTGGCTCGGTGGAAGAAAAGCCGCTGGGCCGTATTCAGAAAATCTCCGGTCCGCGCCTGCACGCCAGTTGGGTCAACATTCCGCATGTCACTCAGCAGGACGAAGCCGACATTACCGAGCTGGAGCAGCGGCGCCAGGCGCTTAAAGGCAAGGCCACGGAGCAGGGTGTAAAGCTTACGCCTCTCGCCTTCATTATCCGCGCTGTAGTGCTGACGCTGCAGGAGTATCGCGTTTTCAACACCTCGATGGGCGCCGATGCGGCAACCCTGATCTGGAAGAATTACATGCATATCGGTTTTGCCGCCGATACCCCTAACGGGCTGGTGGTGCCGGTCATCCGCAATGCGGACCAGAAAGGGGTGTTCGAGATCGCGGCCGAGCTCGCCGAACTGAGCGCCGGTGCCCGGGATGGCAAGCTCAAGTCCGAGCAGATGCAGGGCAGTTCGTTTACGGTGTCCAGCCTCGGCGGGATTGGTGGCACGTTTTTCACGCCCATCATTAACCCGCCTGAAGTGGCGATTCTGGGTGTCGGCCGCTCGCGTCATGCGCCGGTCTGGGACGGCAGTGCGTTCCAGCCGCGGCTGATGTTGCCGGTGTCGCTGTCCTACGATCACCGGGTCATAGACGGGGCGACCGGTGTCAGGTTCACCAGCTTCCTCGGCAAAGCACTGGCTGATCCTGACAAGCTGCTGGACTTTTAGTCATGGCCAGGACGATTGAAATAAAAGTGCCCGACATCGGCGATTTTGATGCTGTCGATGTCATCGAGGTGCACGTGTCAGTCGGGGACCGAATCGCAGCGGAAGACTCCCTGATCACGTTGGAGACCGAGAAAGCCGCCATGGACGTGCCGTCGCCGCAGGCGGGTGTTGTGCAGGACATCATGCTGGCGGTGGGTGACAAGGTGGGCGAAGGCACGGTAATCGTGCGGCTCGAAACAGTCGGGGAGTCAGCGGACGAGGCGGGCGGAGCTGCGGATGCCGCACCCGCTCAGGATGCGCCATCGGGCAGCGCCGAGTCGCCCGCCTCCGCGGGTGCGGCAACCGCCAGCACAGCGGGCGCGGATGCCTACACCGGTGCGGTCGACGCTGAAACCGAACTGCTGGTGCTGGGTGCCGGTCCCGGCGGCTACACCGCGGCGTTTCGCGCCGCTGATCTTGGCCTGAAGGTGACGCTGGTAGAACGCTGGCCGGCGCTGGGCGGGGTCTGCCTCAACGTGGGCTGTATTCCGTCCAAGGCGCTGCTGCATGCCGCCAAAGTCATTGATGAGGCGGCCGCCATGAGCGAATTCGGCGTACGCTTTGCGCCCCCTGAAATCGACACCGAACGGCTGCGCGACTGGAAGCAGGGCATTGTCGAGCGCCTGACCGGAGGCCTGGGCGGCATGGCGAAGCAGCGCAAGGTGAACGTGATTCATGGCGTCGGGCGCTTTTTGTCGCCGCATCATGTTGAAGTCGATACCGCCGACGGCAAGCAAGTGATCGCGTTTCAGCAGTGCATCATCGCGGCCGGCTCCGAGCCGGCTACCATTCCGGGCTTGCCCGACGACCCGCGCATAATGGATTCGACGGGTGCGCTTGAATTGCACAACATGCCACAACGCATGCTGGTAATTGGCGGCGGCATCATCGGGCTGGAAATGGCGACGGTCTATGAGGCACTCGGCGTCAAGATCACCGTGGTCGAGCTCACTAAAAACCTGGTGCCCGGCTGTGACCCGGACCTGGTGAGACCGCTGGAGAAACGAATCAAGGGTCGTTATGAAGCCATCCTGAAGGGTGTCGGTGTTGCGGCCGTTACCGCGGAGGACGACGGGCTGCGCGTTGAGTTCTCGGGTGACGGTGCGCCGGAGCCACAGCTCTACGACAAGGTGCTCGTGGCCGTAGGACGCTCCGCCAATGGCGGGCGAATCGGCGCCGATGCGGCCGGGGTTGCGGTTAGCGACCGGGGTATTATCGAGGTCGACAAGCAGATGCGCACTAACGTCGGGCATATTTTTGCCATCGGCGATATCGTCGGCCAGCCGATGCTGGCCCACAAGGCTACCCATGAAGGCAAGGTCGCCGCTGAGGCGGCCGCGGGCATGAAGTCGTACTTCGATGCCCGGGTTATCCCCGGGGTTGCCTACACCGATCCGGAAATCGCCTGGGTCGGTGTGACGGAGACCGAGGCCAAAGCCCGCGGTATTGAGTACGAGACCGGCAAATTTCCGAGGGCTGCCAGCGGACGGTCGTTGTCAGTGGGGCGCGAAGAAGGCGTGACCAAGCTGATTATCGACAAGCAGACGCATCGGGTGATCGGCGCCGGCATCGTGGGGCCGAATGCCGGCGAGTTGATCGCGGAGGCGGGTCTCGCTATCGAGATGGGTTGCGATGCCGCCGACATCGCTCTCACGGTGCATGCCCATCCGACACTGTCGGAGACCGTCGGACTGGCCGCCGAAGCATGGGAAGGCACCATTACCGACCTGTACATGCCGAAGCAGCCCAAACGAAAGAAATAGCGCAGGAACAATTTGCGCGGTCACGCCGGTGAATCGGCCTCCGGCGCAGCCACCTTGTCGCGGTATTCACACAGGTCAACAATGACACATTCACCGCACAGCGGCGTGCGCGCTTTGCAGGTGTAACGGCCATGCAGCAGCAGCCAGTGATGTGCTCCCTGCAGGTAGTCGCGCGGCGTAAACTTGAGCAGGCGCTTCTCAACTTCCAGTACAGTTTTGCCGGGCGCCAGGCCGGTGCGGTTGCTGACACGAAAGATATGCGTATCCACCGCGATCGTGGGCTCGCCGAAAGCGGTATTCAGTATGACGTTGGCCGTCTTGCGTCCGACCCCCGGCAACGCCTCGAGTGCCGCCCGAGTGTGCGGCACCTGACTGTCGTGGTGGTCGACGAGCAACTGGCACGTGGCCATGATATTGCGGGCTTTGCTGTTAAACAGGCCGATCGTCTTGATGTGCTGTTTGAGGCCCGCCTCGCCCAGACGCAGAATCTGCTCCGGGGTATTTGCCACCTTAAACAGACCCGCTGTCGCTTTGTTGACGCCGATGTCAGTTGCCTGAGCTGACAGAATTACGGCGATCAGCAGCTCGAACGGCGACGTGTAGTTGAGTTCGGTATCCGGGTCGGGTCTGAGTTCGGCCAGACGTCGGTATATTTCGCTGCGCTTGGCCGCGTTCAAGAATCGGCCGCCGGCGCAATGGCGCGGCGTGGCCGCGCTGTCGCCCTGACCCGGTTGTGCAGCGCAATTAACAGTGCCAGGCCGAAAAAGGCGCCGGGTGGCAGCAGCGCGATGAGAAAACCGCTGTCCGGCGGCAGCACCTGCAGTGTCAGGTTTGCCCAGCCCGGGCCCAGCAGTGTTTCGGCCCCGGCCAGCAGCGTCCCGCTGCCAACCAGTTCGCGGAGCGCACCCAGTACTGTGAGCACGAGCAGGAAGCCCAGTCCGTGGCTGAGCCCGTCGATCAGCGCGGGAATAATGGGTTGCCGGGAGGCAAAGCTTTCAGCCCGCGCCAGAATGACGCAATTGGTGACGATCAGTGGCAGGAAGATGCCCAGACGCAGCCATAAATCAAAAAACCATGCCTGCGTGATGCGTTCAACAATCGTCACCAGCGTCGCGATGACGAGCACGAAGACCGGCAGCCGGATATTTTGCTGCAGCACCGGCTTCAGCAGCGCCACGATGGCATTGCTGAGCGTCAGCACCGCCAGGGTCGCGATGCCCAGGCCGAGCCCGTTGACGAGGGTGTTGCTCACCGCCAGCAGCGGGCAAATGCCCAGGAACTGCACGAGCCCCGGATTCTGCTTCCAGACTCCGTCTATAAGTATCTGTTTAAATTGGCTCATTGGGTGATGAATGCCGGGATGTCTCCAGTCTACCGGACTCCCTAAAGCGGTCAAGTTACGGCGTCGTCGTCGCTGGCATTTTGCCCCCTGACTGACTACCATTACGCTCGCTTTGACCGGCCATTTGGCCAGCGCCGCCCTTATCCGGCGGTCAAACACTGAGTCTTCAACAAGGATTTGTAATGGTGTCCAACGTCGTGTTTCTGTCAGCCTGTTCATTGCGGGCTTTTGTCCGCGCCGGCATCTGTGTCATGTCGCTCGCCTTCGCCGGATCTGCCATCGCGGATGCTGATATCGAAAACGGCCGGGTGCTGGCTGATACCTGCAAGGGGTGCCATGCGGTGGAGAGCTACAACAACGTCTACCCAACCTATCATGTTCCCCGTATCGGTGGTCAGTCGGTCGAATACCTCGAGGCCGCGCTCAAGCTGTACCGCAGCGGTGATCGTCCGCATCCGACCATGCAGGCGCAGGCCGCCGCGTACAGCGACGCCGAGATCCGCGACATCGCGGCCTACCTGGCATCGGTAGTGGAGCCTCTGGCGAAAGATACACCTGCGGTGGGCGCTGCGCCGGCCGCGGCGCTGGTATGCAGTTCATGCCATGGTGTTCGCGGCGTCGGCGCGATTGCCAGTTATCCTTACCTGGCCGGGCAGCACAAGGACTACCTGCAACATTCCCTGGGTGCATACAAAGCCGGGAAGCGCAAAGGCGTGAACGGTACCATTATGCAGGCGCAGGTCATGAACCTGTCGGAGCAGGATATTGCCGATATTTCTGCTTTTTATGCCGCGCAGAGTGGCCTGACAGCGCTGCCCATGGACTGATGGTCACGGTTCGGGCTTGAATCCTGAACCGTGCCGCCCATGGGCGGCATCTGCCTGCCGTGACAGGCCGCTGGTTGTCAGTTTTCGCCGAGTAGCAGCGACATCCGCACCAGTTCTGCCAGAGACTTAACCTGCATCTTTTCCATGACCCGCGCACGGTGAATTTCGATGGTGCGCTGGCTTACGTCCCTGTCCATCGCGATGACCTTGTTGGCCTGCCCCTTGACGACACAGGCCATAACGTCCTTTTCCCGCGGGGTCAGGCTGGCATAGCGTTCCGCGACATCGCGTCGCAGGGTTTCTTCTTGCTGTAGCTCCTGGCTGTGGCTGAGCGCGTTAGAAACACGGTCCATGAGCTCTTGTTCACGAAACGGTTTCTGGACAAAGTCGAAAGCGCCCTGCTGCATGGCTTCAACTGCCATCGGAACATCGCCATGACCGGTGATGAAGACAATGGGCATGGTGTTGCCGTGGGCCTTTAACTGCTTCTGCACCTCGAGCCCGCTCAGCCCGGGCATGCGGATGTCCAGCACGATGCACCCCTGCATGGCAGCGTCAAAGCGGGCAATAAACTCATCGCCCGACGCAAAGCAGACGGCATCGATATTGACTGTCTTGAGCAGCAGTTGCAGCGAGCGGCGCACGGCCTCATCGTCGTCAACAATATAAACCTTACCGTCCGCTTTGTTCATTTAACGCGTCACCTGAGTCGGAAGTGTAAAATAAAATGTTGAGCCGGAACTCAGGTTGTTCGCATCATTGTTGCGAAAGCCCAGTTCGCCGCCGTGCTTGCGGATGATGGTGCGGCAAATGGCGAGGCCCATACCCATGCCAAGCGGTTTGGTTGTAAAAAACGCATTGAATACGCTATCGCTGACTTCGCTGTCAACGCCGCAGCCGTGGTCACATACTTCGTAGCGCAACTCATGCGGCCCGCTGCGCCGCGCAGTCACCCTGATGTTTCGGGAAGCGGCTGGCGTGTTTGCCATTGCATCCACCGCGTTGCGCACTAAGTTCAGCATGACCTGTTGAATTTCGACGGGATCAACCTCAATGGCGGGTAGTTCAGGCGGTATGTCCCAGGCGATGTTTATATTGTTGGCATTTGTATCAACTTCCGCGAGGCGCTTAATCTGCTGGTTGATATCGGCAAGGGTCATGACCACTCTCTCGCCGTCTGCTGAGCGGGTGAACCCCCGTGTGCGGGCGATAACGCGGCCGGCCCGGTGAGCCTGGTTGCCTATCTCGTCGAGAGTTTCCCTGACCAGTTGCAGGTTCTCTGCTGACGGGTCTTCCAGCAAGCGCTTGCTGGCTGCAGCGTAGTTGGCGACCGCGGTGAGCGGCTGGTTAAGTTCATGAGCCATGGCTGCTGTCATCTCGCCCATCAGGCTCAGGCGGCTGACGCTGATCATTTCTTCGCGTTGCTGCAGGGCAGACTCTTCGGCGCGACGTTGCTCGGTCAGGTCGCGTATCAGGCCAACGTACCGCGGCCGGGCGCCGCCCATCGACTCACCGACCGCAATTTCGGCAGGAAATTCCGTGCCGTCCTTGCGCAAAGCCTGCACTTCCCGGCCCTTGCCAATAATGCGCTTTTCCCCGGTTTTTCTGTAGCGGGAAAGATACTGGTCATGCCGCAACCGGTCGGCACCGACCATCAGTTTGCTGATGTTTGCGCTGATCAGTTCGCTGCGGTCATAGCCAAACATGTTTAGTGTGGAGTCATTCACCTGCACAATCACACCATGCTCGTCGATAACGATCAGTGACTCCACCATGGCGTCAAGGATCGCGTCGAGTTGAATAGCGCTGCTGATCAGCGAAATTCTTGGGCCGGATTCCGACATTGTGTGCTGGTTGCCACCGCTTGTTTAAACGCAGTGTAGACAGCGTGGCGGTGGGAAGCAATGCGGCCGGGTGGCGGTCGCTGAGCACAAAAAACCCCGCCGCAGCGGGGTTTTCAGGGCCAGTCAGTGGCGCCTAGAACCAGTAGACGAAGATAAACAGAAACAGCCACACCACGTCGACAAAGTGCCAGTACCAGGCCACCGCCTCGAAGGCAAAATGGTTCTTCTCGGTGAAGTGACCCCGCAGGCACCGGAGCCAAACCACAACCAGCATAATGGCGCCCAACGTGACATGCAGGCCATGAAAGCCCGTCAGCATGTAGAAGGTGGTGCCATATACGCCTGAGGTAAGCCGCAGGTTAAGCTCGCTGTAGGCGTGAATGTATTCGTAGGCCTGGAAGCCCATGAAGATAAAGCCCAGCAGGAAGGTGAGCGCCAGAAAAATGTTCAGGGTGCGGCGGTTGCCTTCCTGGATCGCATGATGAGCGATGGTCAGGGTCACACCACTCGTCAGCAGCAGTGCGGTGTTTAGTGCCGGCACGCCCCACGCGCCCATCGCCTCAAACGCACCGCCAATTTTCGCGGGTCCGTTGGTTGGCCATGCCGCCGTGTAGCCCTGCCAGAGCAACTCATTGGTAAAGAAGTTGTTGCTGTCGCCTCCCAGCCATGGGATCGAGATGCCGCGAGCATAAAACAATGCACCGAAAAAAGCGGCGAAAAACATGACTTCCGAGAAAATGAACCAGCCCATACCCATGCGGAAGGACTTGTCCACGTCGGCATTGTAGATACCACCCTCGCTTTCGCGGATGACTGTGCCGAACCAGCCAAAAACCATGAAAATCAGGACGGCAAACCCCAGTGCGAAGACCATGGGTCCCACGCCGGTGCCATTGAGCCACATGGAAGCGCCGATCATGATGCCGAACAGGCCTACTGAGCCGGTTAGCGGCCAGTGACTGCCGTGCGGCACGTAATAGCTGTCAGATGAATGAGCCATGCTTGAGGTCCCTAAATCTCGGTAACGAAAAGTGTATATCTAATTCAGTTGATGTTCTGCGCCACAGCGGGTTTTTCGAACAACGTATAGGCCAGTGTCACGCGATCGATGTGTGCCGGCAGCTCGCTATCAATAATGAAGCGCACCTGCAGGTCACGGGCTTCGTCAGCACTAAATGACTGCTCGGTAAAACAAAAGCACTCTACTTTGCGCAGATACTGAGCAGCTTCAATGGGGCGGACATCCGGCGTGATTACGGCTGTTAAATCCCGACCGCTGAGATTGTGAGCGCGGTACTCGGCATCATGCAGCATGCCCGTGGTGATCTGAATGCTGTCGGCGACCGGAGCAAACGCCCAGGGCGCCCCGTTGCCGGTGCTGGCCAGAAACTCCAGGGTAATGGTGCGCGATGCCGCCGGGCTCTCTACCACGTCGCTCGCCGCCGTCGCCTCGATCGGCGCCCGGATCCCGACCACCTCGCAAAACACGTCATACAGCGGCACCAGGGCAAAACCAAAGCCAAACATCAGCAGCGCGGCTCCGCCAAGCTTGAGCGCCATTAAAGTTGCCGAATTGCGTCCCGTGGTCATGCGCAGCCGCCTAGCTGGTCAGCGCCGTCAGCAGGATGAAGCCGCCATAGAAGGCCGCTGCTGTCAGCACCAGCACCACTACAGTCAGCTTAATGCGCCGATCACGTTGTTCGGTCTCTGTCAGCATCGGGCGTTATCCTGGTCAGCGGCGGTCGCAACCGCGGCTGCTATTTGATCACCGGCGGCTCATTGAAGCTGTGATACGGGGCCGGGGAGGGCAGCGTCCACTCCAGGCCTTCGGCACCGTCCCACACTTGATCGGTCGCCTGCTGTTTGCCTTTCACGCTGCTCCAGATAACCGCCACGAACAACAGCTGACTGAAGCCGAACAGGAATGCGCCAACGCTGGAGATCATGTTGAAATCGGCAAACTGCGTGGGGTAGTCCGGAATGCGTCGCGGCATGCCTGCCAGGCCGAGGAAGTGCTGCGGGAAGAACAGTACGTTGACACCCACCAGCGACAGCCAGAAATGCAGCTTGCCGAGTTTCTCGTTGTACATCTTGCCGGTCCACTTGGGCAGCCAGTAGTAAGTGGCCGCCATAATTGAGAACACGGCGCCCGGCACCAGCACGTAGTGGAAATGCGCGACCACAAAGTAGGTGTCGTGGTACTGGTAGTCAGCCGGTGCGATCGCCAGCATGAGCCCCGAAAAGCCACCGATGGTAAACAGGAGCACGAATGCGATGGAGAACAGCATCGGTGTCTCGAAGGTCAGTTCCCCCTTCCACATGGTTGACAGCCAGTTGAAGATCTTGACCGCTGTCGGGATGGCGATGAGCATGGTCGACAGCATAAAGAACAGCTGCCCGGCTATGGGCATGCCGGTTGTGAACATGTGGTGCGCCCAGACGATGAACGACAGGAACGCAATGCTGGCCGTCGCGTATACCATCGAGGAGTAACCAAACAATGGCTTGCGCGAGAAGGTCGGGATGATCTGCGAGACCACGCCGAAGGCCGGCAGGATCATGATATAAACCTCCGGGTGCCCGAAGAACCAGAACACGTGCTGGAACAACACCGGGTCGCCGCCACCCGCGGCGTTAAAGAAGCTGGTGCCAAAGTATTTATCGGTCAGCAGCATCGTAACCGCGCCCGCCAGAACCGGCATCACTGCGATCAGCAGGTAGGCGGTAATCAGCCATGTCCAGACGAACAGCGGCATTTTCATCAGGGTCATGCCCGGCGCGCGCATGTTCATGATGGTCACGATGACATTAATAGAGCCCATGATCGATGAGGCTCCCATCAGGTGAATCGCGAAAACCATGAACGGGAAAGCGTCACCGGTCTGCAGCACGAGCGGCGGATACAGGGTCCAGCCGCCTGCCGGCGCACCGCCCGGCAGCAATAGCGTCATGATCAGCATGCTGAAGGCGAACGGCAGGATCCAGAAGCTCCAGTTGTTCATGCGCGGCAGCGCCATGTCGGGCGCGCCAATCATCATCGGGATCAGCCAGTTGGCCAGGCCGACGAAGGCGGGCATGACGGCGCCGAACACCATCAGCAGCGCATGCATGGTGGTCATGCTGTTGAAGAACTGCGGGTCGACAAACTGCAGGCCTGGCTGGAAAAGTTCAGCGCGGATGACCAGCGCCATCAGGCCGCCCATGAAAAACATGGTCAGGCTGAAGATCAGGTAAAGCGTGCCGATGTCCTTGTGGTTGGTCGTAAAAAGCCAACGCTCGGCAAAGCCTGTCGGCGGCTCGTCGTGATGGTCGTCGTGCGCTGCTGCTGTATGCTCAGTCATGATTTATGATTCCTACTCGCCCTGCACTGCGGCCACGGTCCCGCCGTCGGCCTCACTGCTTACATTGGTTGCGACCAGACGCTGTTGAACCTGGTTCCATGCCAGTTCTCCGGCCAGCCAGGCCTCGTACTCCGGCTGCGTGACGACCACAACGACCACTGGCATGAACCCGTGTCCGCGCCCACACAGCTCCGTGCACTGGCCGCGATAAATGCCGGTCTCGGTCGCTTCAAACCAGGTCTCATTCACGAAGCCCGGGTTCGCGTCTTTTTTGACATAGAGTTCCGGAACCCACCACGAGTGAATGACATCGTTTGAGGTCATCAGCAGTCGAATTTTCTTGTTAACCGGCACCACCATTGCGTTATCCACATTGCGCAGATAGTTGTCGACAGTCGTGGGGTCGATGCCCGACCCGCGCTGGGAAGCGGCATTGCTGGCGCGATCCATGGTGCTGAAGAAGAACTTGTCTTCATTCAGATAATCGTAACTCCACTTCCACTGATAGCCGGTGACCTTGATACTCAGGTCAGCCCCGCTGGTGTCCTCGATCTTGATGATGGCGCGTGCCGACGGGATAGCCATGCCAACCAGAATCAAGGTCGGAATGATCGTCCAGATAACTTCCGCTGTGGTGCTGTGCGAGAACTTGGCGGCCTTCGCACCTGTTGAGCGGCGGCAGGTAATAATCGTATAGAACGCGAAAGCGAAGACGCCCGCACAGGCGATAGCGCAGATGAGCAGGATCAGATGATGCAGGCCCATAATCTCATCAGCCAGTACCGACTTGCCGACCGGCATGTCGAGATCCCAGGCGGCCTGCGCAGTCGGCAGGTCCGCCAGGCTTGCAACGCCCGCAACCGCCACTGCCAGAAGCGGCATTAAACTTCTACTGAACATGCGTTCCAACCTCTTGATTAGAGTCGGGTTCTACCCGATTAAACGTCGCCGTAAGCGACTGCGGTGTTTGGTTGATTGGGCCGATCAGACCGTGTAATCGCTGCCACAGTCGAACCCGCTCTGAATCGGTGCAGCATGATGCCACCTCGCATGACTTCAATCCAGTCTGCAGCAGCAGTTTCTGCCGCCTGCCACCCGCTCTCTCGGGCAGCAGCGTCGCCCTGCACCAGTGGACGGGCGCCTGCCAGTGATCGCTTGACGCGGGACTGAATTTCTCAACGGAGACGGTGTTATCGCGAATAATTATCACTTCGCGGTAGCGCCCTTTGCGCAGGCTCCACCAGGTCGCCGCTGCCAGCACGCTGAACTCCAGCCCCGCGAACGGCAGGACGGGCCAGAACCCCTGCGTAACCAGCACCATCGCCGGGCCCAGACAGGCAACCCCCGCGCTGCCCAGAAACACCCAGGTGGCCCATGGCGTGAGCGAGGAATTCGGCCGGATATCAAACCGCGTCAGCCTCTCCAGCTGCGCTGCAGACGGCTCTGGTGGGGCCAGGTGTCGGGATTCATCCATAGCGAGTAGGATGAGGCAAAGGGTTATTGGAGAGCAAGTGTGACCGTTGTCGAAGTCAGGCGTCGGGTGACTGCCAGCCCGCGTATGGTCTGGAACATCGTGGCGGATTTGCAGGGCGAAACGGCCCCGCCGCCGCTGGCCCGCGCCGTTGAGGTTCTCTCCGGCGCCGGTCTCGGACTGCGGCGCCGGCTGCAAAGCCGCGACGGCGGCCAGTGGGAGGAGGCTTGCATCAGCTGGGAGCCCGAGCAGCGGTACATGATGGAGCATGTCGCCGGCGAGTTTCCGGTACCCGCCACGCGCTTGCGCTACACCTGCAGTGTGACGGAAGAGTCGGCTGGCGTGCTGATCCGGTTGTATTTCGATTATCAGCCGCGCTTCGGCGTACTCAGCCGCGTATTTGAGCGGCTGGGGTTGCAGCGTCAGCTGGAAGACTACGCCCGCGACATGCTCGACAACTGGATCCGCATTATCCACGCCCGCGAGTGGGCCTACCGGGTTACCGCGCGCAGCATCCTCGAAGAGAAGGGCGGTCATGTCCACGCGCTGGCTCCGAGTGCACCCGTGAGCGAACTCGTCAGCCTGCTGCAGCAGTACCGGATCGGCAGTGCCCTGGTGGTTGACCCGCAGGGTCAGATCGCCGGTGTCGTCTCCGAGCGTGACGTGGTGCGCGCCCTGGCCGACGTCGGCAACCCGGTGCTGGAACGGCCGGTAGCGACGATCATGACCACCGAAGTCATTACAGCGGCGCCCGAAAGCAATATGATGACGGTGATGGCATGCATGAGCGAACGCCGCATCCGTCACCTGCCCGTCGTCGAGGGTGATCAGGTGCTCGGGCTTATCAGTATCGGCGATGTCATCAAAGCGCGCATGTCGGAACTGGAAGGTCAGTCTGAGTCGCTACGCGACTATATCGAGGCGCGTCGCTGGCATGAGGCCTACAAGGAAATGGGGCCCGCGGCTTATGCAGACGACTGAAAGAGCTTAGCAGCGTATAATTAAACCTCAGAAACGCTCATCTTGCGGATGAGCCGGCACAAGGAAAAATCAGCATGAGCAAATTGAGAAACTATGTGGCCCTGATCGCGCCAGCGCTGATGTTGCTGGCCTGCTCGCCGCCGGATGTGGCCAGCGGTACCAGTACCGGTCAGGGTCGTACCCGCCTCAACGCCGCCACCAGCGACGCGCAGATTGGTAACTATGTGGTGCGTGCCAATGCGATGAATACCGTCGATTTGACGCCTGACGTAGCCAGTGCTTATGAGATCACCCGCAGCGAGGATCGTGCGCTGGTGAACCTGGTGGTGCTGCGCAAGGACGCTGAGCGCGGTGTCGATATCCCGGTCAAAGCCGACGTCAGCTTGTCAGCCGCCAATCTCACCGGGCAGGTGAAAAACGTCGAGGTGTTCGAGGTCATTGATGGCGACAGTATTTATTATCTGAGCGAAATTGCGGTTGAGAACCGCGAAACAATCAATTTTGACTTTGACATTCGGCCGCAGGATTCTGATCGCACCTTACTGGTCCGGTTCAGTCACGAGTTCTACACGCGCTAGCTGACTCTCGCCGGCGCGAAAGAACTCCAGCGCTTTGCCAACTGCGCGGACCACCGCGCGGCTGGTAATGGTGGCGCCGCTTAGTTGATCGAAACGGCCCCCGTCGGTCTGCAGCGACCAGTCGGGTTGGCTGGCGGCGGCGGCGTTCAGCCCGTCGAATACGCTGATCCACGCACTTCGCTCGCGCTCTATCTGGTCCCCCAGTCCGGGCGTTTCCCGATGCTCGAGAGCGCGCACCGCGAGCACCGACCCGTCGGCCGCCACGCCCACCAGCAAGCGCATGGGTCCCACGTACCCGGCAGGGGCCACCGCCGTAATCGCATATGCGACGGGTCGGCCGTCTTGCCGTGCGGTATACACCTGCAGAGGTTCTGTGCTCCCCAGCAGGTCGGCATCGACGACCTCGGTGACATCGAGGGCGGGTTCGTTGTTGTAAGTAATGCCGGGCAGCACGGCTGTAATAGTACGCGTGGCCTGCAGCTGGCGGTTGCGTTCAATCTGCGGCGCGGTGAACTGTGCGACCTGGCTGACTGTCAGCGCAGCG
>JAZBOT010000036.1:0-2937 GCA_036351295.1 Gammaproteobacteria bacterium | reverse complement strand
GCGAACACCGACTCGAAGCCATAGTCATTGGCCACCGAGGTCAGGATGGAGCTGTCGGTGGTCAGCGCAATGGACGCAAGACCGGGGCGCTCGCGCTCGAACCGCCCGACCAACTCCGCGGCCAGATGCTGACAATCCGCTGCACTGCCGCCGTTGCCCATCCAGAACACGCGCCCACCGGCAAGGATGCAGTCGGCCGCGCGCAGCGCAAACCGAGCGATCTCCGGGGCCAGGGCGGCACTGTCGTTCAGCACCGCGACGTGCGCAGCGATCGTGGCTTGGATCAGGTCTCGCATCTCAGGGTCGGCACCGGTTCGGGACGGCGATGCAGGTGGCACAGGCGCCACCAGTATGCCCAGGGCGCCGCGTACCTGGCAATGCAGCGCGGGCGGCAGGGGTCGCGCAGATGCCGCGGCGCCTCGCCCGACCTCGGCGCAGACGCGCCGGGGTCGGGATCGCTGCCTTCGCCATCGCCGTCAGTCGGCAGGCGGCTGCGGCGCCGTCGCCGTCGCCGGAAACAACTGTTCCATGGCCAGAAACAGCCCCACCGCCAGGACGACGGCAACCCAACCGATGATCACGTGTGGTGTGCCGGTCAGGATATCCTCACCGTACCAGGCCGCTGCCAACGCGAGTGCGACCACCCGCAGCGTATTGGCCATCAAGACCGCCGGCACCGCAAGCAGGCCATGTGCGAGGCGCCGCCACAGCCCGCGATGACGCAACAGCACCGTCCACCAAGCGACCCACAACAGGTTTTGCAGCAGCGTCAGCCCGCTGCAGGCAGAGGTCACACTGACCCGCAGCGATCCCCAAGTGAGTTCCGTTGCAGCGACATGAACCTCATCCGGACCCAGACGCAACAGGACGGCGGCAAGCAGGGCGGACAGCCGCCGCAGCGGATAGCTCAGGGCGGCCTCGAACAGCGGCAGAACCGGCACGAACAGGTAGAGCATCAGTAGCGGCACGGCCAGCCGACTCGCCGCACGCGCCCCCAGCAGCATGGCGACAAGGCTCAGCGCCAGCAACGCCAGCGCGCCATGCAACAGCACCGGGCGCAGTGCGCCGGCGAGCGGCGAGGCGAACGCCGCCGCTGCAGCCGCCAGCGCAAGGGTCACGGCCAGCCATGGCGCCGCCGCCGGCCGCGGCGGTTGCCCGCTGCGCAGCCGCTGCAACACCAGCACCGCCGCCGTGCCGAGCAGCAGCAGGTGTCCCAGCGGATCACCCGCGAGAACCGCCGGCCGCTGCACCGAGAGTCCTCCAACGACCAGCAGCGCACCCAAGCCCAGCACCCACCAGCTGACCATACCCGCGGCCTCGACCGGTATGTCACGCACAGCCATAGCGACCCCCCAGTGATTGCGCCCTTTCTCTCGTCGTCACGGCTGGGCTTTCGCGACAGCGCGGCGAATAGTCCGCTTTGCACCGTCGCCACGGCCGGGTGTTACACCGGTTGCGCACGGGCCTTCGGTCGCGATGCACGCCCCTCGCACCCGATCGCAGCTGACGCCTCCTCGCCATAGCTTGGCGATGACGCGTCGGCATGCCTTGCGCTCGGGCACTAGGGACGCAGCCCGCTTACCCGAAAACCCTTGCACGACGGGTATAGACGCCCGCGTCAGGGCGTGCGCCCCTGTTCCCATGGTGCGTCGCGGACAAAGGCCGCGAGCGTTTCCTCCGCATCCTGCTCGGCTGCGCCGACAGCGGTGACCAAGGTCATGCCATAGCGCGACTCGGGCGAGAGTCGCCGTTGCAGCCGCAATCCGGCGAGGTCGCCGCTGGAGCGCTCCGGCGTCGAGAACCAGTACAACCCCGCCAGGCGTTGCCGGCCGCGCACCGCGGTGAGCACCCCAGCCGCCGGTGGCCTGGGCCCATCGGCAGCGGCGCCGGCGTCGCCGCCGAAACTAAGTCCATCGTCCGGCACCATTGAGCGATCGCGCGTCAGCCGCCAGCCGCTGCCGCTGAGGCAGTACTCCGGGGTGTGCAGGTCGTGCACGTCATCACTCTCCACCAGCAAGACGCTGACGCGGCTCCCGTCTCGTGTGCTGAACAGGCGCTTACTCAGGCGCCGACTGTCTGCAAACAGACGCTGCTCCGCAGGCGTCACGGGGATCTCGGCGCCGAGCCAGGGGCCGAAGGACCACTCGTCTTCGACCAGTGCCAGCGGCGGGCCGAACGCTGGCGGGTTCAGCGCCACGAGCAGCCCAACCGCCGCCAGCAGGGACGCCATCGAATAGGCCGTGATTGCCAATGGCGGGGTGCCGAGCGCGTCGCGCCGCCCGAGCCAGGCCAGGGCCAGGCCGAGGCCCAGCGCCAGCAGCGCGACCGCCGCCTTCAGCAACAAGACCCCCGGACTGGTTGGTGCGGACCAAGCGCCGCCACCGGTCAGGCCGGCGGCGAGGCTGCCGAGCACGACCCAGCCCTGCTGCAACAGGTAGCCCGTGGTCGGCAACGCCAGCAGCCCAAGCAACAGCGTCGGCACCAGCAACAACGCCACGCGGCCACCCAACAATAACCAGACCAGCGACCAACCCAAGCCGAGCGCCGCCGAGGCCATTGCAATGCGTACGTCCAGCAGCAGCCCGGCAATGCCCAACAGGACGGCGCCGAGGACGCATGGCCACCCGGCGTGGTCCAGCCCCGCCGTCAGCGCAGGCGATCGCAGCAGGGTGGCGGAGAGCAGATCCAGCACCAGGAATCCCCATAGACCGCCGAGCAGCAGAAACACCCAACCCCAGGCGTCTAGCGGCGATGTGAGCCATGCCTGCCAGATCCATGCGACGCTCGGCAACAGCGCCAGCAGAGTCAATACGGGCGCCGCCAGGAGGCGTGACAGCGACAGCTGAACGCGGCCTTCGCCGGCCGCCGAAGCAGCGCTCACGTGGCGCCGCCTGCGCCGCCCAACCGCTCCAACATGGCCTTGGCGCCGGCGTGCTC
>JAZBOT010000035.1:0-3581 GCA_036351295.1 Gammaproteobacteria bacterium | reverse complement strand
CGCCAGCCGATTTCTGCCGCGCCTGCTCGCGAAACCGCTCGGCCTGATCCTCCGGGTCATTCAGTTCGGAGAAGCCATTGGCCAGCTCGCGTCCCGCCACAAAAAACTCGAACCGGTCGGTAAGCCAGGGGTCAGCGTCCGAGCGGCGCGCCAGCGGCGAAACTTCAGCGGGATAGCCGGTGACGAAGGTCGGCTTCTGCAACGTGTGCTCGACGGTCTTTTCGAAGATTTCGATCAGCAGCTTGCCAGCTCCCGCGGCACTGTTGACCGGGATTTGCAGCTGTTCGCACTGCGCGGCGAGGTACTCCCGGTCGCGCAGCCGTGACGGATCCAGCTCCGGATTGCGCTCGAGCACGGAGTCAGTGACCGAGATCCGCTGAAACGGCGCACTGAGGTCGTAAACAACCCCCTGATACTCAATTTCGGTCGCTCCCAGCACGGCGGCAGCAAGGCTTCGCAGCATGTTCTCCAGCAACTCAATGAGTACACGATAGTCTGCAAATGCCATATACATCTCCAGCATCGTGAACTCCGGGTTATGTCGCGCCGAGAGCCCTTCGTTGCGGAAGCTGCGGTTAATTTCGTATACCCGTTCGAAGCCACCCACCACCAGTCGCTTGAGGTACAACTCAGGGGCTATGCGCAGGTACAGTTCACGATCCAGGGCGTTGTGATGAGTGACAAAAGGCCGGGCAACCGCGCCCCCGGCCAGCGGCTGCATCATCGGCGTCTCGACTTCAACGAAGTCCATCGCGTCGAGATAGGAACGAATAAACTGGACGATGCGGGTCCGCCGCAAGAACCGCTCACGTGCATCACTGTTGGTGATCAAATCAAGGTAGCGCTGCCGGTACCGGGATTCCTGATCAGCCAGGCCATGGAATTTTTCGGGCAACGGCTGCAGTGCCTTGGTGAGAATCACAATGTCCTCTGCCCGCACCGACAGTTCGCCGGTTTTCGTGCGAAACAGCGGCCCGCGCGCCCAGATAATGTCACCCAGATCCCATGACTTAAAAGCCGTGTAGACGCCCTCTGCCAGCGCATCGCGCTGGAGAAACACCTGAATTTGACCACTGCGATCCTGAATCGTCGCGAAACTGACTTTCCCCATTACCCGCTTCGTCATCAGACGGCCGCCGATCTGCACGTCGATAGGATCATCCTGCAGCGTCTCGTTAGAGTAGTCATCGTAAACGTGATGCAACTGCCCTGCCAAGGCAGTGCGCCGATAGGTATTCGGGAACGCAAAACCAGTGGCCCTGAGCGTCGCCAGTTTGCCACGCCGCTCGGTAACCAGCTTGTTCTCGCCGCGCTCCCGCGCAGTGCTTTCATCTTTTGCGGTCATCAGTTAACTCGCTGCCCCAGCGCCTACACCTTGCTTCAGGCTGGCTTCAATAAACTTGTTTAAATCGCCGTTGAGAACGGCATCCGGATCCCCCGACTCGACGCCGGTCCGCAGGTCTTTTACCCGTGACTGATCGAGCACATAAGAGCGAATCTGGCTGCCCCAGCCAACGTCGGCCTTACCCGCTTCCTCGCGCTGAGCTTCCTCACGACGTTTTAGCTCCTCAAGCTCGTACAGTCGCGCCTTTAACTGCTTCATGGCGGTTGCGCGATTCTTGTGCTGGCTGCGGTCGTTCTGACACTGCACGACCGTGCCAGTCGGCACGTGAGTAATTCGCACAGCGGATTCTGTTTTGTTGACGTGCTGACCGCCGGCCCCACTGGCCCGGTAAACGTCAATGCGCAGGTCAGACGGATCGATTTCAATCTGGATGTCGTCGTCCACCTCGGGAGCCACAAACACGGACGCAAACGATGTGTGGCGGCGATTGCCGGAGTCGAACGGCGACTTGCGCACCAGCCTGTGCACACCAGTTTCCGTCCGCAACCAGCCAAATGCGTAGTCGCCCTTTACGTAGATCGAAGCGCTTTTCAGACCCGCGACGTCACCGGGCGAGGCTTCGATCATTTCAACCTCAAAACCATTAGCTTCGCACCAGCGCAGGTACATACGCAGCAGCATTTCTGCCCAGTCCTGAGCTTCGGTGCCGCCCGCACCCGCCTGTATATCGACAAACGCACTCGCGCTGTCGGCGCGACCGCTAAACATCCGCTGAAATTCGAGGCGCTCTATAACCTCCCGGTTACGATCCACTTCCGCGACAATATCGGCCTGCATGGCGGCATCATCTTCATCGGCAGCTAATGTCCACAAGTCGGCCGCTTCAGCCAGCTCGCGCTCTGCAGACTGCAATGGCAGCAATACGGCTTCTAGCCGGGCGCGCTCTTTGCCCAGGTGCTCAGCTCGACCCGCATCCGACCAGATGTCCGGATCTTCGAAATCCTGCCGGATCTGGTTCAGGCGATCGAGTTCATTATCGAAGTCAAAGATACCTCCTCAGCGCATCCACACGCTGCTGCAGGTCTTTAAGGACGTCGGGAAGGTGGTTTTTTTCCATCTTATCGCTAGCTGTAAGGTGACACGTTGAGGCGGCGCCGGTAATGCTAGACGCATTCAATATGTTCCACAACCAACTGCTGACTGCGCCGACCCCGAAAGTCGTTAACGTCCAACCGAAACGCCGCAATGCATACGGCTCCGGGCTGCAAATCGAGCAACGGCTGATTGAACGCTATGGCATCCACGGCGGAGCTCCCGGCGATGTGACGCAGGCGCAGCTTGAGGTGATCAGTTCCCACGACCCGCTGACTGAGCACCTCGAATTGACCGTCAAACACGGGTTCCGGAAACGCCTGACCCCAGGGGCCGCTATGGCGGAGCAATTCGGCAAGCCGGAGGGTTAACTCGGTCGGCGCCAGCTCGCCGTCGCTCAGTATTGCGTCGTCGGACGGGAACACGTGCCGCCAGCGCTGCAATTCCTGCAAAAACAGCTCACGGAATGCGCTCAACCGGTCTTTTCGCAGTGACAGGCCAGCTGCCATGGCATGCCCGCCAAATCGCTCTATCAATCCGGGCACCCGGGCATCCATGGCCGCCAGAACATCGCGAATATGCACACCGGTAACTGACCGCGCGGACCCCTTGAGCACATCGGGATGCTCACCATCGGCAAAGGCCACCACGGGGCGTTGCAGGCGATCCTTCACGCGCGAGGCCACCAGCCCCACCACACCCTGATGCCAGCTGGCGTCATATAGGCAGGCACCATCGACACCTTCATCCGCGTCGGCGGCGGCCGCATCCAACAGGCCGTCGACCAACGACTCGGCGTCGGCCTGCATCGTGCGCTGCAGGACCCGTCGCTGCTGATTGAGGTCTGCCAGCAGACCCGCGAGTCGCTCTGCCTCTGCCGGAGTCGCTGCCAGCAAACACTCAATACCCACACTCATGTCGTCAAGCCGGCCTGCCGCATTGAGTTGCGGAGCAATTCTGAAACCGAAGTCGGCCGGTGTCGCATCTTCCCTCGCCACGCCTGCGGACGCGAACAAGGCTGTGATTCCGGGGCGGGTGCGGCCGGCGCGAATGCGCTGCAGGCCCTGCGCGACCAGCACCCGGTTGTTGCGATCCAGCGGCACCAGATCAGCGACGGTACCGAGCGCTACCAAGTCCAGACAGT
>JAZBOT010000034.1:0-10308 GCA_036351295.1 Gammaproteobacteria bacterium | reverse complement strand
CTCCTCCGTCCACTTGGCCTCGTCCTGACAGCAGATGATTTCCTCGGCGTCAAGGCACTCCGCCATCGCCTGCTCGACCTGGCGCAGCCGTTCCGGTCGCTCAGCAGCCAGCGTCTCGGCTGTTAAGCCGCGCCGCTCGAGCTCCTGGTCGATGCCGTACCCGAGTCGACCCGACCACGCGGCCAAATCCGACAAAAACTCGATGCGGGCCCGACCCCGTTGCCGCAACTGCACATCCATTGGCTGACACCCCCTGACAATCAATCGCGCCTAACTTACCGCTATTCCCCGGCGCTGGCCAGCCAGCCAGCGGCGCAGATTATCAGGCCAGCGGCCACGAACTGCGTGCCGGCGGTTATATTTCGCTCGGTAATGCCCTAAAATTCGCCGGATAATTTATGAGCAATGTCATGCTACGTCAGAAGATACAGCCGCGGGCAGAATCAGTGTGCTAGAACCTGTGCTGGCGCCGCTGATCGCGTTTGTCGCAACGGTTGCGCTGATCTACGCCCTGCGCCCCGTTGCGCTGCATTTTGGACTGACGGACAAGCCGGGACAGCGCAAACGCCATGATGGCGAGGTGCCGCTGATTGGCGGTATCGCTGTCTTTCTGGCAGTGATTGTGTCGGTCTTGCTGGGCCGCACGGCCGGCTCACCGATCAGTGATCACCTGCTGGCAATGCTGGCCGGATCCTGCCTGCTGGTCGTTGTCGGTGCCTACGATGACGTGCGCGAACTGCCCGCGTGGCTGCGCCTGGCCGCGCAGGCGATAGCAGCGCTGATAATGGTCTACTGGGGTGACAACCTGTTAGCGGACCTTGGCGCAATTTCTCCAACCGGCAACACCGTGGGACTCGGGCATTTCGCAATTAGCTTCACCGTCTTTGCGAGCGTGGGCATCATCAACGCCGTCAATATGTCGGACGGCCTCGACGGACTCAGCGGTAACCTCAGCCTCGTAACGCTGCTGGCTTTTGGCATTGGCAGCAGCCTGTGGGGAGGTCCTGCCTCCGTGCCGCTGCTCAATGTGGTTTCCGCCGCTATCGCCGGGTTTCTGCTGTTTAACCAACGGATGCTGTGGCGCAGCCGGGCCGCGGTGTTTTTGGGCGATGCCGGCAGCATGCTGCTCGGCTACTTCCTGGTGTGGACTGCGATCGAAATGTCACAGGGTCCGGAGCGCATCCTTCATCCTGCTGCCGTGCTGTGGCTGCTGATGATTCCAATCTATGACACGGTACGTGTGATGCTGAGCCGCATGCTGCAGGGGAAGTCACCGTTCGCAGCCGACTCGAACCATCTGCACCATTTGTTCGTGCGTACCGGGTTTGAGGTCAGCGAAACGATCGCGATTATTTGCATGATAGCGGCGACAGGCGCCAGCGTTGGTCTGCTGGGTTCCATGCTCGGGGTCACCGATTTCGTGCTGGCCATAACTTTTGTGGCCGTCGGCATCCTCTACTTTTTCACCATTGAGCGCGCGTGGCGCCGAATGTTTTTTTTGGGCAAGGCCATTGAGCAACTGTAGGCCCCGTCCACTCGCCGGTCAGAGAGTGAACCGGGCGCGCGGGTTTGGCAGCGCCCCTGACTAGGCCTGCAGTGCGGCGAGATGGCAACGCAGCGGCGCGGCCAGCTCATCGTGCTCCAGAGCGTAGTCAATATTCGCTTTCAGATAGCCGAGCTTGCTGCCGCAGTCGTACCGCTGCCCGGTAAAGGGCTGCGCATAGACCGACTCGTGCTCAAGTAGCGCGGCGATGCCGTCGGTCAGCTGAATCTCGCCGCCCGAACCCTCACCGGTATGCTCCAGCATGCCAAAAATAGCGGGGGTAAATAAATACCGGCCTACAACGCCAAGGTTTGACGGTGCATCAGCCGGTGCCGGCTTTTCAACGATCGACAGAATACGGTTGTCGCTGTCGACCGCAGCTATCCCATAGCTGCTGCTTTTCTCGAGCGGGATCTCTTCTACCGCCAATACGCTGCAGCCAGTCGCCTGATAACAGGCATTTAGCTGCGCAAGGCACCCCGTGTCGGAACGAATCAGATCGTCCGGCAAGTGCACGAAAAAGGGCTGGTCTTCACCGACAATTTCACGTGCACACAGCACCGCGTGCCCCAGGCCGAGGGGATCACCCTGCAGCACATAGTCGCAGCGCACGCCTTGCGGCAGAATATCCTGCACAGCAGCCAGAATATCCTGCTTGCCCGCGTACAACAGCGCGTCTTCAAGTTCCGCATGCGTTTCGAAGTGGGCCTGAATGGCGCCTTTTGAACTGTGCGTAACAAACACCAGGTGTTCGGCGCCCGCAGCGACAGCCTCCTCAACCGCGTACTGAATCAGCGGCTTATCCACGACGGGCAGCATTTCTTTGGGCACGGCCTTGGTAGCCGGCAAGAACCGCGTCCCCCGGCCGGCGACCGGGAATACGGCTGTGCGTACTGGTTTCATGATGCGCTTGGATTGTCTGTATTCACCGCTTCATTCTACCCGAAAGCACACCTGCAGATTGTTGACGCAGGCCGCATTCTGCCCTGCAGTTCGCGCGGCCCTTCGCGACAGCGTGTTGTAACCATTGTGTGACACGGTCGTCACCCGGTTAAGTAAGACCCCGGAGCTGCAGCCACGCAGCCCCGGGGCGATCGCTACTCGTCGGTCACTCGAATATTGTCGCGGTTGGCCGCGAGGACGCGCGGCCCGATGCCTTTAACTTTAAGTAAAGCTTCCGGAACATCAAACGCGCCGTGCTGTTTACGGTACTCCACGATAGCCTCAGCCTTGGCCATACCGATGCCGGTGAGCTCTCGTGAAATGGCCTCGGCATCAGCCGTATTTACGTTGACCGGCCCCGCACCGGCCGCACTCCAGCCGATGAACGCCAACGCGATGATCAAGATATGTTTCATGTGCTTCCTCCACTGCTGATTGACGACCAGGCTGACGCCTGCCCGACATCACAGTAGGATTTCCGCCCGCCCGCAGGTAGCAGCCAAAGCCCGCGAAACGTTCAGAAACTGAGAAACTCAGGAAACAAACGACGGAAAGCTAAGCTGAACCGCCGGCGACACCGTTTCCCAGGCCCGGCAGCTTGGGCACTGCCACAGCAGTTCACTGGTCACGTAGCCACAGTTTTTGCAGCGATACCGATGGGCCTGTGACACCACCCGCCGCAGACCGGCACGAATCTCCTCCAGGGCGGCATGCTGCACCTGTGGACTTTCCTCCCGTAAGCGGGATACATCGACAAGATTCGTCAAGACCGGGTCGGCCAGCACATAGTCACGCAGGCATTCGAGCACCGTGGGGTTAACGATGTCAGCATCATAGACGGCCGCCAGCGCGATGGCCTTGCTGGCGCTCGGATCGGCATCACGCAGCTGCTGCAGTATCCGGCTGAAGCCGCTTTGATCGTTACGTGCCCGGGCGCTGGCGGCAAGTTTCGGCACGACCTCGCCGATCAGGCGCTGCTCCCGCTCCAGCACCTCGCGGTACCCGGCTATCGCACGACGGTGGTTTCCGGCCAGACGATGCAAATCAGCGCGCAGCAGACTCGCCCGCACGGTTGTATTCTGGCACGCGTCAGCTTTTTTGAGGAAGCCGCGCGCCGCCGCAGCATTGTCGGCGCGCAGCGCCTGTTCGGCCAGCTCACAGTAGTAGTGCGCGACGCGACTCTCCTTGGCCGCCTCAGGATCAAGTTTCTCTAGCTCAATGTAGGCGTCGATGGCCTGCTGCCAGTCGCGCGTGACCTCATAGATGCGGACGAGCTTGCGTGCCGCCAGCACCCGGTGAGTGGGCGACGCCCGCAACTCCGAAAACAGCTGTTCCGCCCGATCCAGCAACCCGGCGCTCAGGTAGTCTTCCGCCAGCGCGACCAGCGCCTGCTCCCGATGCATGTCACTAAGGCGTGGTCGCGCGATAATATTCTGGTGGACGCGGATCGCGCGGTCCACTTCACCGCGGCGCCGGAACAGGCTGCCCAAAGCAAAATGCGTTTCCAGAGTTTCATCGTCAACCTGCACCATGCGCATGAAAACTTCCAGCGCCTGGTCAGGCTCCTCGTTGAGAAGGAAATTCAGTCCCTTGATGTAGTCGGCGCTGATTGCGCCGGGCACCGGGTCTTCATCGGTGTCGTCGTCACTAAAACGCGCGAAAAAATAGCCGAGGGCGGCGGCCAGGAAGAACAGCCCGGCCAGCAGGAAGGTTGACTCAGTCGGCATCTTGCATTGGCATACTGCGCAGAGACTTGACCTCGGACTCGGCAAGATCCAGTGCTTTGCGCAGCTGGCGCCGCTGCGACAGAAGCTTGGCGATAAGCACCGCCGCGCTCAGCACACCGAACACCCAACCGATAGCCAGAAACAAAATGAGGGCCAGCGACTTTTGCAGCGCTACGCGGGTAAAAGCAAGATCGAGTTCAATTATGCCCGTATTAATCGCGGCAAAGATGACTGCCACAAAAAAGACAAACAGTATCGAGAGGATCAGGAGAACGTAGCGCAGCATGACCGTTTACCAATGGGTAGGACACCATTGTATTACAGGTTGTACGCCGCGCGTTACGGCAGGCGCAGGCTAGCTTTTAATCGGCAGGTGCTTGCTGTTGTTCACCCGCTCGCGTAACTCCTTCCCGGGCTTGAAATGGGGAACATGCTTTCCCGCCAGAGCCACGGCATCGCCGGTTTTGGGGTTCCGGCCCATACGTGGCGGACGGTAATGCAGGGAGAAACTGCCAAACCCGCGAATCTCTATGCGCTCACCTTTGGCAAGAGAGCTGCTCATTAATTCCAGCAAATGCTTGACAGCCAGCTCCACGTCCTTGGTAGGCAAGTGCTTCTGCTTTCGCGCAATTACTTCGATAAGTTCCGATTTGGTCATGCCAGCTTGCCACTCCCCTAAGCGCAATCCCGAAGTCCGGCGGCCGCGATCACTGCTGGACCGCGGCCGCCGGATAATTTCAAGTACCGGTTATCTGCCGCGACGCTAGCTGTCGCCGCCACCCATTTGCTCTTTGAGCAGATCGCCCAGCGTCGTCCCACTACTGGACACCGATGCAGTCTCGCTCTTGTAGCTTTCTACGGCCTCGGCTTCGTCGTACTCTTCCTTGGCTTTTACCGACAGCGAAACAGTACGCGCCTTGCGATCAACCCCGATGAAGCGGGCTTCGATCTCGTCGCCCGGCTTCAGCACTGCCCGAGCATCCTCAACACGCTCACGCGACAATTCGGAGGCCCGCAACTGGCCCTCAATGCCATCACCCAGGTCAACTGTCGCACCGCGCACATCGACCTCGGTCACCGTACCCTTCACAATACTGCCTTTCGGGTGCTCGGCGAGGAACGCTGACATGGGGTCCTGATCCAGCTGCTTGATGCCGAGGGAAATGCGTTCGCGCTCCGGATCAATCGCGAGAATGCAGGCCTGAACCTCTTCGCCTTTCTTGTAATTGCGGACCGCCTCTTCGCCTTCCACATCCCACGATATGTCGGACAGGTGGACGAGGCCATCGATGCCCCCCGGGAGGCCAATAAACACCCCAAAATCAGTGATCGACTTGATGTTGCCGGTAATCGTGTCGCCCTTTTTGTAGGTCACCGAGAAATCCGACCACGGGTTCGACTGACACTGCTTGATGCCCAGCGAGATGCGCCGACGATCCTCGTCGATCTCGAGCACCATAACCTCGACTTCATCACCAATATTGACGATCTTCGACGGATTGACGTTTTTATTGGTCCAGTCCATTTCAGACACGTGCACCAAACCCTCGACGCCCTCCTCGATCTCTACGAAACAACCGTAGTCGGCGATGTTGGTGACCTTGCCAAATATACGGGTGCTCTGCGGATAACGCCGCCCGATCTGCTCCCACGGGTCTGCGCCCAGCTGCTTGATACCAAGTGATACGCGACTCTTCTCGCGATCGAAGCGCAGCACCTTGACGTCGATTTCATCACCCACCGCAACGACCTCGGACGGATGCTTAACACGCTTCCAGGCCATGTCAGTAATGTGCAGCAGGCCGTCAATGCCACCGAGATCAACAAACGCGCCGTAATCGGTCAGGTTCTTCACCACACCCTTGGCGATCGTGCCTTCCTGCAGCGTTTCGAGCAGCTTATCGCGCTCCTCGCTGTACTCTTCCTCGACCACAGCTCGTCGCGACACGACAACGTTGTTACGTTTCTGATCGAGCTTGATGACTTTGAACTCGAGCGGTTTGCCCTCGAGGTAAGAGGGGTCGCGCACCGGGCGCACATCAACCAGCGAGCCCGGCAAGAACGCCCGGACGAAATCAATTTCGACGGTAAAGCCGCCTTTCACGCGGCCGTTAATGATACCGGTGATAATTTCGCCCTTCTCAAAGGCGTCTTCCAGAACCGTCCAGGTCCGCGCCCGTTTGGCCCGCTCGCGTGACAGGCGGGTTTCACCGAAACCGTCTTCAACGGCGTCAAGGGCAACCTCGACCTGATCGCCGACCTCAACCTCCATATGGCCATTCTCGTCACGAAACTGGCTGGCGGGAATAACGGCTTCGGATTTGAGGCCGGCGCTGACGATCACGACCTCGGGCGAAACTTCGATAACTTTACCGGTCAGGATCGTACCGGGCTTGATTTGGCTGCTTGCGAGACTCGACTCGAACAGCTCTGCGAAACTTTCTGACATTAGATGATTAAACCGCCGCTCGGCGGACCTGTGTGTTGACTGGCATTTGCATGCGCAATCCGTAGTTACTAAAAAAACCGGCTCGACACCATTAGCTCATGCGCTTGCTAATGCCGACCGGACCCAAAAATTCCCTGCCAGTTTTATCCCGCCAGTGCGGGATAGGTCTCCACAGCCCACTTCATGATCAACGCGATCACTGCGTCGCTGCCGAGCTGAGTAGAATCCAGTACGCGGGCATCCTCCGCCGCCCGCAATGGCGCCACCAAGCGCTCAGAATCGCGCTTATCGCGCGCTTCCATGTCCTTGGAAAGGGCGGGAAGGCTAACATCCATTCCCTTGTCTTTCAACTGCTTATAGCGTCTGCGGGCCCGCTCCTCAACGCTGGCGGTCAAAAAAACTTTCAGGCCGGCCTCCGGAAACACCACCGTCCCCATGTCGCGGCCGTCCGCGACCAGCCCCGGGGCCCGGGCGAAAGCCCGCTGACGCAGCAGCAGCGCGCTGCGGACGGCCTCATTGGCGGCCACCACGGAGGCCGCCGCGCCGCCCTTTTCGCTGCGGACAGCATCACTCACATCTGCGCCATCCAGCAAAATACGGACGCCATCCGGGCCGGGCACGAAGTCCACGTCAAGGCCGCGGGCAACGGCCGCGACGCCCGCCGTGTCGTTCAGGTCGACGTTGGCGGCCTGAGCGGCGAACGCAGTTACCCGGTACAACGAGCCACTGTCCAGCAGATGCAGGTGCAGCCGCTCGGCCAGGGCACGCGCCACCGTGCCCTTGCCGGCCCCACCCGGGCCATCTATAGCAATGATCGGGATCGACGCCTGGCTCATGCACTGCCCGCTTCATGGAGCCGCAACCCGAGTGAGTTCATCAGGGCCGTAAAGCCGGGGAACGAAGTTGCGATATTGGCGGTGTCAGCAATGGTTACGGCGCCTTGCGCACGGCCGGCAAGCACTGCGAAAGCCATCGCAATACGGTGGTCACCCGTTGAATCGACAGCGCCACCCTGAACAGCTCCGCCGTGGATAACGGCCCCGTCCTCGCGCTCATCAACCCGTATGCCGAGTGCGCGCAGGCCGGTGGCCATGGTCGCGATACGGTCGCTCTCTTTATGCCGCAACTCACTCGCGCCCGACACAACGGTTTGGCCAGTCGCGCAGGCCGCCAGGGCAAAGACCAGTGGCAGCTCGTCAATGGCCAGAGGCACCAGCTCGGCCGGAATCTCAACACCGCGCAGCGGCGCCGGCGAGACCCGCAAAGTAGCGATGGGCTCAGCACCCGCGACAGCCGGGTTGACGACCACGATATCCGCGCCCATGAGTCGCAGAATCTCCAGCAACCCGGTTCGCGTCGGATTAACGCCAACCTGCTGCACCTCCGTGATGCCTGACGTGGCCAGACACGCAGCCCCGAGCACAAACGCCGCGGACGAGAGATCTCCGGGTACCTGAACATCACACGCCCGCAGCGCCGCCGGGCCCCTCAGCGCCGCATACCCGGCACCCGTCTCCACTTCCACACCAAAGGTCTGCAGCATGCGCTCGGTATGATCACGCGAAACACCTGGCTCGTAAACGCAGGTGCGGCCCTGCGCGTAGAGACCTGCCAGCAACACCGCCGACTTGATCTGCGCACTGGCGACAGGACTGCGGTAGTCAATACCTGTTAGCGTGCGGCCACCGCGGATAGTCAATGGCGCGCGCCCCTCATGAGTGCTTACCGCCGCACCCATTTCGCGCAGGGGTGCGGCGATGCGCTCCATCGGTCGTGACCGCAACGAATCGTCGCCCGTCAACTCGCTATCGAAGGCCTGGCCGGCCAGCAGGCCCGCCAGCAGCCGCATGCCGGTGCCGGAGTTCCCCATATCCAGCGCGTGATGCGACGCCCGGAGACCGTGCATACCGACGCCACGAATTTTCACGCTGTCGCCGTCAAGTTCGATATCGGCACCGAGGGCCCGCAACGCCGCGAGGGTGGCCAGACAGTCTTCGCCGGGCAGAAACCCGGAAATTCGCATATCCCCGGTCGCGATGGCGCCGAGCATCAGTGCACGATGCGAAACGGATTTATCGCCGGGAACCCGGACCTTGCCGCCCGCCGCCGTGCCGGGCTCAGCCACAATAGACTGCGTATTACTCATGCCATTACCCCGCAAACCGGTCGAGCGCGGCGAGCAGACGCTTTACCTGCCAGTCCGCGCCCACTGTAATACGCAGGTACGGTGCCAGACCGTAATTCGTCACCGGGCGGACGATAACGCCCTGCCGCAGCAGAAACTCGTTCACAGCGGCTGCCGTGTCCTGCGCAGTAAAATCGACCAGCAGAAAATTGCCCCGCGACGGCAGACTCCGCCAGCCCAGTTCCGCGAGGCCGTCCGCCAGACACCTGCGCTGCGTGACGTTGTCGGCTACCGCAGCAGCGATCCAGGCCTGGTCGTCCAGCGCTGCACGGGCTGCTGCCTGCGCCAGGCTGTTAACGTTGAAGGGCTGGCGCACGCGGTTGAGCAACTCGGCCAGATCCGGATGGCTCACGGCGTAGCCCACGCGCAGCGCCGCCAGCCCGTAGGCTTTCGAGAAGGTTCGCACGATGACCAGATTGGGAAACTGTTCCAGCCAGCTCGTGGTGTCGGCCTCTTCGGACTCTAACGCATACTCCAGATAGGCCTCGTCCAGCACGACGATCACATGTGACGGCATCGCGCGGAGGAAGGCGAGGACCTTATCCTGCGGAATATACGACCCGGTCGGATTGTTGGGGTTGGCGATAAACACCAGCCGCGTGTGCTCATCAACGGCCGCGCTAAACGCTTCAAGGTCATGCCCCAACGGGCTCTCGTGGTCTGGCGGAAAGGCCGGCGCAAACCGTGGCTCGGCGCCGCAGGCCTGAATCGCCAACCGATACACCACAAACGAATACTGATCGATGACTGCGTTGTGTGCCGGGGTCAGAAACGTCTCAGCCAGCATCACCAGAATCTCGTTCGACCCGTTGCCCAGCGTCAGCTGCTCCGGGCGCACAGCCAGATGCTGCGCGAGCCGGTTGCGCAGCTCGAAACTTGCGCCGTCGGGATACAGCTCCAGCGCGGTCGCGCCGGCAACTGCCGCGCGCGCCGCGGGCGCGGGGCCCATCGGGTTCTCGTTGGAGGCCAGCTTAAGCGCATGATGCACGCCATAAACGCGCTCTATTTCGCTGGCGGGCTTGCCGGGCACATAAGGTGCAAGGCCAGCTATGCCGGGCGCCGCCAGCTTAAGGTACGCGTTGTCTTCCGGCATGCCCTGGCTACCAAAGGCCCTAAACGACAGCTTTCGGATACGAGCCCAGCACACGGAACAGCTGTGTGTTTTTCTCCAGATGGCTAAGCGCGCGACTGATATTGCTGTCGTCGACATGACCATCGATATCGATGAAAAACACGTAGTCCCACTTCCGCCGGCGTGACGGCCGCGATTCGATCCGGGTCATGCTGACCCCGTCTTCAGCCAGCGGCGCCAGCAAATGATACAAAGCGCCGGCCCCTTCAGCGTCAACGGTCGACAGCAACAAACTGGTGCGGTCGTCGCCGCTTGCCGGAAACAACTCCCGCCCGATTACCAGAAAGCGCGTGGTGTTGTCCGGCCGGTCTTCAATATCAGCAAACAATT
>JAZBOT010000033.1:0-15598 GCA_036351295.1 Gammaproteobacteria bacterium | reverse complement strand
GAGGCGGATGACAACCGGCTGGACGACGACGGGAACCCGCTCGAATGATCGGCCGCTCGCGCAGCGCAGGCTTTACCTTGCTGGAACTGCTGGTGTCCATGGCCATCTTCGCGTTCATGGCCGCCGTGATGTACAGCGGGACACAACAGGTGATAGAAGAACGCCAGATTATCAGCGAGCGGCTTGACGAACTGCAGGATCTGCAGCGCACGGTGCGCCTGCTGCAGACGGACTTCGGGCAGCTGTATCCTCGCAGTGTGCGCGACGAACTCGGGCGCGGCCAGGTCCCGGCACTGGTCATCGAGCAACAGGAAGCGGTGCAGGTGCAGCTCACCCGCAACGGCTGGCGCAATCCGGACCTGACGAACAACCGGGGCACCCTGCAGCGCGTGCAGTACCGGTATGACCCGGAGGCGCGGATTCTCTACCGCGATTACTGGCCGGTGCTGGACCGCCTGCTGAGCACAGAGCCACGCGAACAGGAGTTGCTGCGTGATCTGGAGGATTTCGCGATTGAGTTCCTGGATGCGGCGGATGTCTGGCAGCCCAGCTGGCCGCCCGCCGGCGCCGCCAATCTGACGATCCTGCCGCGCGCCGTGCGCTACCGGCTGGAGCTGAAGAGCTACGGTGAAATAACCCGCCTGGTCGAGGTCGCGGGCTGATGGGCAGCCGGCGTCGGCAGCAACAGGGTGTGGCCCTCATCACCGCCATTCTGCTGGTGGCCATCGCCACCACGCTGGCTGCAAAAATTGCCTGGGACAACCAGCTCAACGTGCGGCGCACAGAATCAACCCTGAATATTGAGCAAGCCCGGCAGTTTGCGCTCGGCGCGGAGGCGGTCGCGATTTACGCGCTGACAGAGCATCTGCGGCTGGTCGGACCTTACGACAGCCCGCTGTACTGGGATGAATACAACGTGCTGCTGCCGCTGGAACTTAGTGGCGAAGTGATCGGCCAGATGCAGGGGCAGCTGTTTGACGCGCACAGCAAGTTCAATGTCAACAATCTGGTCAGCGCGACCGGTAATGCCGGGGTGGACGCCGACGTCCGCCAGCAGTTTCAGGCATTGTTTAACCTGCCGGCGTTTCGCAATGCCGATGTTGACCCCGCGATAATCGATACGATGACTGACTGGATCGATAACGACACGGTACCCCAGTCGATCGGGGCCGAAGACGATGCCTATACCAGCCTGACACCACCCTATCGCGCTGCCAACAACTACCTGCTGGATAGCAGCGAACTACGCGGGATACTTGGCGTCGATGCAGCGACTTTCGCCCTGCTCGACCAGTATCTGACGGCGCTGCCGCCGGGCTGGTGCGGCAGTGGCACCGGCGGTATAACGCCGGTGAACATCAACTTTATCGGCGATGCCGCGCTGCTGGCGGCGCTCATGGATATGCCGCTGGGCGACGCCGAAACGATATTGGCAGCGCGTCCCGTGGCCGCCAACGGCAAGGTTGAAGGCTGGCAGTCGACCAACGAGGTCAACTGGAACAACACGGATGTGGCCGCGCGGGCGGAGACGTATACCACGGTGCAAAGCAGCTGCGCCTTTCTGCGTGTGAACGTGATCATTGGCAGGCAGACGCTGACTATGTACAGTCTGCTCGACCGGTCGGGCAATAATGGCTCGATCATTACCCGCGTGCGCGCGTTCGGCCTGGACTGAACAATGCCCGAAACACTCGTGATCCGCCTGCCTGACTCGCCCGCCGCCGCTGCGGACTGGGTCGTTGTGGATGCGGACGGGACACTGCGCGTGGCGGCTGCCGAAGGCCCGCTGGAGACGGCAGCGGAGCTGGCCGAGGGGCGCCGGGTTATTGCGCTGGCGCCGGCCCAGTCGGTACTGCGCACAGCGGCCGTCATCCCGCTGAAGAACCCGGCCAAGATCCGCCAGGCTCTGCCGTTTGCGCTGGAAGAGCAGCTGGCCGGGGATGTCGATGACCAGCACTTCGCCTGCGGCAAGCGCGATGCGACCGGTAAAGTAGAGGTCGCGGTGGTCACCCACGCAACCCTGCAAGGCTGGCAGGAGCAGTGCGCAGCGGCCGGCCTGCGGCTTGACGGTCTGTACGCCGAAAGCGACGCGCTGGGGGCACTGCCCAATACGCTGACGGTGCTCGTTGGCGTCGACCGCAGCATCATCCGCGATGGCGGTGGCCTGATTACCGTTGCCGATCACGACTCGCTGCACGCCACGCTCGAATTGCTCATGTCGCAGGAGAATGCGCCGGTTACAGCGCCGGCGGCACTGCCGTCGGAAGCCACAGCAGACCCGGACGCCGAAGCAGACGCGGCAGCGGCCGAAGGCGAAGCTGCCGCCACCGCAGAGGCCCTTGGGGCCGGCCCCGTGAACCTGCTGGTCTACGAACACCCCGCCGTGCAGGAACGCCATGCCATGCTGTGGGAGCTCCTGCGACTCCGCGTCGCCAGCCTTGATATCCGGCTGGTCGACGACGGAGGCCTGGCGCGTATGGCCAGCGAAATCCTGAATAACCCCGGCGTGAATCTGCTGCAGGGTGTCTATGCACCGAAAACCGAGCTGGCCATCCACTGGCCGCAGTGGCGTCTGGCGGCGCTCCTGCTGGCAGGTTTTACAGCCCTGTTCCTGGTGCGCCAGGGTGTCGACCTGTGGCAGCTTAGCCGCGAGGAACAGCGCCTGGACACTGCAGCCGAACAGCTGCTGCTGGCGACGTTCCGTGACGCCGACGGCACAGCCAATGCCTGGCCTGAACTGCGCCGGCGCCTCGGCGTTATTCGCGCCGAGGAAGCGGCGCAAGCAGGCCCGGGGTTTGCCGAAAGCATCGCGGCGGTCGCCAGTGCTTTCGCGGGGACACCGGATATCGAGATGGAGGCGCTGAGCTACCGCGATGGCAAGCTCGACCTGCAGCTGCTGGCGCCCAACGTGGCGCGCCTTGATCAACTGCGGCAGAAAATTGTCGCCCCGGGTGAATTTGCGGCCGAAATACAGTCGGCCAATCCTGACGATGACAAGATCAAGGGCCGCATGAAGATCGAAGCGGCAGGGGGCGCGTAATGCGCGACTGGTTCAACGAGCTCTCGGCACGCGAACGACTGCTGGTGCTGGTATGCGCGGTGTTTGTCGGCATCAGCGTCATTTGGGTACTCGGTGTGCAGCCCCTGTTGAAGACGGCGGCCGGCCTGGACGAGCGCGTCACGACCAAGAGGGCTGAGCTGGCCAACTATCAGGAACTGGCGGCCCAGCTCCAGGCATTGCCCGCGGGGCCGCAACGGAATGCTGCGCAGCAGGGCCGCGGGGACTCTATTGTGGTGATCATCGACCGCACTACCCGGCAGCGGCAGCTGGCCAGCTACCTGAAGCGCAACCAGCCTGAAGGCGACGGCGTCCGGCTGCGGTTTGAGGGCGCGCCGTTTGATGCCCTGGTCAGCTGGCTGGGCGAACTGAATGACAACTACGGCATGACGACCATCAATGCCAGCTTTGATGACGCCGGTGCCGGACGCGTGAACTGTAGCCTCGTGCTGCAGCGTGCTGCCGGATAGCGACATGACCCTGCACCGTAAACTGGCCTTGGCCGGGCTGGCGCTGCTGCTGGCATTTGTGATCATGCTGTTCCCGGCGCGGACCGCTTTCGGCTGGTTCGCGCCCGCCGGCGTCAGCGCTTTTGGCATCGAGGGGACGGTCTGGCGCGGTCGTGCCCGAATTATCAACGCGGGCGGCCTGCAGCTCCGCAACACCGAGTGGGACCTGTCGGTCCTGCGGCTGTTCACCGGCCGCCTCGCCGGGGATATCAACACCCGCTGGAGCGGCGGGTTTCTGGAGGGCTACGGCGCGCTCGGCATCGGTGGCGCGATCAGCCTGCGGGATGCGACGCTGAATATTGACGTGGGCATGCTCGAGGGGCTCGTCGGCATTGGCGACATCGGCGGTCAGCTGGCAGCGCGCCTGGTGGAGCTCGAACTGATCGACAACTGGCCGGTCCGCCTGATCGGCACCGGCGAAATCCGCGACCTGTCAAGCGCGTTGATGGGCCAGGGCGTCCCGCAAACAGTCGGCAGCATCGGCTTTGAGTTTGACACCACGACTGAAACCGCGCGCGACGTTGTGACTGGCCAGCTACGTGACATCGGCGGGCCGCTGGAGCTGTCGGGTACCCTCGTGCTGACGCCACCCGGCGACTACGATCTGAAGACCCGCATCAAAGCTCGTCCCAATGCCCCCCCGGCGCTGCAGAACAACCTGAGCTTCCTGGGGCCGGCTGAACCCGACGGTACCCGGTTCTTTCAGCTCGCCGGCTCGATATAGACCCTACTCCGGGCCAGCCACGGGCAACTCGCGGAACACACCCAGCAGCGGGAAGTAAAGCGCTGCGCGCACGGTTCGCTGCGGGTCCAGCATTTGCAGGGCGCGGGCGTAGCGCGCCAGCTGCGGCGTGTGGCGGTCGACTTCGCGCGCGAGGAACGCCTCGATATCGCCGCCCTCATGGCGGCTGGTTTTGTAGTCGACGACCCAGCGCACGCCGTCCGCCGCCACAAAAGTCCGGTCCACAATCAGCCGTTCCGTGCGCCCCGCGTTGACGACGGTCACCGGCAACTCCACCGCGGCTTCCGCGTGGGGGCCGACCAGCCAGCGGCCGCGCTCGTCCCTCAGCGTGTCCTGCAGGGCACGGTTGACCTCCGCGGCAGCGGCCGCCACATTTGTCGCCTGCACGCCTTCCTCAACCAGCATCCCGGCCACCCGCTGCGCGTCGCGCCACTCGGTGAGTCCGCGCTCGGCAATATGCTGCAGACAGCGATGCACCACCCGGCCGATGCGCATCGCATCGTTGCCGGCCCAGTCGTAAGTAATCTCCGGCACCTCCGTAACGGGCGGCAGCGCGGCATACGGCAGCATGGGTGGCGGCGGCAACGGCCGCCATTCCGCCTGCCGCCGCCTGACGGGCAGCTGCACCCAGGCCTCGCGTTGTTCCGGCGTGCCCGCCGGTCCGTTCAGCTCCGCGCAGTCTGCCGCGATAACCGGCCACAGCCGGGCGAGCAGCGAGCCGGCGCGCGGCGTGGCCAGCTCACCGTTTTTATCAAGTTTCAGTTCATGACAAATATGCAGCCGCCGCTTGGCGCGGGTGGCCGCGACGTAGAGCAGACGGTCGAGTTCGTTGGCACGCTGCTCGGCCTGCAAGCCGCGGATCAGCCTCGCCAGCGGGTCTTCGGGCTGACCGGGCGCTTCCAGCGGCGCCAGCAGATATTCTGCGTGACCGTCCGGACCAAAGTATTCATGCGCCGCAATCATCTGCCGCGTATCGCTACGGGTAAACCCGTCCAGCGCAGGCAAAATCACGACGTCGTATTCGAGCCCTTTGGCTTTGAACAGCGTGAGCAGCTGCACCCGCGCGCCGGTCTCGGCCGGGCTGTCCTGGCGGTCCGGCAGGCGGGTATGCAGATCGAAGGCGGCGGCAATATCGCCGCCTGCATCGTGCGCCTCGAGTTGCTGAAAAAACTGCTCCGCGAGTTCAAGCTCTCGTTCGGTCTGCAGAAAGGCGGGACCGCCAAGGCGCTGCCACGCGCCTTCCACCCAATCGCGCAGGGACAGCTCGCCCTTGCGTGCGAGGCTGGCGGACACGGCATCGCGAAACTGCTGCAGGCGGGCCAGACCGTCTGCCGACAGGCCAGTCAGCCGCTCGACGCTGTCCAGCAATTCAACGACGGTGCTGTCCCAGTCACTGCCCGCCAGCGTGTCCAGGTCAGCCAGCGACACACCGCACCAGGGCGCGCGCAGCAGCGCCAGCCATGCAACCCGATCTCCCAAATGACTGAGCGCCCGGGTCAGTGCCAGCAGGTCCTGCTCGACCCCGGTCTCACCTGCCTGCTCAAGTCCCGCGCCCGCAAAGGCAATATTCCGCGCGCGCAGCTCAGGGGCGATCAGCCGGGCCTGATTACGCGTGCGCACCAGGATACCGATACGGTCGGTGGCATTCTGCTGGAGGGCCGCAGCGACCAGGTCCGCGACCCGCCGCGCCTCGTCCAGCCGTCCGGGGGCAAAAAACCGATGCCAGCAGACGCCGCTGTCCGCAACGGCCGGGCGTTGTGCGGTGCCGGGCGCAAAGCGCACTGCACCGGTGCTGGGTTCGTGGCTGGCCGGCATCAGGCTGGCGAACGTCGCGTTGACCCACTCAACCACCGCGGGCACCGACCGAAAATTGCAGCTCAGCGTGATGGGCTCCAGCGGCAGGTCGCCCAAGCCGTTGTCCCACAGGTTAAGAAACAGGCTCACGTCAGCCTGGCGAAACCGGTAGATCGACTGCATCGGGTCGCCGACCAGCATCAGTGACCGCCCGTCGCCCGCAGTCCAGCCCCGGGTGAGCTCCCGCAGCAAAGCCAGTTGGCTGCGCGACGTGTCCTGGAACTCGTCAATCAGGATATGCTGAATCTGGTAGTCAAGCGCCAGCGCGAGTCCCGTGGGCGAGCCGTCTGACCCCAGTGCCGCCAGCGCCTGCCGGGCAACCTGAACATAGTCGGTGGCGCCGCGCTGGTTAAACAGCACCTCCCGCTCGGCGGCAACCAGCGGCAGAACCTCGATAAAGGCGGCCAGCGCAGCCCACTGGTGATCCGAATACGCGGGTTGCGGCAGCGCCCTGACACGACCAAGGGCCGCCAGCAGGCCGGCATCACCGCGGGCCGTCGCGACCAGGGCTTTGGCGGCGGCATTTACCGCGGCATCGCCACCGTCTTTGGGCGTCGCGAAACCGAGCGTTTTGTTCACGCCCCGCTCGGTGCGGAATTGTGGCTCCTGCGTCTCTGTCGCGATGAGGAAAAAAGCGGGCAGCGCCTGCCATTGGGCCAGCGCGTCCGGGACGGGCGCGGGGAACTCGTTACATTCCGCCCAGGCGGTCAGTGGCGATGCCGTTCCGGACGCCGCGAGCCAGGCCCCGGCCGGGGGCAGCACCCGGGCCAGGCCGACTCGCATCGGCAACGGAATGCAGGCTGCCAGCTGCTCCAGTTCATGCCGCACCAGGGCGCGCAGACCCGCCTCCAGCGCCTCGCGGGCTGCGGTCGTGACGCGCCCGGTGCCGAACAGCGGCAACCATTGGTCGCGCTGTGCCAGCATCTGTGCCATCAGCTGCACAAAACGGTCCGTCCGGTTGTCGAGATAGCCGAGCACCGTCGTCAGCGCCGGCCCGAACGTCGCGTCGTCCATCAGCTCCAGTACCCGCCGGGCTGCGGCTTCGTACAGCTCGCCGGGCTGTTCCGCGACGCGGCCGAGCGCAGCGCCGCGACTGTCGCTTACCGGGGCGGCGGCCGCCAGCCAGCTGCTCAGCGAGTCAAAGGTGCGAATGCGCAGCCGGGCCGGGTGTTCGGCGAGCCGCCAGCCGCGGCGCGCGCTTTGCTGCGCGACCGCGCGCGCCAGCTCGGCCGTTTCCGGCAGGCGCTCGTCGGTCTCGTCACCGACCGGTTCCCGCAGTGCCCGCAGCACCCGGTGCCGCATCTCCGCGGCGGCCTTGCGCGTAAACGTCACGGCCAGCACGTGCTCCGGCTCTTCAACCTGTGCCAGCAGCGCCAGGTAACGTTGTGTCAGCAGCTCCGTTTTGCCGGACCCCGCAGGCGCCTGCACGATCACCGAGCGTGCCGGATCCCTGGCCCGGGCGCGTTCTGCGCTGTCGGCGATCATTCTTCGGCCATCCCGATGTCCTCGTCGGCCAGCGCGAGGCCGCCGTCGAACAAGCGTGTGAGGACCGCGAACTGGCCCCGACCCGACTGGGGGTTGCGCGGGTCCAGACGAAAATCACCGGCGGCGAAATCGAAGGCCAGCGCCTCGAGTCGGGCATGCCAGACCTCCCGCAGTTCATCCCAGGATTCGATCACGGTGTCGGTGTCGGGCCGCGTGAAGCGCACTTCGGTGCGCTGCCGCGTGCCCGGACTGCGCATCCCGGGAATATCCAGGTCCGGCTGGCCGACACCGTCATAGCCGATGCCGTGCGGTGACAGCTGCGCAAACGCGACGCCGGCTGCGAACGGCGCGAGGGTACTGACGTACAGCGGCAGCTGCAGGTCACCGGGCTGCGCCGGGTTCCAGACGCGCCGACTGACCATACCGGTCTTATAGTCGATGACCAGCAAGCCGCCGTCGGCCAGGGTGTCCAGCCGGTCCAGCTTCAGGCGCAGTGTCAGGGGGCCGATCTCGGCCGCCTCGGTCGCCAGTTCGACCTGCACCGCCACAAACTCCTGCCGCTCGAGGTCGAGTTCCACCCAGCGTTCCAGCAGCTCGAGCTGGCGAGCAAGCTCGAGTTCAGTGAGGCGCTGCAGCAGCGGCGTGCCGGCGCCCGGTAACCGCCCCGCTGCCTGCCGCAGCGTGCGTTCCAGTAATGCCTGTCGCTCCGCGCGGCTCAGAGCACGCAGCCGGTGCTGCGCGGGGGCCTCGCGGTACAGCACCTCGAGCGCCAGGTGCGTTAACTCGCCTTTCTGGCGCGGCGTAATGCCGAAGGCCGGCGGCTCCAGCAGCCTGCCGCCCAGGCGATGCTCGATAAACGCGTCTGCGGGACTGGTGGCCTGCCGCGTCAGCAGGGCCGCACCGCCCCGCGCTACCCGGCCGACCGGCCACGGCGGCGGCGGATCGGGCTCCAGCATCTCCGCCGGCGCAGCCGCGAGGACGGTGCGGTTCCAGCCGGCCACCGGGCTCGGGGGGGAGAGGTGGCAAGGCGCGACCCCGGAAACCAGCGGTGTCAGCCCCAGGGTGGGTTCCCCATCGAGCTCCGTCGGCCAGCTTACGCAGACCTCGGGTGCCGCACGGAGCAGCCGTTCAGTGCGCTCGCGGGCCAGCGCGAGCGCTACAGCAGGGGAACTGTCCGGCATGCTCAGACCCCGCTGCAGCGCCAGCGGCAGGTAGGGGCTGGGCCGCACCGAGGGTGGCCAGAGCTCGCCGGCCATACCGCACAGCCACAGTGCGTCGAACTCATGGCCGGCTGCCTCCAGCGCGCCGATGACCTGCACCCCGCCCTGCGGGCCTTCCGGCTGGAACAAACGCTGAGCGGCCAGCTGCTGCAACGCCGCCAGCGCCCGCGGTACAGTAAGCGGGCCCAGCACGTCGGCGCTGGTGGCAAAATCGGCCAGCAGTTCTTTCCAGGCTGCAACAGCCTGGTAGGCGCGGCTGTCCAACGGCCGCTCCCCGGGCCAGCCGGCGGTCCGCAGCAGCTCGGCAAACAACTCAGCCCAGTCACGAGCACTGCGCGGGCGTGCGGCATCCGCTGCGCTCCCGTGCACCGCGTCGAGGATGGCGGCAAACTCCGGCGTGATCTCGCGGCTATGCCGGCCTGCTGCGTCAACCTCGGTGTCTAGCTGCAGCTTGCGCCGCAAATAGAGTTCTGCCCGCGCGTTTGCAGGCGCTGCGGTGATGCCTCCGGACAGCCAGGGCGACCGCAGCAGGAGGCTGAGATCATCAAAGCTGAGCGTACCGCGCAGCAACTCCAGCACGGATAGAGCGGCGTAAATGATGGGCTCATCCCTGAGGGGCGCGCCATAAGATACATTCAGCGGCAGATCATGCGGCAGCGGGCCCAGACGCCAGGCGGGCGCCAGTACATCGAGAAATATTCGCCGCACCTGAGGTGCGCGCGCCGCGAGGTCCGGCACCACGACCCCGATGACCGCCGCCGGCCGTTCTGTCAGCAGGCCCCGTGCCCAGCAGGCTGCCTGCCACAGCTCCGCGTCCGGCGTCGCGCAAGGGTGTCCGACAACGCCATGCCGCGCCGCGGCTGTTGGTGCATCGAGAACCTGTACGTCCGTGTTCGCGACGGTGCACGCTTCCCGCAGCGCCGCCCAGCCGGGTGGCCAGAGATCAAATCCGGCAAACACGACGGCGGCGCCACAGGTTATGCGGCCCGCCGCAAGGTCGGCGGCGAGCAGCTCCGGGAGCCGTTCCGCATCGACCCAGCCGGATGCCCGGCAGCGGTCCCGATAGCGGCCTGACCAGCGCAAGAAAGCCTGTTGATCAGGCGTGAGGTCCGGACGAGTCCATTCGGTGGCGCCCAGACCCTGCCAGTCATTTACCAGACGCCAGGCAGCCCGCGCTCCCCGGGCGAATTGTGCGAGCGGCAGCCCGGCCTGATCACCCTCCAGTTCCGCAATGGTGCGCTGCCACAGGTAATCCGCGGCACTGTCCGGCAGCAATGTGCAGCCCGCCGCGCTGCCACCCTCAAGCCGGCTGACTTGCCACAGCCGGCGCAGCCATGCTGACCAGCTGACCACATCCGGCGTTAACCATGCCGCGGTGCCGGATTCCGCTTGCTGCGCGTCATAGGCATGGCGCAACGTGCGGGCCAGCCGGTTATTGGCGGTAACGACCGTTGCACCCTCACGCAACGCGGCGAGCTCTCGCTCATACATCTAAAGTTATTTACCCACAGTAGGCTATTGCCTATTGTTTTCTATGTATTTTCTTAAAGCCCTGTCGATGCGATGAAACACGTCTTCGATGACTCCGGCTTCCGGCAGCAACGTAATACGAAAATAATTGCGGTAGTCCACATTGAAGCTCGACCCCGGCGCCACGAGCACATGCTCAGACTCCAGTAGCGACAGCGCAAAATCATGGTCATCAAAGTACGGCACTGTGGTCGTGTCGACGCCCACGAAGCCGTACATCGACCCCCCGGGGGTCACGAGGGTGAGAAAGGGACTGGCGGCCACCGCCTCCAGTACCGCACGGCGCGACTCATACAGCCGCCCGCCGGGCCGGCACAACTCCGCAAGACTCTGGTAACCACCCAGCGCCGTCTGCACGCCCCACTGCCCCGGCACATTGCTGCACAGGCGCAGCGACGCCAGCAAATCAAGCGCATGCAGGTAGGCTTCCGCCCGCTCCGAAACGCCACTGAAGGCAACCCAGCCGACCCGAAAGCCGCAGGCGCGATAGACCTTTGACAGACCACTGAAAGTGCCACAAAGAGTCCGCTTAACCAGCGGCGCCAGCGGCACAAACTCTGCGTCGTCGTAGGTCATCCCGTCGTAAATTTCGTCGCTGAACAGCACCAGCTGGTGCTCTTCGGCGAGCGCCACCATGGCTTCCAGCGTCTCGCGGCTGTACACCGCGCCGGTCGGGTTATTCGGGTTGATAATCACCAGCGCCCGGGTCCGGGGAGAGATCAAAGAGCGCAAATGCTCCAGGTCCGGCTCAAATGCGCGCTCCGGCGGGCAGCGGTAGTGCAACGGCCGGCCGCCGTTAAGCGTGACCGCAGCGGTCCACAGCGGATAGTCAGGACTGGGGACGAGCACTTCATCACCCGGGTTCAGCAACCCGCGCAACGTCAGGTCAATCAGCTCGCTGACGCCGTTACCGATAAAAACTTCCTCGGCCGAAATATCGAGCACGCCCCGATTCTGTTGCTGCATTACCACGGCCTCGCGGGCCGGAAAGATGCCTTTCTGATGGCAATAAGCCTCGCTGGTCGGCAGGTTTTCGATCATGGCCATGCGGATCGTCTCGGGCGTGCGAAACCCGAACAGCCCCGGATTTCCGATGTTCAGCGAGACGATCTCGTAGCCCTGCCGCTCCATGTCATGCGCCCGCTGCGCCAGCTGGCCGCGAATTTCATAGCGGACTTCACGCAGGCTGGCGCTGGTCACCACCTTGTCAGGCATAACCCTACTCCGCTCAGTGCACGGCGGCCGGCTGCTGCAGATACGCCGCATCCTGCATGCGCAGGAACATTGCCGCGACCGTGGCAACCAACAGCAAAACCGCGATGACGCCAAACGAAATCAGGAACGACTCGGTCTGATCAAACAAACGTGCCGTCATGACCGGACCCAGCGCACCACCCAATGTGTCGACGACGTTAACGGCACCCAGAATTTTGCCCAGCGACCTGAGCCCAAACAGATCGGCCGACAGCAACTGGATGAGTGTGTAGATACCGCCCCAGCCAAAGCCAAAGCCAACAAGCCCGATCCAGATAAACAGCTCACCGCCCTGCACCACTGCCAGCACGAGGCCGAAACTCCCGGTCAGCATCAGCCCGAGCCCGCAGAGCAACACCCGCTTCCGGCCCAGCTTTTCGGCGAGATAACCGCTCAGAACCTTGCCCACCAGCCCGCCGATAAACAAAATCGTAACGCCGGTGGCAGCGAGTTGGGCCGGATAATCCGCCTCGCGCAAAAACACGAAAGTCACTGTGCTCATGCCCAGAATAGAATAGAAGGTGCAGAACGCGAGGGTGCAGATTATCCAGAAATTGCGGCTGGCAAACGCTTCGGTCAGCGTATACCCCGTGAGGGCCGGCGGCGGCGCCTGACCGCCGGCGGCATTGCGGCCATCTTCAGGCGAGTTTCGCACCAGAAAAAACACCACGGGCAGCAACACCAGGGGCACAAAGGCCAGCAGCCGGAATACCTCCTGCCAGGCATAACTTTGCAGCAACCAGGCGTTCAGCTGCGGGAACGCCGCGTTGCCGAGGCTCGTGCCTGCCAGCACCAGGCCGATCGCCAGACCGCGATTTTTGTCAAACCAGCGCGACACCAGATACACATTGATGATAAGGCCGCACAGCACCAGCACCAAACCCAGCCCGACGTGGATCAGGTAAATATCGGTGAGCGTGACCACGCGACTGTAGGCAAAATTACCCAGCGCCAGCAGCGCCAGGCCCACCAGGATGAGCGGCTTGACACCGACTTTGTCCGCCAGCCAACCGGCGGCCATGCCCAGCAAACCCGCCGTCAGAAACATCAGGCCGTCGCGAATCTTCAGCTCACCCAGCGCCACTTCGCGGCCGGTACTCTCGCTCAGCGCGTTCAGCAACTCTAGATCGAACACCGTGATGCCGCCCAGCGTCATGCCGTTCGACACGAACAGAATCAGGAACGAACACAGCACAATGATCCAGCGGTAGAATCCGGTTTCCGGCCCAGCTGATGTCATAGGGATACCCCGCAACAACCCGTTTCCAGACGCCGCCAGAGCGGCGCCAACCTTGCGCCGCATTCTACACACTGCGTGCTCACGGCGCTGCAATCTTCACAGGCAGGTGCAGATTGCGGCATCATCTTCCCTACCGCTCATCCCGCCGGAGAATCCCGATGTTGAAAGAGATAGCCATTGTCACGATTACCGTCGCCAACTTGTCCCAGGTGGAAGACGCGTGGCGTGAGCATTTCGACTATCAGGTCACTGAGCGCGGCGCCGTCAGCGCGGAACTCGCCGAACACTGGGCGGCGAGCGGCATGCAGGGCCGGGAATACGTCGTCATGCAGCCTTCTAATGCGGCGCCTGCCGTGGTGCGCTTCGTCGCCAGTGCGGCGGCGGCGGCATACCAGCCGATGACCAGCCATGGCTGGAACGCCACCGAGCTGCTGGTTGCAAACCCGGACCCGATCGCTGCCGGCATGGCCGACAGCGCGTTCTCCGTCATTGGTGCCCCCCGTGCCCTGTGGGACGCACCCGATGCACCACGGGTGATGCAGGCGATAGGACCCGGGCGCGAGCTGCTGTACCTCACGAGCAATCCGGGAGCAGCGGCCGCACTCGGGCTCGATGCCTCGATGCCCGCCGTCGAACGGCCGTTCATCATGGTTGCCGGCGGCGGCTCGATGCAGGCCTTTCAGGACTTCTACGGGGCGCAGCTGGGGCTCGCTATTGACCCACCGATCCCCTTTCCGATCAGCACTATTTCCCGCGCCAACGACCTCGACCTGCAGACGACCTACCCGCTCGCGCTCGTGAACCTCGCGCCGGGCTACTTTATTGAACTGGATGAACTGCCTGCCGTCATACCGCCGCGCGACGTCACACCCGGCGAGCTGCCGGTCGGGATAGCGATGGTGAGCTTCACGGTCGACCGTATGCCCGGCGGGGAACTGGACTGGGTGACCCGCCCGCACATCATTGAGCGCTCGCCCTATGCAGGCGCGCGGGTTGGCATTCTGCGCGGACCGGCCGGCGAATTACTCGAACTGATCCAACGTCCGGAGACCCCGCAGTAGCAGCGACTACTCCCCGTCACCCGTCAATTCGGTCAACTCGTAGTAGGTCTGCATATAGCCGCCGATATCGCCGAGTAAAAAGGTAAAGTTGCCATCCGCCGTGCACCAGAGGTCGTAGTCAGGGTGCGCCTCCGGCAGCCCCGGTGCCGAAACCATCTGGAAGTGATACGCATCGAAGTCGCCGGCCTCCACGGTAATGCGCTCCTCGCCGATATACTTCACGTGCATGCCGATTTTGAACAGCATGGGCCCGGTAGCGCCGCGATGATCGGGCGAGCACAGCAGCATTTCATCCAGCGCCTGCACTTCGCCGGGCCGACTGCGGTCGAACAAGCGCATGTGCCAGGCATCACATGCGATCGCGTGGTTCTGGAATGTCTTGGGCCAACCGCGTGTTTCCATACGCTGGCTGACCCGTCCCTCCAGCGCCGTATAGGTTTCGCATTCGATGAAGCCATCACCCATGCGAAACCAGCCCGACCCCATAAACTTGTCATCCACCACCAGGCGCACCGAACAGTCCGTCGGTCGCCAGTCCTTGTCGAGACTGTAGGTCGCATCGCGCATGACACTGGGACGATCATCGATCTCACTGTGAACGATGATGGTGCGTGCGCCGTCCGCGAAGGTGTTCGTCATAAAGTACTCGCGCCCGCGTATTTGTCCCTCGCGGCCGGCTTTCTTGCTGGTGTAGCGAATAGTGCCGCGAACTGATGAGTGATCGCGCTGCAACAGGCTGGCATTCATAACTTCATTCCTTGGTTAGCGAGGCCGGCGCATGCACTCGGGACGGCGTCCGGCGGGCAGATGGCATTTTAGCCTTGTGATGCGCCCGGGCGCACGTTCACGGTCAGTTCGCCGCAGTGCCAACCGCGACCGGGCGGTCGGGATCGGCGATCCACTCGCTCCATGAACCGACATACAAAGCCGGGTATGCCGGCATCGCAGCCGTCAGTCCGGCGTACTCCAGCGCGAACAGCGTGTGGCAGGCCGTCACCCCCGAGCCGCACATGCTCACGATACCGTTGTGGCCCGGCGCGCCCAGCCAGCTCGCCAGACGCCCCTGCAGTTCGTCGACCGGCAGAAATCGGCCGTCCGCGTCGAGGTTGTTGCTGAACGGCCAGTTGCGTGCTCCAGGGACGTGCCCCGCACGTGCGTCAATCGGCTCGGTCACGCCCGCGAACCGCTGGCTGTCGCGGGCATCCAGCAGCGTCACTCCCGCGGCCAGCCGGCGCTGCAGCTCCGCGGTGGTGACCGTCGGCATGCTGCCCGGGCGAACCGGGTACGGGGTGGTCACCGTCGTGCCGGGAGTTACCGCGCCGGTTTCCAGCGGCAGGCCCGCAGCCGTCCAGGCCGGCAAACCACCGTCCAGCAGCGCGACACGCTGATGACCTGCCCAGCGCAATAACCACCAGAGTCGCGCCGCCAGAGCACCGCCGGCCGCATCATAGGCAATAACCCGCGTGGCGGGCGTTATACCCCAGTCCGCAAGCCGCGCCGCGAAGTCGGCCGCATCGGGCAGGGGGTGCCGGCCGGTTGCAGGCCCCCGCCGAGCCGCCAGGTCGTCGTCCAGATGGGCGTAGCGGGCGCCGGGAATATGTCCCTCGTGATAGGCCCGTAACCCAGCCTCGGTGTCCATCAGGTT
>JAZBOT010000032.1:0-3394 GCA_036351295.1 Gammaproteobacteria bacterium | reverse complement strand
CCCGACTTGAGCCCGTACCACAGCACGTCGTGTTCGGCGACTTTGTCCTCAAGAAAGGCCTGCATGGCCGGTGACAGCGCTTCATAGGCAAGGTAGCTGTTGGCAAACAGCGTATCGCCGCCGGCCGGCGGGACGTCCACTGCGTACAGCATCGCGGCTTTGGTGGGGTTCGGCAGATAGGTGTGGTCGGCATGCCAGCCCAGTTTCTGCGTTGACAGCGATTTGGCGTTGGCCGGTGCGCCGCGGAAGTAGTAGACCCCGGGCACGTCCGTTTTGGTGGGCAGAAACGGCTCATCCTCGAGCTTGCCAAAACGTTTGCCAAATTCGCCAAACTGCTCCTGCGTGAGCTCCTGGTCGTGCAGCAGCACGACGCAGTACTCGAGGAACGCCTGATAAACCTGAGCAAATTCGTCTGCGGTCAGGTTGGCGACATCAATGCCGCGAATCTCGCAGCCCACGGCTCCGGTGAGCGGTTCAACGCATATGTCGTAATTGTCGTCAGCTAAGGGTGCTGCTTGCATAGCTGTGCTCCTCAGGTCTCGACCCGCGCCACCGCTGGACGGCGGCCTGTTGCCGGCTAACCGGCTTTCTGCTGTTCCACGCGCTCGGCACGACCCTTGAGCAGCGGCACCGGCTCCACAACCCAGTTGCCCGATGTGCGGCGGGCCGGGGAGGGGATCGCAAACGCTGTGTCCTTGCCGTTGCGTTCCTGCATGGCATCCCAGTCGATGCGCCAGCCCTTGTCATCAAATAGCGCCAGCCACTTGCGGTACTCGGCAATAGGCGCGTCAGCCGGCATCAACACCTCTTTGGTGTTGGAGGTAGGCGTCCGGCGTGGGTATAAGTCATTAAGAATGGCGATGTCCTGCGCGGCTACGACTTTGTTGCGCGCATGGATAGGACCATCCTTTTCCGGTTCGAGCATGAAGTTGCGCATGTTCAGAAAGAATATTCGCGTCTTGTTTTCGTCCACCGGTTGCTCAAAGAAGTACTGCCGGAACATTTTGTCCTCGGCGATGTTGATGTAGGTCGGCATCACGTTAGGCCCGTAGGTGCCGCCGCCGGCCTTGACCTCGCTGCGGTTCGCCTTGGCCTTACCCCACGGGGTGCTGCCGCCGGAGCCCGCCGCGGTTTCATGCTTGTTATCGGGCAGCGGCGGCGCGTCGAACGGATGCCAGAACCAGAACCCCCAGCCGTTGCGGTTGTCTTCAATTTCGATCTCGTTGACTTTGTAGCTGTCCCGGTTTTGGCCCTGGAAGCGGTGGGTGGGGTGCACGAACTCGTTGTGCTCCGGGTGAAGACCGTTTTCGATGGAGCGTTCGTAGTAGTAGTCGACTTCGAGTACCAGCACCGTGTTGGCCCGCCAGCCTTCCTGACCGTATTCCTCCACTTCCAGCAGCGGCGGGCGCTCTTCCTCCGGCAAATCGCCCAGGAAAGCAAATACGATGCCGTACTTCTCCTGCACCGGGTAGGAGTCAATTTTGGCGCGCGCCGGCGGCTTCTTGCCGTAGCCGATCGACGGGATATTTTTGCACTGACCATCGCCGCCGAATTCCCAGCCGTGATACGGGCAGACGATGCAGCCGTTGACGATACGCGGCACATTGGGCCCGGCCGACCAGGCGCCGCCGAGCGAGCCGCCGCGATGCACGCAGGTATCGCTCAGCACATGAGCGTCACCTTCTTCGTCACGAAATGCCACCAGGTTGACGCCCAGCACTTTGACCTTTTCAGGCTTGTCCATGGCGAGGTCTTCACTGCGCGTAATGGGATACCAGAAGTTGATGTACATGACGTGTTGCCTCCGTTGGCAGTCGTTACTCAGCGCCGTGCTGGCGCAAACCGGTCAACCTTGCTCAAGCATCGTCGTCGCGCAGCCACAGCTGATACGGCGAATAGTTGTCGGCACCCAGCGTGGTGTCGAAATAATAAATCTGCTTCGGCGTTACCTTGATGATGTCGAAGCGGCGGAAGGCGCGCGGCTTTGAGACCCGCACCAGATTGTACTTATCGAGAATATTGCCGAAACGCGGATCGGTTGATTCGATCACCTCGGCCGTGCCCTTGAGCTGGACGCTGATCCACTGCTTCTTGCCGCCCTCGGCAACCGTCCAGCCTTTGAAGCGCACGGCACTGATGTTGGGGTTTTTGCGCAGCTGCAGCAATTTTTCGGTGCCGCGCTCGGACACGACGTAGAACGCCTTTTCCTCGGTGTCCAGCACCATGTCTACGGTGGTTGCTGTCGGCATGTCGTCCTCCACCGTCGCGATCGCAAAGCGCTCACGGCCGGGCAGGAAGGCGACGACCTTCTCCCAGATCTGATCCTGCTCCAGATTGGGGAAATTGTTGATGAACTGTTTGCTGGCCGTGGTCACGAAATCGAGGTCGAAATCAACGGTGTGACATTCGGCGCAGGTCATGCCGCGCGGATAGTCGGCGTGGTCGTCGCTCATCACCTGGTCGGCCGTGATCGGTGGACCGTCAATAATGACGGCGTCGAAACCCATTTCGCCCGGGCCGACGTTGACGCCTTGTTGTTTTTGTTCGTGGGCCCCGGCGAACGCGACGGAGGTGGCAAGAAACATCAGCACCGCGGTGGCGCGAGCTGACGAAGCGATGGAATACTGTGCGTGCATGGTGGACCCCTTCTAAATGGTTTACTGAGACTAGCCAAAACCGGCGGTGATCGAATCTGTGGAATCTACTTACGCCGCTGCTGCTGCGGTGATGGTAGTTTGCTACGGGTCATACAAGAGGTGCAGATACGCATGATTATTTCCAGACGCCGCATGCTTGCGGGAGCCGCCGCGGGTGCGACCGCCCACTTGTTGAGCGCCTGTGCGCCGCCCACTGAAAAAGCCGACGTGATCATTATCGGCGCCGGTTTGGCGGGTCTGCATGCGGCCCGCCTGCTGGAATCGCTCGGGGCACGGGTGATCGTGCTCGAGGCCGCCGGCCGCGTGGGCGGGCGGGTTAACACCCGCTACGATGCGCCCGGCGCGCCGGAACTCGGCGCGGCTGATGTCGGCGCGCTGTACGCCCGGGTCCTGGATACCGCGGCGGAGCTTGATGTACCGCTGGCCCCGTGGCCGGACAGCCCGCCCGGTTACTGGTTCCATATTGGCGGTCAGGCCTTCACCGCTGAACAGTGGCCGGAGCTGGACAGCAATCCGCTGCAGGGCGAGCTGCGCGCCGTCAGTCCGGCGGCCCTCTCGCGCATGTTTATCCCGCAGCCGTATCCTTTGCCGAACCTCGGCGCGTGGCTCACCGATGAGGTTGAGCCGCTGGACATCCCTTACGGCGACTACCTGCAGTCGCTGGGCGCGCCCGCGGCGGCGCTGCCGCTGCTGGCGATCGGGGCGCAGCTGGGCTCGCTCGACGCCGAGTCCGCGCT
>JAZBOT010000031.1:0-19549 GCA_036351295.1 Gammaproteobacteria bacterium | reverse complement strand
CCAACCAGGTTGGCAATGATCATACCGAGCCGCTTGCGCTCGAGTTTCGCCGTAGCGTGTTCTTCAAGCTTCTCAGTTTCCGCCGCAAAACCCACGGCAAACGGCCCGTCATCAAGGGCGGCGATGGTAGCCAGCAGATCGGGCGAGCGGGTCATGTGAATATCCAGCGTATCGGCCTGCTTTTTGATCTTCTGGGTTGCCGCCGCTACCGGCCGATAATCCGCGATCGCGGCCGCACCGATGTAAATGTGCGCGTCAGCGATGTTCGCCATCGTGGTGTCGAACATTTGCTGCGTCGTCTCGGCATTCAGCCGCTGCACCCCCGGCGGGGTCGGCAAATTGACAGGGCCGGCAATCAGCAGCACGTCGGCGCCGGCCTGCGCGGCCGCGCGGGCCACCGCGAAACCCATTTTGCCCGAGCTGCGGTTACTGATGAACCGCACCGGGTCGATGGGCTCGCGTGTCGGCCCGGCCGTCACCACTACGCGCACACCCTGCAGCGCGCCATCGGCGCCACCGCGGGCCAGGCGGCTGACAATGTCCACCGGCTCCATCATGCGCCCGGGCCCGCTGTCCCCGCAGGCCTGCGAGCCTTCAGCCGGACCAATAAACAACACGTTGCGGCCCGCCAGTACGGCACAGTTTTCCTGAGTGGCCGGATCGTTCCACATCGCCTGGTTCATCGCCGGAGCCAGCGCCAGCTGCGCATCGCTGGCGAGCACCAGCGTTGTCAGGAGGTTATCTGCCGCACCGTTTGCCAGCTGTGCGATCACGTTAGCGGTCGCCGGCGCAATCAGGATAATGTCGGCCCAGCGCGCCAGCTCGATGTGGCCCATCGCGGCCTCAGCCTGCGCATCCCAGATATCGCCGCGGACAGGCTCGCCTGAAACGGCCTGGAACACCGCCGGCGCGACCAGCTTTTCGGCACTCGCCGTCAACACCACGCGCACGTCCGCGCCCTGCTCTCTGAGGCGGCGGACAATGTCGGGGCTTTTGTAGGCGGCTATGCTGCCGGTTACTCCCAGCAGAACCCGCTTTCCATGGAGGTCTGTCATCCGGTTGGCTGGTGTTGTTATGCGATGCGCCAAAGGTACACCAAATGGGTGACGGGGTGCGCGTTTGTGAGCGCTCCGGGCAGTTTCGGCAGTCGCAGCGCCGGTACTCGCCGGTCCAAACTGACAGGCGTGAAAACGCTGACCATACGTGACTGGCCGGCCGGTGAGCGCCCGCGTGAGCGGCTCCGCACGTCCGGCAGCAGCTCGCTGACGGACGCGGAACTGCTGGCCATCCTGCTGGGCCAGGGCAGCCGCGGACGCTCGGCAGTCGACCTCGGCCGCGCGCTGCTCGACCGCTTCGGGGGCATCCGCGGCATCCTCAACGCCAGCATTGCTGAACTGAGCAGCGTGCCGGGCATCGGCCCGGGCAAAGCCACGCTCCTGCTGGCGGCCCGGGAGTGCAGCACCCGCTGCCTGCGCGAACGCCTGCAGCCGGGCGTGACCATCGGGTCGCCCGCCGACAGCCGCGACTTCCTGCTGGCGACCCTGCGGGACCGTCACCACGAAGTGTTCTGCTGCCTGTTTCTGGACAACCGACACCGGGTGCAGGCCTTTGACGAGCTGTTTCGCGGCACCATTGACGCGGCGGCGGTGTATCCGCGCGAGATCGTTAAACAGGCTCTGCTGCGCAACGCGGCGGCCGTTATTCTGGCGCACAACCACCCGTCGGGGGTCGCTGAGCCCAGCCAGTCAGATCAGCTGATTACCCGGCGCATCCGCGATGCGCTTGAACTCATTGATGTCCGCCTGCTTGATCACTTCATCATCGGCGACAACTGCTGCGTCTCGCTGGCGAGCCGGGGCTTGCTGTAGCCCCGCACCCGGCTGCGCAGCGGTTGGCGAGCCGCGCTTTGTCCTTGCCTGCCAGCCTCCGGACTGGTATAAAGTCGGGCTCCCGTGGTGCTGCGGCTGCGCAGCCACACGATGTAACTGAATGAATGTATAGGTAATACAACATGTCACGCGTCTGCCAAGTGACCGGCAAGGGCCCCATGTCGGGCAACAATGTATCGCACGCGAACAACCACACGCGGCGCCGCTTCCTGCCGAACCTGCACTACAAGCGGGTTTGGGTCGAGAGCGAGCAGCGCTATGTGAAGCTGCGCGTGTCGCAAAAGGGCCTGCGGATCATCGACAAGCAGGGTATCGACAAAGTACTGGCCGACATGCGCGGCCGCGGCGTGAACGTCTAGGGGGCATCCAGAGATGCGCGATAAAATTCGGCTGATTTCTTCAGCGGGCACCGGACATTTCTACACCACCGACAAGAACAAGCGCCTGCATCCGGAAAAGATGGAAGTGCGCAAGTACGATCCGGTGGTGCGCAAACACGTGATGTACAAAGAAGGCAAAATTAAATAGCCCTTCCCGGGACCGGTATGCCCATAAAAAAAGCCCGCACATGCGGGCTTTTTTTATGGTGACGCGCGGCCGGCCGCGACACCGCGTCTTGATCAAGTAGCCGCGGCCGGCTGCAGCATGTAGGCGCGCAGCCGTGCCGAGAACTCCTCCAGCGAGCGAATACCGCTGGCTTCAGCCTCGGCGCACCAGGCTTTCAGCTGCTCGAGCAGATGCTCGTTGCTAACGTTAGCCTGCTCCCAGATACCGACCAGTTGTTCGCGAAACTCGTGCACCTGGCGCAGCCGGGCGTTTTTGGCCAGCAGCTCGTCCAGCCGGGACAGGGCTTCGGGATCAAGCCGCTCAGGCCGCCGCACCAGCAGCTTGCGGGCGCGCTGCAGCAGCGCGTTACCACTTGCAGCCAACCGCCGCCGCTCCTCGTGAAACTCGGCCAGGGTCACCGTGCGCGTGTAATCACGCAGGACGTGCATACGGTTGACCAGCACCGCCTGCAGCGTCTGCAAGTCAATGCGCGGGTTGGTTCTCATCCCGGGCTTCGGTGCAAGGCGCCGCACCTCGCAGAGACCCACGGCGCGGAACAGCACGATATACATCCAGCCGATGTCGAACTCCCACGGGCGCACGGAGAACTTTGCCGAGGTGGGAAACGCGTGATGGTTGTTGTGCAGTTCTTCGCCGCCAATCCACAGCCCCCACGGCACCAGGTTGGTCGCAGCGTCAGCGGTCTCGAAGTTGCGATACCCGGTATGGTGACCCAGGCCGTTAATGACACCGGCGGCAAACACCGGGATAGAAATGAGCTGCACGCCGAGCACAATAATGCCGGGCGCGCCAAACAGCATGATGCACATCAGGACGAACAGGGTGATGCCCAGGTTGGGATAGCGCCAGTAGAGATGGCGCTGAATCCAGTCGTCCGGGGTGCCGCGCGCGTACTTGTCGATCGTGTCGCGGTTTTGGGTTTCGGCCTTGTACAGCTCGGCACCCTCCAGCAACACTTTGCGCAACCCGAATACCTGCGGGCTGTGCGGGTCGCCTTCGCGCTCGCACATGGCATGATGCTTGCGGTGCACGGCCACCCACTCATTGGTGTGCATGCCGGTGGCAAACCAGAGCCAGAAGCGAAATACCTGCCGCAAAGCGGGATGCAGGTTAATTGCACGATGCGCCTGATCGCGATGCAGGTACAGGGTAACCGCCATCATCGTGAACTGGATGAAGCCAATGGCCACCGCGACCAGCTGCCACGCGTTGAGGTTTAGTAAGCCGTTGATATATTGAGCCATCTTCAAGTAACTGGACAGTTTAAAGGGCAGACTATAGCGAAACCTGCCGGCAGCGGATAGTCAGGCCGTCACAACCGCGGCTTCAGTCACGCCCGCTGCGGCCGCCGCAGGGATTGGCCTGCGCAGCAGAATGTCTTATACAGTGCCATGCCCGAGCTTCCCGAAGTCGAAACCACCCGCCGCGGAATCGCTCCCGCGCTGGAAGGCCGCCGCATCTCGGCGCTGCAGGTGCGCGAGCGCCGCCTGCGCTGGCCGGTACCCGCCGGGCTGGAGCAACGGCTGCGCGGCCAGCGCGTGCTGAGGGTGAGTCGGCGGGCCAAATACCTGCTGCTCGAAACGGCGGCAGGCACCGCGCTGATGCACCTGGGTATGTCCGGCAGCCTGCGCATTGTCATGCCAGCTGAGCCGCCCGAAACGCATGACCACTTTGATATCTGCACCGACGCCGGCGACATTATCCGCTTCAACGATCCGCGGCGCTTTGGCTCGCTTCTGTGGGGCGGCATGACACCGTTGCAGCACCCGCTGCTGGCACAACTAGGGCCTGAACCGCTGGGCGCTGGATTTAACGGTGCCCACCTGTGGGAACTGGCCCGGCACCGCAAAGTCGCCGTCAAGTCATTCATCATGAACAGTCAGGTGGTCGCCGGGGTAGGCAATATCTACGCCAATGAGGCGCTGTTCCGGGCCGGGATTCACCCGCAGCGGGCAGCCGGCCGCATCGCCTTGCAGCGCATGGAACGTCTCGCTGCGGAAATTCGCGCGGTGCTGGCCGCAGCGATTCAGGTGGGTGGCACGACGCTGCGCGACTACCGGGGCGGCGACGGCAAGCCCGGCTACTTCCGCCAGCGACTGCAAGTCTACGAGCGTGGCGGCGAGCCGTGCCGGGCCTGCGCAACCCCGGTGCGCCACATCGTGCAGGCGCAACGCTCAACCTATTACTGCACCCACTGCCAGCGCTAACCGCTAATACACGCTTCCCTCGCCCTCACCGCGCGGGTCCGTAGCCGCCTCAACGGCACCCGACGCGGCATCCCACGTGACGATATTCATGTTGCCGAAGCTGCGGCGTGACGGCTGCAGCGTATGGCCGAGCGACTTGAGCACGGCCGCCTCGGCGGGCGGTATGGCCGCCGCTTCATAATTCACGACATCGGGCAGGTATTGATGATGAAACCGCGGCAGCGCAGCCATCTCGGCCGCACTGCTCCCTTCCAACCAGGCCAGTGCGGCACGCAGCACCATCGTGATGATGCGGCTGCCGCCCGGGGTGCCGACAATCGCCACGCCGCGCGGACCCTCCAGGAAGGTGGGCGACATACTGGACAGGGGGCGCTTGCCGGGCGCCACTGCGTTGGCCTCATTGCCGATCAGGTCAAACTCGTTGGGCACTCCGGGCTTGATAGAAAAGTCGTCCATTTCGTTATTCAGCACGACGCCCGTGCCCGGCGGCATGAACGCGGCCCCGTACCAGGTGTTGACGGTAATCGTGGCGGCGACCCGGTTGCCCGCCGCATCCAGCACCGAAAAATGGGTTGTCTGGGTACCGGCGCTACCGTCATCAAAGACGGCCGGAAGTTCGCTGCTCGGCGTCGCCCGCTCCATGCTCACCGTGGCCCGCTGCGCGGCCATGTAGTCCGGCGCCAGCAGCCGCCGCAGCGGCATCTCCACAAAGCCCGGGTCGCCCAGGTACTCGGCGCGGTCGCGATAGGCACGGCGCATGCCTTCAATCAGGACATGCTTGCGCTGCGCCGGTTCCAATTCGGTGAGCGGGTAGCCGGACAAAAAATTAAACAGCTGCGCCAGCACCACCCCGCCGGACGATGGCGGTGGCGCGGTAATGACACGCATGCCGGCGTAAGACGTCACCAGCGGCTGCCGCTCGATCACGCGATAATTGCGCAGGTCCGCGCGGGTCCAGATGCCGCCGGCTTCCCGCACACCTGCAACCAGGCGGTCGGCGGTCGGCCCGTCATAAAAGCCGTCGAAGCCGCTGCGCGCGAGCCGCCGCAGCGTGGCAGCCAGATCAGGCTGGACGATAACATCGTCGACTTCCGGCAGCTCGCCGTCGCGGAGGAAGACCGCCGCCATGGCCGGAGATCTGGCGACAGTGTCCCGCCTGAAACGCAACCCCAGCAGGGCCCGCGGGCCAATCCGGTAGCCTTTCTCCGCATAGGCGATCGCCGGCTGCAATAAAGTCTTGAGGGGCAGCGTCCCGTAGTGCTCAGCCAGATGCACCAGTCCGGCAGGCTCACCGGGTATGCCGGCCGCCAGCGGCCCGCTCACCGAAGCTCCCTTGACGGGCACTCCCTGCGGATCGAGGTACATGTCGGCAGTCGCGGCCGCGGGGGCGACCTCGCGCGCATCGATAAACCGGTAGCGTTCGGCCTCCGCTTCGTAAGTCAGAAAAAAGCCCCCGCCGCCCAGCCCGGAACCGGCCGGCTCGACCACCGCCAGCGTGCTGGCGACGGCCACGGCCGCATCAAACGCATTGCCGCCCTGCTCCAGCATCAGCAAGCCTGCCGCTGTTGCGCGCGGGTCGGCACTGGCGATGGCGCCGCGCCCCGGCGCCGGGGCGGCCTGCACGGCCGCGGCGAAACAAACCAGCACAACAGCCGGCATCAGGACTCTATTCATGGGTATCGGCTCGTTGTAGACCGTCGCTTAAGTAACCCGGCCCGACCGTCAGTTGGCCTGCAGCCGCGCCCGCAGCGCCGCGTCAACCGAGGGGCTGACAAAGGACGCGACGTCACCGCCCAGAGCAGCGATCTCGCGCACCAGGGTAGAAGAAATAAACATTTCTGCTTCGCTCGGGGTGAGAAAAACCGTTTCGATGTCCTCCTCCAGGTGTTTGTTCATGCTGGCCAACTGAAACTCATACTCAAAGTCGGCCGCCGCCCGCAGACCCCGAATGACCATCGCCAGCCCGAGCTCGCGCGCAACCTCGACGGTCAGACCCTCGTAGCCGCGCACCTCGACACCCGGTACGTCGCCGACCACCGAGCGGATCAGCTCAAGCCGCTCGTCGAGCGTAAAGGTCGGCGCTTTGGCCGGACTGGCCGCAACCGCGATCACAACCCGGCCAAACAGCCGCACCGCTCGGCGCACGATCCCTTCGTGACCGTTGGTGAACGGGTCAAACGTACCCGGGTAAAGCGCTCCTGCAGCCATGGGTTACTCCGCGGTCGGTTCGGCGCAGCGCTCGGCAAGCATGAAGCTGACTTGCCCCGCGTTTTTCTGCCGCAAGCTGCGCCAGTTGGGCGGCAGCGCCGGCGATTCCGATGTGCGCCGCATTTCCAAGTAGATGCGACTGCTGTCTGCCAGCAGTCCGGACTGTTCGAGAAGTGTACACAAATTGCAGATATCGGGCCCATCGAATGGCGGGTCAACAAACACGATGTCAAACGGTCCCGGCAGCGTGCGCAGCACGGCCGTTGCGTTCCCCGCGAACACGTCGCCGGCGGCTGCCCCGAGGCGGCCCAGGCAGGCGCGCAGCGCGCTCGCCGCCGCCGGATCGCGTTCCACAAACACGCAGTGCGCGGCCCCCCGCGACAGCGCCTCGATGCCGAGCGCACCCGAACCGGCGAACCAGTCGAGGCAACGAGCGTCGGTCAGGACCGGAGCCAGCCAGTTAAACAGGGTCTCACGCACACGGTCGCCGGTCGGGCGGATGCCGTCACCCTGGACCGGAATTTTACGACCGCGCCAGTGACCCGCAATGACGCGCACGGCCGCCGCATTTTTGTTGGCTCGATGAGTCATGAATACCCGCCTCTCAGGTTGCGGAGCATAGCCGAGTCGGCGGGACTTGCGACAGGGCGAACATCGCGTCGGCAGATAGCTTAAGATTCGCGCTCATGACAGCAGTCGACAACAGTTCCGGCAAACCGGGCTTCTTTGCGCGCCTCCGGCAACGCTTCAGCGGTAGCGGCAGCCTGGGTTTCGGAGGGTTATCGTGGTTGCGCGGCCGCGCCTTCGATGCGGAGCTGGAAGAGGAGATTGAGGAGCGCCTGTTGCTGGCGGACGCAGGCGTAGACGCTACTGCGCGGATTCTCGCGGGACTGCGTCGCCGGGTAAAGTCAGCGGCTGATGTCCCGGCTGCCCTGCGGGAAGAACTGACGGCACTGCTGCAGCCACACGAAGCGCCGCTGGTTATCCCTGACACCCCGCGGCCATTCGTGGTGCTGATGGTCGGAGTCAACGGTTCGGGCAAAACCACCACCATCGGGAAACTCGCGCGCCGCCTGCTTGATCAGGGGCACACCGTGCTCTTGGCGGCGGGCGATACCTACCGTGCGGCGGCAACGGAGCAGCTGCAGGTTTGGGGCGAGCGCAACGGCGTACCGGTCATCGCGCAACAACAGGGCGCCGATCCGGCCGCCGTGATTTTCGACGCTATTGAAGCGGCCCGCGCCCGCGGCATTGACGTCGTGCTCGCCGACACGGCAGGCCGCCTGCAGAACCAGGACGGTCTGATGCGTGAACTGGAGAAAGTCGTGCGCGTGGCCGGCAAGCAAGATCCCAGTGCCCCGCACGAAAAGATGCTCGTGGTGGACGCCAGCCTGGGGCAGAACGCGCTGGTGCAGGCGCGCCAGTTTCACGCCGCGATTGGCCTCACCGGTATCACGCTGACCAAACTCGATGGCGGCAGTCGCGGCGGCACGCTGCTGGCGATCGCGCATGAACTGGATGTGCCGTTTCGCTTTATCGGCATTGGCGAACAGGCTGAAGACATGGATGCCTTCGCCGCCGAAGCGTTCGTTGCGGCGTTGCTGGCCGACCCCGGTGCAGACGACAATGGCCTGACATGATTCGCTTTGAAAACGTTACCAAGCGTTACAAGGGGTCCGGCGAAGCGCTCCGCAACCTGAGCTTTGATGTGGACCCGGGTGAGATGGTGTTTTTGACCGGGCCTTCGGGTGCCGGTAAAAGCACCCTGCTGCGGCTGATCGCCGCCATTGAGCGGCCGACGCGTGGCCAGGTTTTCGTGAACGGTCGCAACATCGGCCGACTCACAGCGCGTGAGGTGCCGCTGCACCGGCGCCAGCTGGGGGTCGTCTTTCAGGACAACAAGCTGCTCGCCGATCGCACCACCTTTGCCAATGTCGCCATGCCGCTGATTATTGACGGGGTAGGACACCGGGAAATGGCGCGGCGGGTGCGCGCGGCGCTCGACCAGGTGGGCTTGCTGGCTAAAGAGGCGCAGCTGCCGGCCAGCCTTTCGGCCGGCGAGCAGCAGCGGGTTGGCATCGCGCGGGCGGTGGTCAACCGGCCACGCCTGCTGATTGCCGACGAGCCGACCGGCAATCTCGACCCCTGGCTGTCGCTGGAAATCATGAAGCTGTTCGGGCGTTTCAACGACATCGGCGTGACGATGCTGATCGCCACCCACGACCTCAACCTGCTGGATAAACTGGGCGGCCGGCGTATGCAGCTGGGGGCCGGGGAGCTCGCCGCCACCGGCGCGGCAGCGGAGGCGCAGTACTGACATGCAGCGGGGACGGCCGACACGCACTGCACGGCTGCGGCGCTGGTGCGAGCTGCACGTTACGAACTGCGTCGAGTCGTTGCGCGAACTGCTGGCGCGGCCGGGCACGACGCTGCTGACGGCAACCGTGATCGGCATCGCGCTGGCGCTCCCTGCCACGCTGAACTTGCTGGTAAGCAACGGCCGGGCGCTGGCCGGCGACTTCGATGATCTGCGGGACTTCTCGGTGTACCTGAGCCCGGGCCTCGAACTAAGCGTAGCCGAGAAGCTAGCCGCCGACGTGCGCGCTTTTGACGGCATCGAACAGGTCACCGTGATCAGCGCCGACGCGGCGCTGGCCGAGTTTGCTGCCGGCAGCGGACTGGCGGATGCACTCGCAGCGCTGGACAACAACCCGCTCCCGCACACGCTGCTGGTGCGCCCCGCCGACAGCCTGGCCGTGCCGGCGCTGGAAGACCTGCAGCGCCGGCTGCTTGAGCAACCAACAGTGGATATTGTGCAAATTGACACGCAGTGGGTGCAGCGACTGAACGCGATCCTGGAGCTACTGCGCCGGTTGGTCATTGCCTGTGCGGTCGTACTCACCGTTGGTGTCATTATCGTGGTCGGCAACACGATTCGGCTCGACATTCAAAGCCGACGTGACGAAATCGAGGTGATCAAGCTGCTGGGCGCCAGCGATGGTTTTGTGCGCCGCCCGTTCCTGTACACGGGCATCTGGTATGGTGTGCTGGGCAGCCTGGTGGCGCTACTGCTGCTGGTATGCGGCGGCTGGCTGCTGGCCGGGCCCGCCGAGCAGCTGCTGGGCCTGTACGCCATCGACAGTGGCCTGCAGGGTCTGGACAGCCGCACAGCGCTGGCACTGGCAGGCGCGGGGGTGCTGGCGGGCTGGGGCGGGGCCTGGAGCGCGGTGGCGCGGCATCTGCGGGCGGTTCAGCCGACATAAATAATTGTTTTTCATAAGAATAAAATTTAAGCGCTGATGCAACTTCGGGCAGGCTTAGCACTCTAAAGCATCGAGTGCTAAACTAACGGAGCGGTAACCAACTATGGAGAACACGGTGTCAGTACCTCAGTACAACATGATTCTTGCCGGCCCGGTCGGCAGCCTGGACAGCTACATCCAGGCAGTCAATGGGGTGCCGATGCTCAGCAAAGATGAAGAGTTCGCGCTGGCGCGGCGTCTCCATGATGAGAACGATCTGGATGCAGCGCGCACGCTCGTGATGTCGCAGCTCCGCTTTGTCGTGCACATTGCGCGCGGTTACCAGGGATATGGCCTGGCGCTCGCTGACCTCATTCAGGAAGGCAACATCGGCCTGATGAAGGCCGTCAAACGCTTCAATCCGGACGTTGGCGTTCGCCTGGTCTCATTCGCCGTGCACTGGATTCGCGCCGAAATTCACGAGTTCGTACTCAAGAACTGGAAGCTGGTGAAAGTGGCCACGACCAAGGCGCAGCGCAAGCTGTTTTTTAATCTGCGTAAAGCCAAGGAGCGGCTCGGCTGGCTGTCCGCGGCGGAAACTGAGGCCGTTGCCAAAGACCTCGGCGTGACCGCTCGTGAAGTCAGCGAAATGGAGCAACGCCTGTACAGCCACGACGTCGCCTTCGACCCGGCTCCGGGGGACGACGGTGACAGCAGCGACACGCCGTACGCGCCGGCTCACTACCTGCCCACAGCAGGATCCGATCCGGCCCAGATGGCTGAAGATTCAGACTGGACGGTGCAGGCGAACGATGCCCTGCTGGATGCCATAGAGACGCTCGACGACCGCAGCCGCGCGATACTCGAGTCACGCTGGATGCAGGACAGCAAGAAAACCCTGCATGAACTGGCGGACGAGTACGGGGTATCGGCGGAGCGTATTCGCCAGATTGAAGCCAACGCCATGAAAAAGCTGCGGAGCGCTTTGACGCCGGCATAAGTCGCCGCGCGAGACGGTAAGCTCATCACTTCCTGCTAATATCCGGGACGCAGGGCCGGTGGTCGGCCCTGAGGCTATGCGGGTGTCCCGTGAATCGACGTCGCTTACTTCAACTTGCCGCAACGCTGGCGGTCGCCAACCCCGCCGCCGGGCGCGCACCGCACACGGCTAGCGGCACTCAGCTGGCCGATGCCTTTAACCGCCCAAATGAGCTCCGCGCCCTCGCGGCTCGGTGCAGCGCCGTGTTCCCCGCAGCGAACACGGCGGAGCTGGCGGCCGCCTGCGGGTTGAGTGGCGCTGCAAACGCGACGCTGCAGGAACAGCTCGCGGCTTTCGCCAGCCGCCGGCGCGATGATTTTCGCAGCGGCCATATTGAGCTCATCGACGGCTGGATCATGGCGCGCTCCGAATGCGCTTTGTGCTGTCTGCTGGCACAAGCCTAGCTCGCCGTGTTCATCGACTTCCGGCAGTTTCCCACTGACGAGGTGATTGCCGCAGATCTGTGCATCATTGGCGCGGGCGCCGCCGGCATTACCGTGGCACAGGCGCTTGCCGGCAGCGGGCTGGATATCTGCCTGTTCGAAACCGGCGGGCTCGAACCGGAGCTGCAGCGGGCGCGGCTGGCACGCAGCGATCAGCAGAGCGGCGACTACAACACGGCGCTCTGCAGGCTGCGTTATTTCGGCGGCAGCACGAATCACTGGGGCGGCTACAACGTGCCGCTAGACGAGATTGATTTCGCCCGCCGGGACTGGGTAGACCACAGCGGCTGGCCGATAGACCGCGCCGCACTCGAACCCTGGTATCAGGAGGCCAACAAGCTGCTCGGTGCCGGCGCCTTTGAATACACCCGCGCCGAACTGCAGGCGGCGGACTGGCCTTACCCGGACCTCGACCTGCAGTTACTGGACGACATTTACTGGCGGTTGAGCCCGCAACCAACGGAGTTTGCCACGGGCTACCGCGATACGTTCAGGCAAGCGGCCAACGTGCGGGTATTCCTGTACGCGACCGTCACCGAACTGCATGCGGATCCCGGAGCCCGCACTGTTACGGCGGCGACGGTGCGCGACATCGAGGGCAATCGCGCCCGCATCAAGGCCGCACGCTTTGTGATCGCGGCGGGGGCCCTGGAGTCGGCCAGACTGCTGCTGGCATCGGCGGATGTGAGCCCGAACGGTCTGGGCAACGACAGCGGCAATATCGGACGCTACTTCATGATGCATCCGCATATCGATATCGGCGCGGCCTTCAATATCCAGAGTGAGGTTGCGCGGCTGTTTTCGACGTATCGCAGCAATGGCATCGAGATCGTGCCTGGCATCGGCCCCAGTGTCGCGAGCCAGCGCGAACACCGGATACTCAACAGCTCCGTCATGCTGCAGCGGCTGCCGAATCCGGACTCGGGTTATGCGGCGATGCTTAAATTGCGCGACGAACTGAAGCGTCTGTATTTCGGCTGGAAGATTGGCGTTGACGACCTCGAGGCCGAAGTCGATATCAAGGCGCTGGCGTGGACCGCACTGACAGATATCGACTCCGTGGTCGCGGGACTGTGGCAGCGTTCCCGGGATGACGCCTACGTGGGTGACAGCGCCGGCAATGCGGCAAATATATACGTGCAGTCAGAACAGGCGCCCAATCCCGACAGTCGCATCACCCTGCGTCCCGACCGCGACGCGCTGGATATGCCGCAAATGAAAGTCGAATGCCGGGTGCTGCCCATCGACAAGCAAACACTACGCGTGATGGGCGAACTCATCGGCCGCGAGCTGGGCATGCGCAACGGCGGTCGCGTTCAGCTGGTCGACTGGCTGCTGGACCCGGATGTAAACTGGGACAGCGAGATCTGGGGCGGGTGTCATCACATGGGCACCACCCGCATGTCGGCAAGTCCGGCCGACGGGGTCGTTAACACGGACTGCCGGGTCCACGGTCTGGACAATACTTACATTGCCAGCAGTTCGGTGTTCACGACCAGCGGCCACGCCAACCCGACCATCACCATCGTCGCGCTGGCGCTGCGGCTCGCAGAGCATCTGCGCGCAACGGCCGCACCGGTTACTGTGTCAAAGGCACCAGGGTAATCTCCACACGCCGGTTGAGCTGCCGCCCCTGCTCGGTTTCGTTGGTGGCTATCGGTCGCGTTTCGCCGGCGCCGACGACAACCAGCCGCTCGGGAATCACCGCGCGTGAACGCAGGTAGGCGGCGACGCTGCCGGCGCGCTGCTCCGACAAGGTCTGGTTGTAAGCATTGGAGCCGCTGCTGTCTGTATGGCCCGCCACTTCGACGTAAGTCTTGTCGAACTCGTTGATCACCAGCGCCACGGAATCGAGCACGTCATAAAAGCCAGCGCTGATTTCCGCACGGTTAACGGCGAAGGTAATGTTGCCCGGCATATTGAGCGTGATGTTGTCGCCGATGCGCGTAACGCTGACGCCGGATCCTTCAAGGCGCTGGCGCAGCTTCATCTCCTGCTGGTCCATGTAGCTGCCGACGCCCGCGCCGCCCAGCGCACCGAGACCGCCGAGAATCAGCGCCCGCTTCTTGCGTTCGGAAGAGTCATCCCCGGTAATCAGACCCACCACCACGCCTGCCGCGGCGCCGATCCCGGCTCCCTTCGCAGCATTGCTGGTCTTTTCCTCCCGCGTATACGGGTCGAGTGTGGTACAGGCTGTTATAGCTGACAGCGCAACAACGCCTAGCAAACGAACGGTCAGTCTCGGGCTCACAGTGCGGCCTCCGCAAATCTATTTTCAGTAAAGAGCGTTAGCAGTCAGTCTACTGTACGCTGCGCATATTGCCTATCGAGGGCAGCCGTCACAGATCTGAGAGGCCTTGCAAATCGCTGATTCCAAGAATGATTTCAGCCATAGGGCGATTTGGCGCATTGCCGCGCCGATGATCTTGTCTGCGCTTTCGGTACCGCTCCTCGGGCTGGTCGATACCGCCGTAATGGGGCATATGGAAGCACCCCGCTATCTGGCTGCCGTCGCAGCCGGCGCCACCATATTCAACGTTTTGTTTCTGGGCCTGAATTTCCTGCGGATGGGAACCACGGGCGTCGCTGCACAGGCCTTCGGTGCGGCCGATGAGCGGGCCATGTCCAGCAGCCTGCTGCAGCCACTGGCGTTAGCAGTACTGTGCGCGGCACTGCTGCTGTTGCTGCAGCGGCCCATTGTCACGCTGGCCTTGCAGCTACTGGCGCCGGAGGCCGGTGTCAGCGAACTGACCGCCCGCTACTTCGATATCCGCATCTGGAGTGCTCCGGCGGCACTGACCAACCTCGTGCTGTTGGGCTGGCTGCTCGGCAACCAGGATGCACGCGGACCGCTGGCGATGGTGCTGCTGATTAATCTCAGCAATATAGCGCTCGACCTGTGGCTGGTTGTCGGTCTCGATCAGGGCGTGGCAGGCGTCGCGCGCGCTTCGGTTGTTGCGGAATACGCCGGGTGCGCGCTGGGCGCCGGACTCGTCGTGCGTACCTGCAGGACCCGCGGCATGCGCTGGTATTTTTCCGACTGGCTGCAGGGGGAGCGCTACGCACGACTGTTCCGCATCAATTTCAGCCTGTTTGTGCGCTCCCTGGCCCTGATGTTTGCGCTGGCCTTTATTACCGCCCGGGGCGCACGCCTCGGCGCGACCGAACTGGCCATCAACGCCCTGTTGCTGAACTTTCTGTACTTTTTTTCGTATGCGCAGGATGGCATGGCGCACGCTGCCGAAGCGCTCACCGGGAAAGCGGCAGGTGCGCGCGACCGCGCCGGGCTGGCGCTGGCCGTGCGGCGCACCCTGCAGTGGACCGCACTGTTCGCCGTCAGCTTTGCCGTGCTCTACGGGCTGGCTGGGCCGACAATTATCCGCTTGCTGACCGACCTGCCCGTGCTGCGCGAGGCCGCGCTGACTTACCTGCCATGGATCATTGCGCTGCCGCTGGTCGCGGCCTGGTGTTTCCTGTACGACGGCATATACGTGGGCCTTACGCGCACTCAGCCGATGATGGTGATCATGGTGGGCGCTCTGCTGCTGGTGTTCCTGCCGGCGTGGTGGCTGCTGCGCGGGTTTGGTAACCACGCGCTGTGGGCGGCGCTCATCCTGTTTATGGCTGCACGCAGCATCAGCATGCATGCCTGGTTCGTGCGACTGGCTGCGCGGGACCGGCTGCTGCCGGATCAGGGTACGGCCGGCTCCGGCGGCGCACGATCGATGTCGTCCGGCGTCCAGCCGCCGCCCAGCGCCCGGTAAAGCTGGACCAGCGAGACGAGTTCGAGCCGCCGGACCTGCGAAGCCGCCAGCTGCGCGTTGAACAGCGAACGCTCAGAATCGAGAACTTCCAGATAGTCCGTCACGCCGCCGTCATAGCGGGCGCGGGACAGGTTGCTGGCGCTGCGGGCCGCGCGGACTTGCCGGGTGCGTGCCGCCAGTTCGCGACGGTAACCCTGAATACCGGCCAGCGCGTCTTCGACTTCGCGCAGCGCCGCCAGCACGGTTTGCTCATAAACGTTGACGGCCGCCTCAGTGCGGGCCACTTCCGCAGCCACCTGAGCGCGCCGCCGACCAGCATCGATAAGCGGCGCAAACAGGTCGATGCCCACACCCCAGATTGTTGTGCCGGAACTTAAGCCCGACAGTTCGTCGCTGGCGACCCCGAAACTGCCCGTCAGCCGAATCGCGGGAAACCGCAGCGACTGTGCGATGCCTATGCGGGCGGTTTGGGCCGCCAGCGCCCGCTCCGCGCGGCGGATATCCGGTCGCCGCTCGAGGAGCTGCGAGGGCAGACCGACCGGAATTGCGGGCGCCAGGCGCTGCTCGGCCTCGGCAAGGGAGGTTTGCAGCGAGGCATCGCGCAGAATGGGTTGCGGGTTGCGCCCGACCAGCAGGTTCAGCAGGTTCTCAGTCTCACGCACCTGTCGCGAGAGCGCCGCGACCTGCGCGGCCGCCTCCGCTTCCTGTACTTCGGCCTGATTCACATCGATGAGTGCGACGGTACCCTGCGCGAAACGCGCCCGAATCAGCTCGGTCGATTCGTGGCGCAGGCGCTCGGTTTCAACCGAAATCTGCAGGCGGGCATCGAGATCCTGCAGCAACAAATAGGCGCTGGCGACATCTGCCAGCAGCGTAATCAGCACAACCCGGCGGTTCTCCGCGGAGGCCAGCAGCTCGGCGCGTGCGGCTTCACTGCCGCGCCGGAACTGTCCCCACAGGTCGGCCTCGTAGGCGGCCCCGAGCCCGGCAAAGTAGCTGTTGGTCGGCCCGCTGCCCGGCCGCAGCAGTTCACCGGAATTACCCCGGGCAGCGTTCGCTTCGACGCCCAGCACCGGGAACTGCGCAGAGCGCGCCACGCCGTACCGTGCCTGCGCTTCCGCAACCCGCGCGGCAGCCACGCGCAGGTCACGATTGGCGTCAACGGCAGCGTTGAGCAGTGCCACCATGGCCGGATCATTAAACACCTGCCACCAGGGCAGGTCGCCCAGCGACGTATCGGTGGTCTCCGCGCCCATGTAGGTTTCCGGCAACGTGAGCTCCGGGCGCTCATAATCCGGGCCCACCAGGCAGCCCGCCAGGACCAGCCCGGCAAGAGCCGGCAGCAACGGCAACGGCCGGCGCAGGATCACCCGCCGTCTCCCGCCACCGCGCGGTTCTTGTCGCGACCGGCCAGACGCTCAATGCTGACGAACATGGCAGGTACCAGCAGCACGCCCAGCAAGGTCGCCGCCAACATGCCGGCAAACACCGTGAGTCCCATCACTTTGCGGGCTTCGGCGCCGGCACCGGAGGCGATCAATAACGGGATGACGCCCAGAATGAACGCAAATGCCGTCATCAGGATGGGCCGGAAGCGTTCGCGGGCGGCCTCAAGCGCAGCGCTGACAGCGTCCATGCCGGACTCGGTTTTCAGCTTGGCAAACTCGATAATCAGGATCGCGTTTTTGGCGGCCATGCCGATGAGCATGACCAGACCAATCTGGGCAAATACATTGTTTTCGTAGCCGGGCAGAAGCAGGCCTGCCACGAACAGACCGGCCATCGCTCCGCATACAGCCACCGGTGTCCCCATGAGCACACCGAGTGGTATGGACCAGCTTTCGTACTGGGCGGCCAGGATCAGAAACACAAACAGCAGCGCGAATGCGAAGACGATGGCGCCACTGCCTGCGGCCGCTTTCTCCTGGTAGCTCATCGCGTTCCACGCGTAGCTCATGTCACCGGGCAACTGTTCCCGCGCCACTGCCTCGAGTGCGTCCAGCGCCTGGGCGGAGCTGAAACCGGGGGCGGGCGACCCGGTGATCTCCGCTGCCCTGAACAGGTTAAAGCGGTTGGTGTATTCCGGACCCGACGTGCGCGAAACGCGGGTCAGCGCCGACAGCGGCACCATCTGCCCTTCGCTGCCGCGCACGTAAAAGTAGCGCACGTCGGTGGGCGCCTTGCGATATTCCGGCTCGGCCTGCACATACACTTTAAACAGCCGGCCAAACCGGTTGAAGTCGTTTACGTATGCGCCGCCCAGAAAGGAACCCAGCGTCGTGTTCACGTCCGCGGGCGAGACGCCGAGTTTCAGTACGGCCGAGGTGTCTATATCTGCCTTGATCTGGGGCGCTCCGGCCCGATAAGTCGTGATCAACTGCGCAATTTCTTCGCGCGCGGTGGCCGCCTGAATAAACTTGGCGGTCTGTGTCGCCAGATAGTCGGGCGTATTGCCGCTGCGATCCTGCAGCATCATGCTAAAGCCGGACCCCGTACCCAGCCCCGGGATGGCCGGTGGGCCGAACGCGAACGCGACCGCTTCCGGCACCTCCGTCGCCAGTTTGCGGTTCAGCCGGTTGATGATGGTTTTGACATGCAGATCGCTGCCCCGCGCTTCCCAGGGTTCAAGGGACACAAACAGAAACGCCGTGTTGCTGGCCAGGGCCGAAGTCAGCAGGCTGTATCCCGCCACCGCGGTCACCGACTTGACCCCGGGCAGGTCCATGACGATGCGCTCGATGCGGCCGGTCGCAGCATCCGTGCGCTCCAGCGACGCGGCATCGGGCAACTGCACGTTGACCAGGAAATAGCCCTGGTCCTCTTCCGGCACAAAGCCACCCGGTACCGCGGCAAATAAACCCAGCATGACGACAACAAGGACCGCCAGTACCGCCAGGCTGCGACCCACCCGCCGGGTCAGGCCGCCGGTCACCGCCATAAACCGTGAACTGATGCGCTCGAACCAGGCATTAAATGCGTCGTAGAAAGGCTGCAGGCGGCTGCGGCTCGTGCCCGGCGGCCGCAGCAGCAAGGCACTCAGCGCCGGACTCAGCGTGAGCGCATTCAGCGACGAGATCGCCACCGAAATCGCAATGGTAATGGCGAACTGTTGATACAGCATGCCGGTGATTCCGCCCATCGCAGCCACCGGCACGAACACGGCTATCAGTGCAAGCGAAGTGGCGACGATCGGCGCAGACACCTCGCGCATGGCCGCAACGGTGGCCTCCCGCGGCGCCAGCCCTTCCTCCATCTTCGTGGTCACTGCCTCCACCACGACGATCGCGTCATCGACGACGATACCGATCGCCAGCACCAGCCCCAGCAGCGACAGGGTGTTGATTGAAAACCCGAGCAGCGGGAACACGGCGAACGTGCCGATCAGCGAAACGGGCACCGCCAGGGTTGGAATCAGGGTCGCGCGGGCATTCTGCAAAAACACGAACACCACCAGGATGACCAGCAGGATGGCTTCAAACAGCGTGACGACGATTTCCTCGATACCGGCTTCGATAGCCAGCGTGGTGTCAAGCGAAACCAGCTGCTCGAGATCGTCCGGAAAGTCCTGTTGCATCTCCGCCATGACCCGCTTGACTTCCTCGGCCACCGCAAGGCCGTTTGCGCCCGGCAGCTGATAAATCGCGAGGATCGACGCCGGGCCCGCATTAAGACGGCTGTTCGCACTGTAGCTCTGGGTACCCAGCTCGACCCGGGCGACGTCCTTGACGCGCACCTGCGAGCCGTCCGGATCGGAGCGCACGATGACATCGCCGAATTCCTCGGCGGTCGTCAGCCGGCCACGGGTGCGCACGGTGTAAGTGAACTCGGTACCGGGAACGGCCGGCGGGCCGCCGATTTTACCGGCCGGGGTGATGACATTTTGCTCCTGAATCGCCCGGGTTATATCCGGCACCGTCAGCCCCAGCTTGGCCAGCTGATCAGGCTTGACCCAAACCCGCATCGCGTACTCGCTGCCACCGAGCACATTGGCCTGGCCGACGCCGCGAATGCGCGCGACCGAGTCAAGCACGTTGATCGTCAGATAGTTGCTGAGAAAGTCCGCATCGTAGGTGCCGTTCGGGGAGTACAACGTTACCAGCAGCAGCGGAAACGACAGTTTCTTTTTTACCGTGATGCCGAGGCGTTTGACTTCCTCCGGCACGCTCGCCTGCGCCTCGGATACGCGGTTT
>JAZBOT010000030.1:0-3736 GCA_036351295.1 Gammaproteobacteria bacterium | reverse complement strand
CATGGGGCGCGGCAGCGTGAGTCGGTCCATCACCGAAGCTGGCACCTATTCCAGCGCGTGGCCGGTTGAAGAAGCCAGCCGCTGGCGGCGCACCGTGGCGCGTGTCAAGCGACTGGATACGATGGCTGCTCAGCTGAAGCGACTGGAGAAATTTGTGCGGGATGTGGTCGGGACGGAAAACAAGTCGCAATGAATGACGTTCATCCAACAGCGGTTATCGGGCCGGAGGTCGAACTTGACGACGGCGTAAGCGTCGGTGCTTATGCGGTTATTGACGGCCGGGTCAGGATCGGTGCCGGGAGTCGTATCGGCCCACATTGTGTGGTGCGTGGCACCACAACCATAGGGCGGAACAACCGCATTTTCCAGTTCGCGTCGATCGGTGAAGACCCGCAAGACAAAAAATACGCGGGTGAAGATACCGAGCTTGTTATCGGCGATGGGAATACGATCCGCGAGTACTGCACCCTGAATCGCGGCACCGTGCAGGACAAAGGGGTAACCCGAATCGGCGACAACAACTGGTTAATGGCCTACGTGCACATTGCGCACGACTGCACGGTTGGCAACGAGACGATATTCGCCAATTGTGTCACCCTCGCGGGCCACGTGACTGTCGACGATTATGTCATTCTTGGCGGATTCTCCGGCGCGCATCAGTTTGCGCGCATCGGCGCGCATGCCTTTGTAGCCAACAATGCCGCGGTGAGCCGTGATGTGCCGCCTTACGTCATGGCGGCGGGGCAGCCCGCGGCACCGCGGGGCCTCAATACGGAGGGTCTGCGGCGGCGGGGTTTCACGCCGGAGCAGGTAAGGCGTGTCAAGGAAGTGTTTCGCCTGCTGTACCGGTCTGATTTGCGCCTCGAGGAAGCGCGAGAGCAAATCCGCGTGCTGGCTGAAGGCCAGCCCGAAGTCGAAGTCTTCTCGCGGTTTATCGAGCCCTCCGAGCGCGGCCTCATTCGTTAGGCCCGGGCGATGCCGCGGATCGCAATAGTGGTAGGCGAGGCGTCGGGTGACCAGCTGGCGCGCGGCCTTATGGATGCGATTCGCCTGCGGTTGCCGGATGCTGAGTTTGTGGGCATCACCGGGCCGCGGATGCGCGCCGCCGGCTGCACCAGCTGGGGCGACTATGAGCAGCTGGCATTGATGGGCCTGGTGGAAATCATTCGCCACGTGCCGCGCCTGCTGAGCCTGCTCCGCGAGCTGCGCAAGCGACTGGAGGCGGAGCAACCGGATTTGTATATTGGCATTGACGCGCCGGATTTTAATCTGCGGCTGGCACCCCACGCCCGTCGGCTTGGCATTCCGACGGTGCAGTATGTGTGTCCGTCGGTCTGGGCCTGGCGGCAGGGTCGCGTGAAAGGCATCCGGCGTGCATGCAGCCACGTGCTGTGCCTGCTGCCGTTCGAGCAGGCGTTTCTCGAGGCCAACGGTGTGCCGGCTACTTTTGTTGGCCATCCGCTGGCTGACGAAATCGCTCAACCGGCTGATCAAGCCGCTGCACGTGAGGGGCTGGGCCTGAGTAAGGGTAGGATCGTGGCCTTGCTGCCCGGGAGCCGCATGGGCGAAGTGGAGTATCTCGGCCCGGTGTTTCTCGATGCCGTGGTCTGGCTGCTTGAACAAGACCCGCAGCTCAGCTTCGTCGTTGCCGCGGCTTCGGCGAGGATCGCCCGTGTGCTGGCGGAGCAGGCCGGATTGCGCGGGCTCGGCGACGTTATCGATATCCGTGAGGGCGTGACTCGCGAAGTGGTCGCAGCAGCGGATGCGGTGCTCCTTGCGTCGGGAACCGCAACGCTGGAAACGATGCTGCTGGGGCGTCCGATGGTGGTAGCGTACAAGGTCAATCCGGTGACAGCCTGGCTGGCGCGGCGCCTGGTGAAGACGGAATTTGCCGCGTTGCCGAACCTGCTGGCCGGTTCGGCGCTGGTACCGGAATACTTGCAGGAGGCGGCCGTCGGCGCTGATCTCGGTGCGGCGGTCCTGCGTTGGCTGGATTCTGAGCAGGAGACGGCGAGTCTGCTGCGGCAGTTTGCCGAATTGGGGGCTGCGCTGCGCCGTGGAGCGAGCGCCCGCGCTGCAGAAGCAGTCATCGAGGTTATGGCGGCGGGCTCGCTTCCCGGCGGTAAAGCGGGAGCCGGGGGCTAATGAACCTCTATGGCGGCGTTGATGAAGCGGGTCGCGGGCCGCTGGCCGGGCCCGTCGTTGCCGCGGCCGTGGTCCTGCGGGACGGAGCCACCATCAAGGGCGTGCGCGACTCCAAACAACTTTCGCCGGCCCGCCGCACAGAACTGGCCGCCAGTATTCGTGCCGCAGCGGTGTCTTGGAGTGTCGCGGTTGCGGATGTCGCTGAAATCGATCAGCTGAATATCCTCGGTGCCACGATGCTCGCAATGCGCCGTGCTGTGAGCGGTCTGAGTGTACAACCCGACCTGCTGCGTATCGACGGTAATCGTTTACCCGACCTCGATGCGGGATTTACGGGTCGTCTGGAGGCGCTGGTCGGCGGTGACGACATTTGTCCGGCCATTGGTGCCGCATCGATACTGGCTAAAGTAGCCCGCGACGAAATGATGCGTGCCCTGCATCTGGAATACCCGATGTACGGTTTTGACAGCCACAAGGGATATCCCACCCGGCTGCATCTGGAGGCGTTGGCGAAATTCGGTGTCAGTCCGGTGCATCGCATGAGTTATCGGCCGGTGCGCGAGGCGGCCGGCGGACAGCGGCCGGGAGCAGGCGGATGAGTCGGGCGTTCGTGCACCTGCGGGTGCACTCCGAGTTTTCTCTCGTCGACAGTATTGTGCGTTTGCCGGAGCTCGTCGCTACGGTTGCTCAGCATGGGATGCCCGCGGTTGCTTTAACCGACCAGTGCAATTTGTTTGGTGCGGTCAAGTTTTACAAGGCGGCACTGGCCGCGGGTGTTAAACCCATCTTCGGGGCGGATCTGTGGGTTGACGCGCCGGCGCTGCCGGCCGGCAGAGGTTTGTTAACGGTTTTGTGTCGCAATGACACGGGTTTTCTGAACCTGAAACGGCTGATAACCCGTAGCTACGAAGAAGGGCAGCGGGCCGGCGTCCCTGTGTTGTCGCCTGACTGGCTGACAACCGACGCGGTGGCTGGCCTGACGGCGCTGTCGGCGGCGGGTGCCGGCGAACTGGCTTTTTGGCTGCGCGAGTCGCCGGATGACAGGGCGCCCGCGTATCTCGACGAGATGCGCGAGCGTTTTGCAGGTGAGTATCACATCGAGCTGCAGCGTACCGGCCGCAACGGCGAAGAGGCCTACATTGACGCCGCCGTTGGCCTCGCTAGCCGGGAAGCGTGTGCGCTGGTGGCAACCGGAGACGTCCGGTTTTTACGGCCCGATGATTATGAGGTTCATGAGGCACGAGTCTGCATTCAAAGTAGCTCTACCCTCAGTGACCCGAAACGGCCCCGGCTATACAGTAATCAGCAGTACCTGCGGACACCGGCCGAAATGGAGGTGCTGTTTCGCGATCTGCCGGAGGCGCTGGACAACACGGTCGTCATTGCGCAGCGGTGTAACGTGCGCCTGGAGCTCGGACAGAGCAGCCTGCCTGAGTACGAAGTGCCTGAGGGCGAGACCGCGGGCAGTTACCTGGCCGAAATGGCCCGCGCCGGTCTGGCAAAGAAACTGCAGGTGCGCAAACCTTCGGCAGCGGAGTTCGAGCAATATCAGCAGCGGCTTGAGCGTGAGCTTGAGGTAATCGGGCAGATG